>JAISWB010000096.1 GCA_031271265.1 Desulfovibrio sp. | reverse complement strand
CAGCAGCCGTTAGGCTGATATCGCCGCGAAGCGGCGTGAGTCAGCCGAAAACCACGCTTTTCGGCTGACGATCCTCCGCAGGGAAAAGTTTACTTTTCAATGCGGATATCAGTAAGATGCTGCGTATAATAAGGCGCTGAAAGAAAGCCTGTAGGCCGCGCCGCGCACCGCGCGTGAAAAAGCCCCGTCACCGGGGCTTTTGACGTTCCCGAGACAGTGCCGCAGCGGGATGTGATTTTGTTCTCTACCGCGGCGCGTGCTTGCCATATTTTTTGAGCCGGCGTATACAGCGTGCGCCTGCGCGATTCGCGCCCGGTTTTTTTCCGGAGACGGTCATGCTCACCAAGAAAATATGTATGCTCGGCGCCTTTGCCGTCGGTAAAACCTCTCTGGTCAAACAGTACGTGTATTCCATATTCTCCGATGACTACCTGACCACGGTAGGCGTCAAGATCAGCAAAAAAATCATTGAGATGAACGGCGTCGAGATGAATTTGGTTCTCTGGGATATGGAAGGACGTGATGCGTTTACGGATGTCAACATTTCGTATCTGCGCGGGGCAATGGGCTTTTTTCTCGTTGCCGACGGCACGCGGCGCGATACCCTGGACGCGGCGCTCCAACTGCGCTCGACGGCTCTGGATGTGACCGGCCCCATACCCCACTGTCTGCTCATCAACAAAGCGGACCTCGCTCCCGACTGGCAGGTGACGCGCGACGATGTGGACAGGCTGCGCAACGACGAAGGGCTCACAACCTTCGCCACCTGCGCCAAAACCGGCCAATCCGTCGAAGAATCCTTCCGGACCCTGGCCGAGGCCATGCTGTAGGCAGCCGAGATGAGCAGTGAACGCATCGCGGCGGATATTCTCAAGGCCATGGATGTGGCTGTCCTGCAACGGACGGCTCCGGGAGAATACCGCCTCATCGACATTCCCCCCGCTTTTTATGACGAACTGTTTCCGCCCGGTCCGGGCGGCCGCTGCAATACGCCGTGGCAACGATCGGAGATGCTGAGTTTTTTTTATGAATCCGCGGAAGAATTTTTCGCCTCCGGCGAAAGCGGTGTCATCTCGTCCGGCAGTTGGGAAGAGGACGACCTTTGCGGGCACAACCAGGCTCTGACGGCCGAAGCCGTATGTTACGGGGACACGCAGGCCGTAACCGTGCGCCTGCTCACGGAGAGCTATGCCCGGCGGCGGGAGATGCTGCGCAAGGCAAGAACGGTGCTGCTGGAACGCGAAGCGATGCAAAACGACATCACGCGCTACAAGCAAAAAGCGAGTACCGACGGCCTGACCAGACTCCTGAACAGGGCGGCCTTCAGGGAACAACTGGAAGAGAAGACGGCAGGCGCGCGTGAAACGGGCAAAAGCCTTGCGCTGATCATGCTTGATGTGGACAATTTCAAGCGCATCAACGACACATACGGTCATCAGGCGGGAGACCAGGTGCTTTGCGCGCTGGGCGACCTGTTGCCGGCCAACCTGCGCCAGGAGGACATCATCGGCCGTTACGGCGGAGAAGAGTTTATCCTGGCGATCCCCGGCGCGACCGAGGAGCAGCTTCTGACCGTTGCGGAAAAGCTCAGAAAAAAAACGTCCGAGACGGTCGTCGATCCCGCCCTGCCCATGTTCACCGTCAGTGTCGGCTGTACGCTGTACCGGCACGGGGAAGACATCGACGAGTGTATCCGCAGGGCCGACATGGCGCTGTATGCGGCAAAGCACGGCGGCAAGAACACCGTCCGCATGTTCTGAAGGAGTTCCGACATGGCGCTGTATACGGCAAAGCACGGCGGCAAGAACACCGCCCGCATGTTCTGACCGGACAATGCCTCCGTCCGCCGCGAAGCACGCCCGCATAGCCGTTCTTCTGCCGCGTTTTTCCCTGTACGGCGGCGTTGAACAGTTCGGGTACCGTCTGGCGGAGGGGCTGGCGGGCCGGGGGTACAGCGTGGATTTCATCTGTTCCCGGCAGGAGGCGCCGGCGCCGCCGGGGGTGCGCGTCATCAGTACCGGGCGCCCGCCCGGCTTCCGTCTGTTCAAGATGCTTTGTTTCCTGGTACGGGCGGAGCGGTTGCGCGCGAAAGGCGCCTACGACCTTACCGTCGGCCTCGGCAAAAGTCTGCGCCAGGATCTGATCCGCATGGGCGGGGGACCGCTGAAGATTTTCCGAAAACAATCGGAACGGGCTGTTCCCTCCGGTTACCGGCGTGCGCTGAAAACCGTCCTCCGCCGGCTGTCGCCGTCCAACCTGTTGATCCTGTTTCTGGAGCGCCGTGCTTTCGGACCGGAAAGCCGGGTCATTGCCGTTTCCGACCTGACGCGGGAGCAACTTTTGTCGGCGTATCCCGCCCTGGACCCGGACAAGGTTGCCGTGGTCTACAACAGGCCGGACCCCGCGCGTTTTCGGCCCCCTTCACCGGCGGAGCGCAGTGAGGCCCGCCGCGCCCTGCTCCGCAGGTATGCTCCGCACCTCGCGGACAACCCCGACGAATATATCCTGATCGGCACCGCATCCACCAATTTCCGGCTCAAAGGCGTGGACAGGCTGATACGGGCAACGGCCCTGCTGCCGGACAATGTCCTGCTTCTGACGGCGGGCGGCAGAAAAGCGGCCTCCTATCTGGATCCGGCCCGTGCCCTTGGAATTGAGCGGCGCGTCGTCTTTATGGGAAAAACGGAGGATATGCCCGCTTTTTATCGGGCGCTGGACCTTTTCGTCCTCCCTACATTTTACGATGCCTGCTCCAATGCCGTACTCGAAGCCCTGGCATCGGGATGCCGGACTCTGAGCAGTTCCGCCGACGGCGCCTCCTTCTTTCTGGACAGGGATGCGGTATTGGAGGACCCGGCAGACGTCGGGGAACTGGTGCGGCGCATCAGGCTCCTGCTCGGAAAACCGCCTCCCGCCGGGTTCAACCCGCCGCCGGGCGCAGCATGCGGTCTGGACGCCTTCATGGATCGAGTGGAATGTTTGCTGGAAGAACGCAAAAGTATTTGACTTTAGTTGCTTTTGCATCTTAGGAAATTTTCAGGATTGCCGATAAGCGCTGAGAGCAGCTTTGCGGCGGGCACATGCAAAGCCTGCATTACTCGGAGTACTTTCCTTGATCCGGGTAAGCGCCGGACAAGCGTCCGGCACGCCGTCGAAGGCAGCGTGAGCGATGCGGAAACCGCCTTTTTCGCCGGGCGTTCCGCAGCGAAAAGTTTGAAATATTTTTCGCCTGCTGTAATAAAGGGATACCATGCCGGACAAAACAAACGCGCCTTCGCTGAATTCCGCCGCTTCCCTGTTGCGTGCTCTCGGCCGGGCGGGCGTGCTGTTCCTGTGCGAAACGGGAGCCATGGGCATCTTCCTGGCGCGCGGTATCAGGCGCATGTTCAGTTCCCGCACTCAGTTACCCAAGGTACTGCGCCAGATACGCGTTATCGGTGCCGGCTCCATGTTCCTTATTGTTTTCATCGGCCTGTTTACGGGCATGGTGCTGGGTCTGCAGGGCTACTACACCCTGAGCATGTTCGGCGCGGAAGGCTTTCTCGGTTCGGCCGTTGCCCTGAGCCTTGTGCGCGAGCTTGCGCCGGTGCTGACGGCCATCATGGTCACGGGCCGGGCCGGCTCGGCCATGGCTGCGGAAATCGGCGTCATGCGCATCGGCGACCAGATCGACGCCCTTGAAGTCATGGACATCGACCCCATGGGCTACCTTGTCGCCCCGCGCATAACGGCCTCCCTGATCACCTTTCCCCTGCTGACCTCGATTTTCAGCACGGTCGGCATACTCGGAGGCTATGCCACGGGAGTGCTCATGCTGGGCATGAGCGGGGGGGTGTATTTTTCCCGTATCGGGAGCAGCGTGCGCTGGGCGGACGTGAGCGGTTGCCTGGGCAAATCCCTGGTCTTTGCCCTGATCGTCGTCACCGTATGTTGCTGCAAGGGCTATTTCGCGCACACGCGCGACGACGGCATGGGAGCGGAGGCCGTCGGCAACGCCACGACGTCGGCGGTGGTGCTTTCCTGCATCCTGCTGCTCGCGGCCGACTATGTACTCACCTCTTTCCTGCTGTAGATCATGGAACGGCCCTGGGACATAGAATTTCAAAGCGTCGGCATGGGGTACGGCGATACCGTCATCCTGGACGATATTTCCGTGGTTTTTCCGGGCGGGCGCATCAGCGCGGTCCTCGGCGGTTCCGGCGGGGGCAAGACCACCATGTTGCGCCATATCATAGGGCTGGCAAAACCCCTGCGCGGCCGGATACTGCTCGGCGGCAACGACCTTTTCTCCCTTCCGGACAAGGAGCTGCGCGCGGCGCGCAGGCGCATGGGCGTGCTTTTTCAGGACGGCGCACTGCTCGGACAGCTTACGGTGGCGGAAAACACGGCGTTGCCGCTCACAGAACACACGAGGCTTCTCCCGGCCGCAGTCCGGGAAATCGTTCTGCACAAGCTGGCCCTGGTGGGGTTGGCCGATTTTGCCGACTATTATCCCTCGGAATTGTCCGGCGGCATGAAAAAACGCGCCGGCCTGGCCCGCGCTCTGGTCACCGACCCCCCCCTGCTGCTCTGCGACGAGCCGACCTCCGGCCTCGACCCCATCAGCGCGGCGCAGATGGACGAACTGCTGCTGGACATGAAGACGCGTTTTACGAACATGACCATCGTGTCGGTCAGCCACGACATGGCCTCGGTCAAAAACATAGCCGACATCGTGGTTGTCCTGCACAACGGCGGCATCGCCTATGCGGGCAGCCTTGAAGGGCTGGCAAACGCGGACGATCCCTACCTGCGCAGCTTTATGGACCGTTCGCCCCCGCAGGCCGGGCAGGCCGACGACCCGCGCCTGCAACTGGCCGAAGAAACACGCAGGCTCATGCATGAGGCCCTCGGTTTTTAGACACGGTATTCAGTAAACTTGCGCGGCAGGCGGCCCCAGCCTTGTAAGGGCGGCGCCCCATGTAACTTACGATATTCAATGATTGCAAAGCGTTGTGCCTCTTGTGACGGCACAGCCCGGAGGAAGGCCCGGTGAACAAATACTCGCGTGAATTTTCAGTAGGCTTGTTCATGTTCGTCGGTCTGCTCTGCCTGACCTACATGACGGTAAAGCTCGGAAAAATGGAGGTATTCGGCAACGACGGCTACACGCTGACCGCGGGCTTCAGTTCCGTCGCCGGGCTCAAGCCCGGTGCGGCAGTTGAAATCGCCGGCGTGCGCGTGGGCAGGGTCGCCGGGATCAGCCTGAACAAAAACTACGGGGCTTCGGTTTCGCTGTTGATTGACAAAGGCATTGAACTGAGCGACGACTCCATAGCATCCGTAAAAACCAGCGGGCTGATAGGCGACAAATTCGTCAGCATCTCGCCCGGCGGCTCTTCCGTCGCGCTGCAGCCCGGCGGTGAGGTGACGGAAACCGAATCCGCGGTGGACCTTGAAGCCCTGATCAGCAAATATGTTTTCGGAGGTGTAAAATGATGCCTCGTTTCACTGTCATTGCGGCCGCGGTGCTGTGCCTGACCTGCCTCTTTGCCGCCCCCGCCGCCGCCTCCGAAGCGCGCGACGCCTTGGAAAACACGATCAACCAGGTTCTGACGGAACTGAAAAAGCCCGCAATGCGCGATCCGGCTACCCGTCAACCCGTACTTGCGAACATTGAAAGAATCATCAAGCAGCTCTTCAGCTTCGACGAACTTTCCATGCGCACGGTGGGTCCGAAATGGAAAAGCTTCACTCCGGAGCAGAAAGCACAGTTCAAGACAGCCTTTGAAGACCTTTTGCGGGCGCGCTACCTGCACAGCATGGACGGCTACGACGGTGAAAAGATTACCTACACCGGGGAAACGGCGAGCACCAAGGGCGACAAGGTGGAAATACAGACTGTTGTGGAAAGCGACGGTAAAGCCGTCCCGGTGGCTTACCGCATGCTGAAGGCCGACCGCTGGCTGATATACGACGTCATCATTGAAGGCGTCAGCCTGGTGCAAAATTACCGTTCGCAGTTTCAGTCGATTCTGGACAAAGACGATGTCGACACGCTGGTCCGCATGATCCGGCAAAAGACCGAAGAAATCGCGGCCGGCAAAACAGGGAGCTGATGTCGATGCTCAAAATTATTGTCGCCGTATCCCTGTTGCTCCTGTTGCCTGTTCCCGGCCGGGACGCCTGCGCTGCGGAGTTTCCCTTCGGGGCGAAGCTGCTGGCGCCGGACCAGGACACCTACGAGACGTCCGGGGAAGGCGGGCGCGTTGCCGGCAGCGACCATCTGCCTTCCCTGGACGAAGACGACGCCTATGCTGACCAGGTCGGGCGGATCATCGCCGACCCCCTGGAGCCTGTGAACCGTGCTTTTTTCGTGATCAACGACGTGATTCTGGAGCATGCGGCCCGGCCCCTGTCCGCGGGCTATACTTTTGTCACACCGGAATTCATGCGCAAGGGCATTTCCAACTTCTTCTACAACCTGAATTTCCCGGTGCGTTTCACAAACAACCTGTTGCAGGGCAAACCGCTGGCGGCCGGCGTGGAAATGTCGCGTTTCATATTCAACACCACCGCCGGCCTCGGCGGACTGTTCAACCCGGCCGAAAAACTGGAAACGGTCGTGCCCGTCAGCGACGAAGATACCGGACAGACCATGGGCGTATGGGGAATAGGCGAGGGGCTGTACCTTGTCTGGCCGCTGCTGGGACCGAAAACACTGCGCGACACTGTCGGTCTGGGCGGCGACTACCTGCTCAGCCCCACCACCTGGATCGACGATCCGTGGCAACTCGGCCTGGGCCTGTCGGCACTTGAGGTCGTCAACAACCTGGATCAGATTCTTGATATGTACGATCAACTCAAGCTGGGCGCAGTCGATCCGTATGCGTCCGTCCGGGATGCCTATGTGCAGAACAGGCGGGCCAAAATCCGGCAATAATGCGGAGCGGGCATAAAGGAATTTCCGATGAAGCGCGAAAACTATATATTATCGGGCACGGATCTGTATGCCGTGCGCAACCGCAACGAACAACGTGTACTGAAAAGCATGGCGGCAAACGAAGATATTCAGGCATTGAGCGATCCCCACGGCGACCTGATTCGGGATATCTACGCCATGGCCCTGAATCTGCTTCCGCCGCGCTACACCCAGCGCGGCACCATCGTGCTGCGCGAGCCCGTGCGCAAAAACGCCGTGGACGAGGCCGTCCGCGAGGCGTTGCGTCTGGTTCTGAACAACCCCTAGTACAGCGTAATGCTTTATTTTTATGCCTCCGGCGGCCGGGGCTCCGCCCTGGACCCGGCAGGGTCAGCCTGAGCAGGCGTAAGGCTGATGATTCCCTCTGCACCCCCCATTAGGAGTGCAGGCAAAAATTTGTGCGTTACCTTGTAACAAACAGTGTCGTCACGAGGTGTCTTTTGCCTTCTGCCTTGCCGAATGAGGGGGCCCGCGGGAAATCATTTCCCCCGGCAGGAGCCGGCCTGAACGGGCGCAAGGACGACTGGACGGGGCCCCGGCGGAGTTTGGGGCGGAGCCCCCTTAATCAGTGCTTCCCTGCATCTCCCGTTGTCGTCGACCTGCACATGCACACCAGCTGTTCGCACGGCACGGCCGACGTCGAGAGCATGTACCTGTCGGCGCGCTCCAAGGGGCTTGCGGTCATAGGTTTTTCCGAGCATTCCCCGCGTCCGGACGGCTTTGTCTACCCGTCCGATTACCGGGAAAAACTTGTGCGCGGGCTGCCCGATTACCTGCGCGAAGTGCGGGAAATCGCCCGGCGCGGTGCCGCGCGCGGCATTGAGGTATTGTCCGGCATAGAGGCCGATTACCTGCGCGGGTACGAAGCGTACACGCGTGATTTTCTGTGCGGCCGGGACTTTGATTACGTGATCGGCGGCCTGCATTTTCAAGGCACCTGGGGTTTCGATGCCGACCGTGCCGACTGGGATCGGCTTTCCCGACGGGAACGTTTCGGCGCCTATGCCCGCTACTATGACGATCTGACCGCCATGTGCGAAAGCGGGCTGTTCCATATCGCGGCCCACCCGGACCTCATCAAGATATTCAGCATAGAGGATTTCAAGCTCTGGCTGGACACCGATGAAGCGGTGTCCCTGCTGCGCCGCGCCCTGACAGCCGTGCGCGACGCCGGCATGCTGCTTGAAGTGTCGTCGGCGGGCCTGCGCAAACCGTGCCGCGAAATCTACCCCGGTCCGCGCATCATGACCGTTGCGACGGAACTCGGTCTGGACATCGCGTTCGCCTCCGATGCCCACTGCGTCGATACGCCTGCTTTTGCCTTTGCGGAACTGGCCCGCTATGCCGCCTCCTTCGGCTACACCTACAGTTGCATACCCACACGCGGCGGACAAGCGCGCCGTATGCCGTTCAGCGTTCCTTCGCCCTGATGCGTGACCGTTTCTCCTCACCCGCGCCGCTTATGGTCCGCCTGGAAAGGGTGTATGCCGGCTTCCGCCGCAACCTTGTCTTTAACGAGCTTTCGCTGGACCTGCGTTTCGGGGAACATCTGGCCTTGGTCGGGGCAAACGGTTCGGGAAAATCCACCTTGCTCTCCCTGCTGCACGGCGACCTGCGGCCTGCGCAGAATCTGCCGGAGCGCGCGCGGCCGGGGAAAATATACTGGTACTTTGAAGGGGTTGCCGACTCTTCACCGCTGACGGCGCGCGAATACGCGCGCCTGGTTTCGCCTGCGCAACAGCGCCGTCTGGTCAGGCTGGGCGCGCCGGTGACGGGCCGGGAGATCATGCTCTCCGGTCTGGACAACGCCCTGACGCTTTACGGCACGGCACCGTCCGGGCGCGACGAGCGCGCCTTGGAACTGGCCGAAGCCGCGGGTGCCGCGGATATCCTTTCCCTCCGTCTGCCTGCCATGAGCCGGGGCAAGCTCCGTCTCTGCCTCATCTTGCGGGCGCTTATGGGCCGTCCCCGGCTGCTCCTTCTGGACGAGCCTCTCGACGGCCTGGACGCGGAAGCGCGGCGCGCCGCAGCGCGCGGTCTGGAACTCGCCGCCGGACGCTGCACGCTCATCGCAAGCGCCCACAGAAACGAGGACATCCCGCCTTTCATGCGGGAAATGCTGCTGGTGCGGAACGGCCGCGTCACACGATGCGCTGCCGGAGCGGACACGCCGGCCCTGACGAAAGATGTTCTTTCTCCGCAATGTGCGGACGCGCCGGCCCTGCCGGAAGATATCCGTTATCCGGAACACACAGCGACATCGGCTGTGCGGCAGGCCGACCTTTCCCCGGAACACGCCGCGACATCGGCCGTAAGCGAAGAAAAATCTGCCCTGGAATGCGCGGCAGCGTCCGTACGGGAAGACAACCCTCCGCCGGACGTGGTCTGCTTCAACTGCGCTCCTGCCGGACGGGAGGACAATACGCCGCCTGCCGCCCCGAATACTCCCCGCAGCACTCCCCCCTGCTCCTTTGCCGGGACCGGGGCTTGGGCAGCCCGCCGCGCGCCGTTGCTGCGCCTGGAACAGGTAAACGTGTTCATCGAAGGCTGCAAAGTCCTGCACGACATACACTGGACCGTGCTGCCGGGTGAACAATGGCTGCTTTCCGGCCCCAACGGGTCGGGCAAGAGTACCCTGCTGCGCCTGCTTTACGGTGATGAGCAGGCCGCGCTGGGGAGCAGCGTGTCGTGGTGGGGAGGTAAACGCCCCGGTCTGGAGGAACTGCGCAGGAACGTCGGCTATGTTTCCGACCAGTTTCAGGATCTGTACGCCTACGATCTGACTGCCGAAGAGACGGTGATTTCCGGTCTGCGCGGAAGCATCGGCCTTTACGGGGAAATCCGTCGTGACGAGCGCAAACGCGCCCGCTTCCGGTTGGAAGGCATGGGCGTGCTTCACGCTGCGGACGCTCCCCTGTATTCCCTGTCCACAGGCAATGCGCGCAGGGTTATGCTGGCCAGGGCGCTGGCCGCATCGCCGCCCGTGCTGCTGCTGGACGAACCCTGCTCCGGGCTGGACGCGGAGGGCCGGGCGCTTTTTTTCGACAATCTGCACGAACTCGCGCAACACGGCGTCACCCTGATCTGCGTTTCCCACCACGGTGACCGGGCGGACCTTTTCACGCATGAACTGCGCCTGGAAAAAGGGCGCGTGCTGTTCGCCGGGCCGCGCTCTTCCAGATGCGCATTGCCGGAAACATTGCAACAGTGAGAACATTTTGCCGCTTACCGGCCGGGCTATGTCCGGCCCCGGCGCGGCCCCGCGACCGCGCAAAAAGACCTTGACTTTTGCCCGGACTCGGTTACATGCGTTGCCGGTGCTGTTGCAATCCGCAGCCCTCGCCCTCCGTACGCAGGCTCGGCCCCGGCGGATGGGCTCCCTGTGAATTTACCCCTCCTTGAAGGGAGAGGCGGCCGAAAGGTATGCCCGGCTCTGCCGGGCACCGAGTGCGCCTCTCCTTAAAAGGAGAGACTTCAGACCATAGAGGAATTTCAGATGAGCAAAGAAACCCGAAGCTTCCCCGGAGCGAGCATGACCCGGGAAGGTATGCTGTACAACGGCGCACTCTTCCAGCCGGTAACGGAACAATGCGACGGATGCTCCCGTATCCGCGACTTTGAAGACGCCCGGTACTGTTCGAGCTACCCGCAGCCCGCGGCCAAATGGTCAATGGGGCCCTGCAACTTTTCCACGCATACCCGCGTTGCCGCGGCTGCCCAAGCCAAGGTGAACCCGCTCAAGGCCTCCAAGCGCGCCGCCAAGGGCGGACGGTAAACATTCCTCCGTCCGGCCTCCGCATGCTGACCCGTTTACTCGCCTACCTTGACGGCCGGCGCGGACGTGTCATCGACCTGCAACGCGAGCTGACCTCCAGGCCGGCCGTGGGGCCCGACAACAACGGACCGGGTGAAGCCGACAGGGCTGACTGGCTGGAACTGGAAATGATGCGCGCCGGGCTCGGACGGATCCGCCGCCATGACTGCCCGGACCCGCGTTGCCCCAGCGGTTTCCGCCCCAACATATCGGCCCGCGTGCAGGGAAAACGCGATCAAACCCTCCGGCTGATCGCGCATCTGGATATCGTCCCGCCGGGAGACGAGGCGCTTTGGCAACACCCGCCCCACGTCCTGCGCGTGGAAGGTGATTATGTTTACGGACGCGGGGTGGAGGACAACCAGCAGGCCGTAGTCACGGCACTGCTGGCCGCCGAGGCTCTGATCGCCTGCGGGGTGACCCCCGACCTGTCGCTGGGCCTGCTTTTCGTCGCCGACGAGGAAACCGGCATGAGCCGCGGGCTGCCGCATGTTCTGGACTGTGCGCCGGAACTCTTCGGCCCTCGGGATCTGTTTCTGGTGCCGGACATCGGCAACAGCGCAGGCGATATGGTGGAAACGGCGGAAAAAAGCCGGCTGTGGCTGAAAGTGACGGTCAACGGCAAACAGTGCCACGCCGCCGCACCGCAGAACGGCGTAAACTCCCTGCGCGCCGCCGCCGCCTGCATCCAGGCAATGGACGGCCTGGAAAGCGCCTTTCCCGGCTTCGACCCCCTGTTCTCCCCGCCCTGCTCCACCTTCGTGCCGACCAAAAAAGAAGCCAACGTGGAAAACATCAACACCCTGCCGGGTAAGGACGTATTTTACCTGGACTGCCGCGTCCTGCCGGACAGGGGTCTTGCGGAGGTGGAAGCGAAGGTCCGCGCCCTGGCGCAAGAGGCGACCGGCCGCTATGGGGCAACGGCGGAAGTCGAACGGATATGCGGCGAACAGGCAACGGCGGCAACGCCCGCCGATGCGCCCGTCGTGCGCAGACTGCTGGACGCCCTGCGCAGACACCGGGGCATTGAAGGCAAACTCTGCGGGACGGGCGGACAAACCCTCACCCTGTGCCTGCGCCGCCGCGGACTGCACGCAGCCGCATGGGCGACGTTGCCGTCCAATGCCCACGCCCCGGACGAAAAATCGGACATCCGCGCTACCATAGCCGATGCAGGAACCGTGCTGACCATGCTGTTCGATACCTGACCGCAAATTTATCAGACGTTCCTTTATGGTTTAAAACTTCTCTTCAGGAGGATTGCTACTTGACGCCCGGCAAAGCCGGGCATACATTTTAGCCGGCGCCTCCCTTCAGGGAGGAGAGATGCCGGCCGGCTCCCGCCGGCCGGGGCGGTGCCGGCCTGTGGACGGAGCCGGATAAGGATTGCCGCGCCGGACGGAATTTCCATGCTCTCCGGCTGTTCCGGATGTACAGATGACCCTGACCGACATACAACATTTTTTTTCTCTCCCCCCGCTGAACCCGGAAGGTATCCGCGTTTGGTTGTTGACCGTCGGCGTTTCCGTACTGGTCGTTCTTGTCGTTTTCGTCATCAAACTGGCGGTGACGTATCGCACCCGACGCTACCCCGGCGGGTTCATCAACGATGAAAAAACGATACGCAACATTCTGAATACGGCCTTCGACCAGCGCGCGACCTTCGAGGTGCAGGTCAAAACGGCAGGCGGACAGCGCAGGCCGACCCTGAGCTGCGCGCCCGACCACCTCGGATCCTCTGAGATTTCACTGGAATTGAACGGACTGAAAAGTTTGTCCGACAAATGGATAGGCCGCGACCTCGCAGTCTTTTTCCGCATCAAGGTCAACAAGGAAATTATTTTTTACACATTTACCTCCGCCATTGCCGGCATCAAGCAGCAACCGCCCGGCATCTGTTACATTACCCTGCCGCTGCCGCAATCCCTTGAAAACAAGCAAAAACGCGCCTTCCTGCGCATATCGCCCCCTCCCTCCTGCCTTTTGGGCAGTGCAATCTGGCACAACAAAAGCATGCCCATGCCGGACAGACTCCACGACATTTCCCTGTGGCCTTCACCCTGCCTGCTGTATCTTCCCGGCATCGCCGAACAGTTCGTGATCGTCGACCTCTCGGCGGGCGGCGCGCGCCTCGGGCTGTCATACAGTACCATGAACGAACGACACCTGCAGTTCAACGCGATTGAGCAGCTTATCCTGATGGTGGACCTCCTGGATCCGGAAAACGACAAACGCCTGCGCCTGTGGCTGCACTGCCGCATCCAGAGCGTGTGGGTGGACCATGCCTCGAGGATGACCAACCTGGGTCTGCAATGCCTGGCCTGGGCCAGGCCGCGCGAACACGCCATACCGGGAGAGCCGGGCAGTCTTGAATGGCTGCGCGTTTCCCTTGCCAGCGACATTGAACCGCTGGGGAAATGGATCATGCGCCGGCATATCGAACTATTCAGAGAACACCCGATCTGACGCCGACAAGGCCGCCGGCGCGCAAATCCGGGCAAGCCAGGGAGGAACATTTGGACGAAGGCTCAGACAGTCACGGGATATGGCGCACACTAAGCGGGTGGTTCCGCGGACGCCACGCCGACACGGTGGAACAGGCCATTATGGAGGCGGGTGAGGAAGGAGAACTGGACACCGAAGAGAGGAGCATGCTCCTCAGCGTTCTGACCCTTGACGAGCTGCAGGTCAGGGACATCATGACCCCGCGCACGGACATAGCCTGTCTTCCGCACAGTGAAACCATCACAACCATGGCCGACCTCATCGTTTCCACCGGCCATTCCCGCATCCCCGTCTTTTCCGAAAACCGCGACAACATCGTCGGCATCGTGCATGCCAAGGATCTGATTCAGGGTCTTCTGGACCCGAACAAACACACGCGGGCGCTGTCGGAAATCATGCGCGAACCCTTTTTCGTGCCCGAAAGCAAAAATGTCCTGGATCTTCTGCACGAATTCCGCAGCCGCAAAAATCATCTGGCCGTCATACTGGACGAATACGGCGGCACGGCCGGTCTGGTCACCATCGAAGATGTGCTGGAGCAGATCGTGGGCGATATCGAAGACGAACACGACGCGCCGCGCGAAGAGGAAATCTGCCTGCAGGACGACGGCAGTTATCTGGTCAACGGACGCGCCGGTCTGGACGACCTGAACGAAAGCCTGCACCTCACCCTGGAATCCGACGAAGTGGACACCATAGGCGGCTATCTTACGCATCTTGCCGGCCGCGTGCCCCTGCCCGGCGAGAGCTTCGCGCCGGACGACGCCGGAGGCGCCGTGTTCACCGTTATCGAATCGGACCCCAAGCACATCAATTCCGTGCGCCTGACGTTTCCGGAAAGCGGCGCGGTCGATGCCGCACCGCGCAAGGACGGAACCGAAGGCCCTGCGGAAAAACGGGACTGAACAGCGGCAGTTAAGGTAATCTCCGGTATGCGCAAGCCGCCGCGTCCCGTTCCGGCATCCCCGGAGCGCAAGCGGGACGCCTTGTCCCGTGACCCGGCCGATCCGCTCCGGGCGAAGCCCGGACGCAAACCGGCCTCCGGCGGGGGCGTCTCTCCCCTCACGGGACCGGTCCGGCCGTTCCGTGTTGCGCCCGGACTCGTCCTTCTTAGCGTCGTCGGGGCAGCAGGCTTTTTTTTCGGGCTGCCGAACGCGGTACTCCATTCGCCCTTCACGGCCCTGCTCCATCCCTTCTGCCTGTACCTGACCGCTTCCCATGCCGCTTCAGACGGAGAAGCGGCGGCGTACGGCTGGCTTCTGAGTTTTTTAAGCAACGCGGCAGGCCTGTATTGGCTGGCCTGGCCCATGCTGGACGTGGCGGGCATGTCCCCGGTCCTTGTCCTGCCCCTGCTTCTCGCCCTTTACGCCTTCCTGGCCTGTTACGGCGCCCTCACGGCCTTTGCCGCCCGGACCTTCATCCGCGTTTTCGCCGCCGCGGACCGCGCGCGGAGGCCGGGACGCCTGCTGCGCGCCGCGGCCCCGCCTCTGTTGAGCGGCCTGGCCTACGGCGGCTTTGAAGTGCTGAACAGCGTGCTCTTCAGCGGTTTTCCCTGGCTGACCCTGAGTTCGGCCTTCGCGTTTTTTCCCGTCATGCTGCAGGGCGCGGCCTATGCGGGCGGCTATGCGCTGAGCGCGGCTTACGCGGTCGCGGCCTGTCTGTGCGCGTCCGCGCTGAAAGCGCTTCCGGCGGAGAGCACCTCCCTGGTCGGCGCGGCTCTTCATGAACGTGCCGCCCTGATCGGCACGGCGCTGATGATTCCCGCCGCCCTCTTTGTCTGCGGCGCGCAACGCCTCGACCCCGATGCCCGCAACGGGGAAGACGGCGGCGCGCAGACGCGTTTGCGCTTCATTGCCGTACAGGGCAACATCGACCAGTCCCGAAAATGGGACAGGGCATTTCAGCAGGCAACCGTCGAACATTATATCCGACTGTCCGAACAGGCCCTTGCCGAAGACGCCGGGCGACGCGCCGGCGAAGACGCGCTCCCGGTACGCCTCGTCGTCTGGCCTGAAACCGCCGTGCCCTTCCATTTTTCCCGGCGTCGGGAGTTGGATGATCCTGTGCGCCGCTTTGCCGCCCGGCACGCCGTGTACCTGGGCTTCGGCAGCATAGCGGCGGACACGGACGAGCAAGGCGGGGCACGCCTGCACAACTCGCTCTTTCTGCTCTCCCCCAAGGGTCGAATCGCGGGACGCTACGACAAGGTGCATCTGGTACCCTTCGGCGAATACATACCCCTTGTGGACGATATTCCTTTCCTGCGCGGGCTGCTGCAGGGCATGAGCTTCTCTCCGGGCACCACCCCCCGGCTCCTGATTTTGGACGGCAAATCTCCCCTTTCCCTCGGGCCGCTGATCTGTTATGAAGCGGTCTTCCCCTACCCGGCGCAGGAGCAGGTGCGACAGGGCGCGGACATCCTGCTGAACGTCAGCAACGACGCCTGGTTCAGAAAAAGTTCCGCCCCACTGCAGCATCTGGCCCATTCCGCGGTACGCGCCGTAGAGCAGGCAAGACCGCTGATCCGCGCCACCAATACCGGCATAAGCGCGGTATTCGACGACCGGGGAAGGCTGACGGCCCGCGTGGACGGATTGTTCACGGAAGATACGCTGACGGCCGAAGTCGCCGCCGGAGCCGAACGGACCCTGTACCACCGCCTGCATCCCCTGCCGGAACTGTTCCTCGGAGTCGCGGCGGCAGCGGCCCTCGCGCTCGGTGCCCTGCGGCGCATTGCGGCTTTCGGCATACAATAAACAGGTGAACGCATGTATACCTTTCCCGAACTCAAATCCTCCGCAGACCCCCTTTTCGAACAATTCGACGGCTTACGGGGGCGTCTTTGACCCCGACGACGTCAACGCCCGGCTCACGGAAATGGAAAAGCAACTGGCAGCTCCCGCTGCCTGGGACAAGCCGGAACTGCTGACTCCTGTACTGCGGGAAAAAAGCCGCCTGGAAACCGAGCAGAGCCGCTTTGCGCGGTTGCAGGAAGCCAGGAGCGACGTCGAGGACTGGTTGGCTCTGGCCGGGGAAGAAGACGACGAAGAGGCGCTGGAAAGCCTGGCCCAATCTCTGGAACATCTGCGCGTCCTCCTGGAACAGACGGAAACGGCCATGCTCCTCGCCGACGCGGAGGACGCCCTGCCCGCCGTTCTCTGCCTGCATCCCGGCGCCGGAGGAACCGAAGCCCAGGACTGGGCTGCCATGTTGCTGCGCATGTACCAACGCTGGGCGGACAGGCACGACTGTGCCTGCGAATACCTTGATTTCCAATACGGCGACGAGGCAGGCATTAAAAGCGCCTGCCTGCGCGTAACCGGGCCCAACGCTTACGGACTGCTCAAAAGCGAAAACGGCATTCACCGCCTTATCCGCATCTCGCCCTTCGATGCCTCGGGCAGACGGCACACCTCCTTTGCCTCCGTGGACGTGCTGCCTGACGCGGGGCGGAACATTGCCGTCACCATCGACGAAAGCGACCTGCGCATAGACGTTTTCCGGGCCGGCGGGGCGGGCGGACAACATGTGAACAAGACCGAATCGGCAGTACGCATAACCCACCTGCCCACGGGACTCGTCGTCCAGTGCCAGAACGAAAAATCCCAGCACAGCAACAAGGACGCGGCCATGTCCGTGCTCCGGGCCCGCCTTTACGAACGCGAACTGCGCAAGGCGGAGGACGAGAAAAAAAGCCGTTACCGGGACAAGGACGCCATCAACTTCGGCAGCCAGATCCGCACCTATACCATGCAGCCGTACCGCCTCGTCAAAGACCACAGGACCGGCGCCGACGAAACGGACGTGGACGCGGTACTCGACGGCAACCTCGACAACCTCATACGTTCTCTGTTATTATTGCGCCATGCCGACAAAATTCAATGACGCGCCGCTGCCGCCCGAAGGCGGCATATACGGCAATATGCTCGCCGACCTGGAAGACGTGGTCGGGAGCGTTCTGGCGCAGGCGCCCGTCCGGAACAACGCGGCAACTGCCCTTGTGCGCGTTCTTCAGGGCATATCCCTCGAAGACTGGGAGCGTTGCGCGTCCACCTACGGTCTGGACAACTGGCTGGCCGTGCCCCTGCAGTGCGACCGGGCCGAAGCGGTGGCAAAGATGCTCGAACTGCAGCAGCGCCTCGCGTTTCAACGCGACCACGACGCGCTCACGGGCATAGGCAACCGCGGCTACTTCAACAGGCGTCTTGACGAAGAAGTCTCCAGGGCCTTGCGCTCGCACACCGAGTTGAGCCTGATACTTTTAGATCTGGATGACTTCAAGCAGGTAAACGACCGCTGGGGCCACGCCTGCGGCGACCATGTTCTGCAGGATGTGGCCAGACTGCTGCAGAACTCCATGCGCCACTACGACATTACCGCGCGCATCGGCGGTGAGGAATTCGCCGTTATTTTACCCGCCACAACCGTCTGGACGGGAGTCATGCTCGGCAACCGCCTGCTCTCCGCGCTCAAAAAAGAACACTTCGCATGCAGAGGGGAGAACTTCACCATGACCTTCTCGGGCGGGGTTGCCTGCCTCGCCCTGCTTGACCGCGAACGCAAAAACAGCGCCTGCCTCCTGGAAAGCGCGGACAAAGCCATGTACGAGGTCAAGAAAAACGGTAAAAACAATGTTGCCGCAGCCTCAAGCGCAAAACTGAACAAGGACCGGACCAGTCTGGTCCATGCGGGCGAAAAGCAATTCCTGTTCGCCGATATGGATCCGGAGTAAACTGCCATGAACAGAAAAACCGTCAGCTTTTCCATACTCAGCGGCAAAGGAGGTGTGGGCAAAAGCAATCTGGCCCTGAACATCTGCTGCGGGTTGCACCTGCACGGCCGCAAGGTGCTGCTCATAGACTGCGACATGGGGCTGGCCAATATGGATGTCCTTTTGGGTGTTACTCCGGAAAAGCATATGCAGGACATACTCATCAACAACCAGGACCCTGCGGAAATTCTGATCCCCTTCGGCGCAGGAGGCCGGCCGGGGCTGGATCTGCTGCCCGCCAACTCCGGCATGGCGGACTTCGTGGACCTGGACGCGGGGGCGCGCAGCATGTTGCGCGACAGGCTCAACCCTCTGGCCGCAGAATACGATTTCGTCTGCATGGACATCGGGGCAGGCATCTCGCCCACCGTCCTGAATTTCGCAACAATGACCACCCTGCGCCTTGTGGTGATTACCCCGGAGCCGACCTCCCTAACGGACAGCTACGCCCTTATGAAAGTGCTGTCGGCCCGCTATGATGTGACGGACTTCCACATCATCGTGAATATGGCGGAGTCACAGGCCGAGGCTAAGCGGACCTTCAATCGTCTGGCGGCCGTATGCAAACGCTTTCTCGGCTTTGCACCCTCTTTTCTCTGTGAAGTCCGCTCAGACAAGGGGCTGACCGATGCCGTGCGCAAACAACGGCCGCTCATGGATCTGGCGCCGCGTTCGCCTGCCTCCCAGGACTGCATGGCGGCGGCCGAAAAACTGGAACAACTGCGCGGCACTCTGTCTGCCGGCGAAGCGCTCGGCACCCCCCTGCGCAACGTAAACGCCGTCGACTGAACAGGGGAGGACTCTCTCAAAAAAAATACTTCCGTGATTCCCCCGAGTTACGGTTGCGAGGCAAGCTCTGTGCGCGGTTGTATCCGCGATATTCTGCTGGACCGGAATTCCCTTTCATAGTAAACTGCCTGAAAACAAAAACAATCCGGCGAGCGCGCATCCCGTTTTTGCGCAGCGGCCGCTCCGCCGGAAGCCTGCCGCGAACCTCCCGCAAAGCTGAGGAGAGAGCCTGCAAACCATAAAGGAATTATTGATGAACAAAAGTGAAATTATCAAGATAATGGCCGAGGAAAATTTTCTTTCGGCAGACGAGGCGGGCACGGTCGTCAATACTTTTTTCGATTGCATCCGTCAGGCCCTGCTGGCTGAACGTCGCGTGGAGATACGCGGGCTCGGCAGCTTCAAGATCAAAGAATACGCCGGCTATACGGGACGCAACCCCAAAACCGGGGAAGTGGTAGCCGTGGCGCCGAAAAAGCTTCCCTTTTTCCGCGCCGGCAAGGAACTCAAAGAGTTCGTCAATTCCTGAGCCTGCCGCCCATGCCGTTGTTCCGAATATTGCGGGGAACGAGCGTATCCCCTTTCAAGGCGCTCGCCGCCGCGCTGCCGTTCTTCGTTACGCGCCGCGCGCGGCCGGCTGTTGCAGTTGCGGAGTCGCTTTCCGCGGCGTTTGATACTTTACGTCCTGTTGCCGGCGCACGGCCGCCCCGCACGGCACGGGTTGCGTTGCAGGTTGTCGCAGCAGCGCTGCTGCTTCTTGCGACAAGGGGCGCGCCTCCGGCCTTTGCCGCCGCGCGGGCGGCGTATTCCGACAGCGGGCTGTTCTCCGCCTCCGGCGACCTGCACGCCGTTGGCCCCTTGCTGACCGTTTTCTATAATGCGTCCACCTTCGGAGAAACGCGCCCCTGCCCGACCTGCGGCCTGGGCAGCGGCACATACGGCGGCATGGCCCGCCGCATCGGGCTGTTCCGCGCATACCGCAACGCCGGCAAGCCCTGCCTTGTACTCGCAGGCCCCTACGAGTTTACCGCAGACGACCCGTTCCGTTTCGGACATCTCGCCGAAAAAGGCCGCAACGCGGCTCCGCCTGCGGCCGCCGAAGCGGTCTTCGCCCGCAAACTGCAGGCGATGCTGCAGGTTGATGCCGGCTGGATTTCCCGCAGCGCGGCCGGCTGGCTGAAAACCGCCGGTGCCGGCATTCCCGCGGGATATGTTGAAATCGACAGGGAACCCCGCGACAAAATCCTGCAGAGCCCGGCCGGGCCGGTGGGCATCGTCTTTTTCCCCGAAGGCCCCGTGCCCGGCAAGGGACCGACGCCGGAGCAGGAACGGCAGGTTCTGGAAAGGGGCAAAAAACTGCGCGGACAGGTTCCGTTGCTTCTCGGCGTCAGCCCTTGGGGCCTCGTTGCGGAAAAAAGCTTTCTGCCCAAGGCCGGCGGGATTTTCGACTGCATTCTGGGCGGCGGCGAAGGGGTGGGCTTCGCCTTTTCCCTGGCCGAAAAGATTCCCGGCCTTATCTGGCTGCGCCCCGACGGCAAGGGACGCGCCGTGAACGTGCTTGAACTCAACCGCATGCCGGACGGCAAAACACCCTTTGCCTGGGAAGAAGGCAGAACATTCAACGCCCGGCTGGATTTCATGGGCGAACGCGTCCCGGCGGACAAGGCGGCCCTTGAGCTTATTCGCCGTCAAGAAACCAAGTAAGACATTTCTTCAGACCATAAAGGATTTTTAATGAAAACGAAAATAGTGGCCACCATCGGACCTGCCTGCAACACTCCGGAAAAGCTCTCGCAGCTCATCGACGCCGGGGTCCGCATCGTGCGCCTTAACTTCTCCCACGGCACGGCTGCGGAGTTCTCGACCACCATCAAGACCATCCGCGACCTTGAGGTAAAACACGGCATCCCCATAACCGTCATGCAGGATCTGTCCGGACCGAAAATCCGCATCGGCGCGATTGAAGAAGGCTCGCTGAGCTTCAGCAAGGGCGACCGGGCCTTTCTCGGGCCGGAGCGGCCGCAACGCAACGATATGCAGTATATCCCCTTCGACAAAAAGGAACTGCTCGACGGCATGGAAAGCGGCGACAGGGTCGTGCTGGCCGACGGTACCCTGCAGTTCCTGGTCGATTCCAAGGTAAGCGGCGGCGTGGTCATGGAAGCCGGCAACAGCGGCATCGTGACCTCCCGCAAGGGTCTGGCCCTGCCCGGCAAACATATCATGCTGCCCGCCCTGACGGGCAAAGACAAAAAAGACCTGCTGGACGGCCTGGCGCTGGGCGCGGACGCCGTTGCCCTGTCCTTCGTCCAGACTCCCGAGGACGTGCTTGAGGCCCGTTCCATTATCAAGAAAGCCGGCTACGCCATCCCCATCTGCGTCAAGCTGGAGCGCAAGAACGCCGTGGACAGCCTGGAGGAAATCCTCGCGGTCGCGGACATACTCATGGTGGCGCGCGGCGACCTGGGCATAGAGTGCCCCATGCCCACCCTTCCTACCATGCAGAAACGCATCATAGCCGCCTGCAACAACGCGAACAAGCCGGTCATCGTGGCCACGCAGATGCTGCTCTCCATGGTCAACAATCCCATACCTACCCGCGCCGAAACCACCGACGTGGCCAATGCCGTGCTCGACGGCACGGACTGCGTCATGCTCTCCGAAGAAACGGCCATGGGCCGCTTTCCGGTCGAGGCCGTTTCCTTCATGTCGGCCATCGCCGCGGAAGCAGAATCCCTGCTGCTGGAGCGCTCCCATCTTTCCCGGTACCACATGCCGGACTCGGCGGCGGACTTTTTCTCCTATACCGCCTGCCTGCTGGCGGAACGCCGCAACGCCGGGGCCATTGTGGCCCACAGCATGAGCGGGGCCGCCGCGCGCAGCCTGTCCTCGCAACGGCCCAGGCAGCCCGTTTACGGACTGACCCCCGACCCGAAAATGCTGCGGCACCTCAATTTTTCCTGGGGAGTGCAGCCGCGCATGGCGGACGCCTCCCTGTCCGGCCACCTGGAAAGAGCGGAACGCTTTATCGACACCTGCCCCGAACTCGACGCAGGCGACCTCTGCGTGATTACAGCCGGGCAGTTCCGCAAGGATCAGGCTGTCTCCGGCACCAACCTCGTAAAAATATACACCAAGTAGCCGCGCATGCCCGACGCCGATGCCCTTGCCGCCGTTGCCGAGGAATACTACCAGATAAGCGAATCCATACTGGACAGTTTTCCCAGGTATCGCCTGCCCCTGGACCTCTTTGTGCTTGATGAAAAAGTGGCACAGCTCCTCACATACTCCCGCAAGGATGCGCGCCTGTCCAACGATCAGGTCGAAGAAGTCCACGCCCTGTGCACCGCCGGAAATCTTTTCGTTTCACGCCGGGATCATCCCGTCTACTCGCAGCATATCGTCAAACAGCTTGACCTGGTGCTCGTTGACCGCAACCTCAAGGAAGCCGAGGTCGCGGATATTTGTATCCGTGCCCTGGATATACGTCTTTCGGAGTTTTTCGGGCAGCCGGTGAAAACCCTGTTCGAGCAGTTGCACCACGACGTGCTGGTGCTTACCGAATACTTGTGGACGGATATGCACAGGCTGCGCCTCTTTGTCCGTCGCCTGCACACGGGAAAATTTACCCTGAGCCGGCACTGTATCAATACCATGAGCGTGGGTCTGTGGCTCTTCGTCTACCCTGTAAACGAAAACTTGAAGCGCAAAGATCTGGATCAGGCTACCCTTGCCCTGCTTCTGCACGATGTGGGCATGGCCAAGGTGCCTGCCTTTATCCTCAACAAAACTACGCCGCTCAAGCCGGAGGAAAAGGAAAAAATACCGCCGCACACCGTCACCGGATACAGGCTCATGCACAAACTTGACCAGAGCTTTGACCTTATGCGCCAAGCGACGCTGGAACATCACGAACGCCTCGACGCCTCCGGCTACCCGCAACACAGCAAGAGCATAAGCTCTTTCGGGCGGCTGACGGCCGTGGCCGACGCCTTTTCGGCCATGATCCAGGAAAGGACATACGCCGAAGCCAGAGCTCCGGTAGACGCGGCGCGGGAACTGGCGGACACGAAAGCGCGCTTCGACCTCTCCTGTTCGGGTAAGATACTGGCTTCGCTCATGAACGACAGCTTCGGCAAAGTACAATAGCGCCCCTGCGCGCTCCGGCCGGCAAACGCCATGAACCCCGCAGAATCTTCGGCAAAGTGCACCGGCGCCGCCCGCGCGCTCCGGCCGGCAAACGCCGCGAACCCTTCGGAGACATCCGCGGCTTGTCCGCAGGTCGGCTGCCCCGGTCCTCCCCCCGCGGGCCGTACCCCGGCTTTGTCGGGGACCGGCTGCGGGCGGTTGCGCAGGAGTCTATACCGCTGTCACATACGCGGGGTCGTCGGTTGTTTCCTGCTCCTGCTGTTCTGCGTTTTCAGCGCATCCGCGTCCGCCGCGCCCGCCCACCGGCTGATCGCCGACCCTCCTCCCGCGTTGCGCACGGCCGATGCCTTCCTGACCGCGGAAATCTCCATAGCTGTGGACAACGAGGCGAGCCTGCGCGACCTGCTGAAAGACGGCGCGATCCTTGAACTGGAGATACAAGCGTCCGTGGAACGCCTGCGTTCCCTGCTCGGCAACGCCGAACTCAGCCGGCAGACGCGTGTGTCCCTCCTCCGCCACGATCCCCTGAGCCGCGAATTTTTGCTGACCGTGCCCGGCGCTGAAGATGACACAGAGCTGCGGGACAGAAACCTCACCCGCCTGCTGTATGCGGGCTGGAAAAAACTCGCGCTTCCCCTTGTCCCGCTGAAGGCGCTGCGCGATGAAGGCGAAGACGAGGAGTTCGCCGTCCGGCTCGACATCGCCCTGCGGCATGCCGACGTGCCGCCTTGGCTGCAGAAAAACATCGTTTTCTGGTCTTCCGAAGTCGCGCCGCAACTGCGCTTCATCCTGCCGTTCACGTTCGACGCCGCAGGTGAAGCTGCGAGGCCGTGATGCGCTCCGAACAAAGCTTTCCGCCCGACCTGTCACTGCCTCCTCTCTCCGAGGCGGAACTCCTCGCAAGGGACCGCAAGCGCAGACGCAGGGAACTGCTGTTCGCCGCCCTGGCTTTCCTGCTTGTCCTGCTCCTGACCTGGGTGCAGCTTGAGCAGTTCAGGTCCGGCGACAGTCTGTTCATGGTCATGTTCAACGTCAACTTTGTGCTGCTCGTCGGCATTTTGCTGATCGTGCTCCGCAACGCGTTCAAACTGCTTCTGGAGCGCCGGCGCGGCATCCTGGGATCGGGGCTGCGCGCCCGCCTGGCCGCGGCCTTTGTGGCCTTTTCCCTCCTTCCGTGTCTGCTCATGTGCCTCATCACCACCAAGTACGTGCAGCTTTCCATGGATTTCTGGTTCAAGGAGCGCGTTGAAACCTCAATGGGTACGGCCCTGGAACTGGTCGGCGCCCTTTACGAGCGCACCGGGCAATCCCTGGTGCGCCGGGTGGAAAACATCAAGGCGGCTCTGGAAGCGGCGGGGACGAACGCTGAAAGCGAAGCGGGTCGGGAACTGCTGCGGGCCAAAGCCCGCGAATACGACACCGGCCCGGTCGCCGTTTTCGACGCGGCGGGCTATGCGGGTGGAACGCCGGCGGACGACGCGGCGCTTGCGGCCGCAAAGCAGGCGGGGGAGAAGCCGGACAGGGAAAAAATCCGGCGGCAGGGCTATGATATTTTACGCATTTCCACGGAAACGCAGGACTACATGTTCGCTGCCGTCGCCCTGGACGCGGAGGCCGAACGGCTGCTTCTGGCAGGCCTCGAACTCGGCCCGGGCTTTTCCGCCGGCACCGAGCGGGTCATGCGCGGCTCACGGGAATACAGCCACCTGCGCAGTATCAAAAATCCGCTGAAACTCGTGCTGTACAGCAGCCTGGGCGTACTGACGGCCTTGATTATTCTGGGGGCGGTCTGGTTCGGCCTCCGCCTGGCGCGGGAACTGACCGCGCCCGTTTCCGCCCTGGCACGAGGCACGGAGAGAATTGCCGCAGGCGATCTCAGTGTGCGCCTGACGGAAGACCGGCAGGGCGAATTCGGAATGCTCATCCGGTCGTTCAACAGCATGGCCACGGATCTGGAGAAAAGCCGCCGGGAAATCACGGACGCGTACAAGCTCCTGGAGCAACAGAACCTGGAAACGGCGCGGCGCGGCAAGTACATGGAAACCGTGCTCGACAACATTGCCGCCGGGGTCGTGTCATTTGACGACGATGGCCGCATATCCACGGTCAACAAGGCGGCGGGCGAGATACTGAACCTGGACCCTGGGGCCGCGGTCGGACACCGGCTCGGCGATCTCATGCCCGATACCTACGGTGTCGTGGACAGAGCCGTGCGGGAGCGCCTGCGCCGGCGCGCCGAGTCGCGCTACCGGCAGAGCATCGGCCTGAGCGTCGCCGGTGAAGAAAAGCGCCTGCTCCTCAATACCGTGAGCTTTGCCGCAGGTGACGCCTACCGCGGGGCAGTGGCCGTCTTTGAGGATATCACGGAGCTTGAACGCATGCAGCGCATGGCCGCGTGGCGCGAAGTCGCGCGGCGTATCGCCCACGAAATCAAAAACCCCCTGACGCCGATCAAACTCTCGGCCCAACGCCTGGCAAAAAAATTCGGCCCCCTCGTCAAAGATCCGGCGTTCATCCAGAGCACGGAACTCATAGTCCTGCAGGTCGGGCACCTGCAGAGCATGGTCCGGGAATTTTCGGCTTTCGCCAAACTCCCGGAGGTCAGACCCCGGCCGGACGACATTCTCATCCTGCTGCGCACCGTGCTGGAACTTTTCCGCAACAGCCACGCCGAGATACGCTGGGAACTCGCCGTGACGGACACGCCGCCTCTCCTGCCCGTCGACGGCGAGGCCATGAACAGGGCCTTTATGAACATCCTGGGCAATGCCGCCGAAGTTCTGGGGCGGGAAGGGACAGTCGACCCGCTCGTACGCATCGCGGTATCCTGCCCGCCCGCGCTGAACCTCGTGCGCGTCGACGTGGCCGACAACGGTCCGGGGCTGACCGAGGAGGAACAATCCCGCATCTTTGAGCCGTATTTTTCCCGCAAAAAAGGCGGCACCGGCCTCGGCCTGACCATCGTGCGCTCCATCGTCACGGACCACCGCGGCTATGTGCGCGCCTTGCGCAACGAAGGCGGCGGCACGGTGATCAGCATGGAATTGCC
Organism: Desulfovibrio sp.; assembly: GCA_031271265.1. Taxonomy (GTDB): domain Bacteria; phylum Desulfobacterota; class Desulfovibrionia; order Desulfovibrionales; family Desulfovibrionaceae; genus Frigididesulfovibrio. Next base: position 77,582 of record JAISWB010000096.1, on the reverse strand, counting down.
CCTGAGTTGATGCTTTCCCCGGTAGGCCTTGTGCCTGCTCAGGCCGGTTCCCCTCACCTGACAGCACCCGTATTGCCGCCGACCGGCGTCAGCGCTGCCGGACCTGCCGTTCCGCGCCGCCAGGGCACTTATCGGCAAATCGGGATATGGTCCAGGCCAAACCGATCAGGTACAGGCCGGCAAGCACGCAGAGCGCGGCCCCCGTCAGAGGCTGCGCCCCCATGGACATGCGCATGAGCAGGGTACTCACGGCATAGCCGGAATTCCTGAACGTGGCCTGAAAAGAAGGCATAAAATACTGGCCCGTCAGCACCAGCAGGATGTCCGTAAAAATGAGTACCGTGTAGAAAATGTGGAAAAAGACCGTTTTTTCCCCGGTGACGGCCATGCGTCCCAGGTCGTAGGCGCCGCCGAGAACAAAGATCAGCAAAAGGAAAAGGGAAATGTATTTCTTGGCGCAGATGTATCCCCGAATATTGCTGCCGGGTCCGTAAGGCGTGTGCAGACGCAGGAAAATGCCGCGGAACGCGAAAAGCAGCAGCCCCGACACAGCCGTCACGCCTATCCGGGCAAACAGAAACCAGTCCTGCTCCAATGACGGTGCGGCGTTGAGCAGGCCGATCTCCGAGAATGATTCGCGCAGAAGCAGCAGGGCCATGATTTCAAGCTGCTTGCCCATGGCCTTGGATACAGAATCCGCGACCGTGAAGATCAACTCCAGGACTTCCACGACCAGAATCAGGCTGAAGGCCATGCGAATGGCGTCAAAGGGATTGCGCGCCGCCGCGTGTGCGAAAGGCTCCGGCAACAGCCCTCGGGCATTCAGCACCACGGTACACACGGAGCCTATAAAAACGACAACCAGAACGCCGTATATGCGGCGCAGTGTTGCCGGACATTCCCAATACTCACGGAGGGTGTCGTAACACCGTACCGGCAGACATGCTGTATGTTCGGACAATGGTGAAAACTGCCTTGTTGCGGCCTCAACGGCGACAAACCGGCGAGGCCGCAGGCGACCTCATCCGATCCATGCCTCGAAGCGTTTGATAAAGTTGATCAAAAAGCGCCGATTATTCTCGTCGGCAACCTTCCCCCCGGCGTCAAAATAGTCCGCTCCCCCGTGAATGTAAAGCTCCGGTTGCCCCATGAGCCGCACGCCGAGCATGAGCAGGACGGGCTTCAACTGCGACTGGGCCACGGCGGTGCCGACGGCGCCGGGACTCATCCCGCCCAAGGCGGCTGATTTGCCGGCCAGAACGCCCTTGCCCGTGGGACGCGAACACCAGTCCACGGCATTTTTCATGACGGCCGGGACGCCGCGGTTGTACTCCGGAGTGAGAAAGAGCAGGGCATCGGCAGCGCGCACGCCTTCCCTCATCTGCAACACCGGCGCCGGGACATCGTCTTCCAGATCCTGGTTGAACATGGGCACGTCGCCCAGGGGCAGAATGTCGAAGCTTGCGAAGCCGGAGCCCAGCTCCGCGAGGGCCGAGGCCAGCTTGCGGTTCAGGGATTCACGTCTCAGACTGCCGACTATGACTGCGATTTTTTTGGACATGGTTTCATCCTCTCTTGCGCGGCAGCAAATTTGTGCCGTCGCTGTATGATCCGGGCCGCACTCGGACGCCCGACCGCGCAAACAATGCGCGCATGCGCCTCCAAAGGATTTTTTCGAAAAAAAACAGGCGGTATTTCCGGAAATTTCAACATCGACTTAAGCGTATACCTTCAACACGCAGATGGCAAAGCAAACATTTTGCTCGCCGTACATTAAAAATTTACTATAATAACAATCTATTATATACTTTTATTCAGGAGCGGCCGCGCAGGCGGGACACGCGGAATTGGAAGGGAGCACACCGTTACGCCCGGCGGGTTGTGATCAACACTTCCTTTACGTCCGGGCACCACTTCTTCAGGGAGATTCCCGCTTGACGGCCGGCAAAGCCGAGCATAGCTTTCCGGTAACATTATTCCTTCGCAAATCTGAAAAAAAACAAAGTAAGGATGCGGATATGCACGGATTTACGCTGTTGCGCGAAGAAAACGTCGCCGAACTTTCCTCCACGGCCCGCCTCTGGCGGCACGATGCCACGCAGGCTCCGCTTCTGTCCTTTATAAACAAGGACGAGAACAAGGTCTTCGGCGTGACCTTCCGCACCCCGCCCTTCGATTCCTCCGGCGTTGCGCATATCCTTGAACATTCCGTTCTCTGCGGGTCGCGGAACTATCCCGTCAAGGAACCTTTTGTGGAACTGCTCAAGGGTTCCCTGCACACTTTTCTCAATGCCTTCACCTACCCGGACAAGACCTGTTACCCGGTGGCGAGCGCCAATCTTCAGGACTTTTACAACCTGACGGACGTCTACCTGGACGCGGTGTTTTTTCCCGCAATCAGCGAACAGACCTTCGAGCAGGAAGGCAGGCACCTGGAACCCGCGGAAGACGGCCTGATTTTCAAAGGTGTGGTGTACAATGAAATGAAGGGGGCCTTTTCCTCCCCTGACTCCGTGCTGGAGCGTTACACCCTGCATTCCCTGTTTCCGGACACGGTCTATGCCCTGGAATCCGGCGGCGATCCGGCGCACATCCCCGATCTGGATTATGCGCGCTTCCGCGGCTTCCACGAACGTCATTACCATCCGTCCAACGCCCGCTTCTTTTTCTGGGGCGACGATCCCGAAGAGGAACGCCTGCGGCGCATCGCCGTCGTACTCGCGCCTTTCGGTTTCCTTGCCCCGGACTCCTCCGTCGGCCTGCAGACGCCTTTCGACGCGCCGCGCAGCGCGGTCGTGCCCTTTGCCGTGTCGTCCGCCGGCGGAGAAGACGCGGAAAAAGGCATGGTCACCCTGAACTGGTTGGGGCCGGAAACGGCGAATACAGAGTTGTCTCTTGCCTTTTGCATGCTGGAGCACATCCTGCTCGGGCTGCCCGCCTCGCCCCTGCGCCGCGCCCTGATCGAATCCGGCCTGGGGGAAGACCTGGCCGGGGGTGGGCTGGAGGACGAACTGCGCCAAGCTGTGTTTTCCGTCGGCCTGAAGGGTGTGGAACAATCCGCCGCCGGGCGCGTGGAAGATCTGATTCTTTCGACTCTGCGGGACCTTGCGGAACAAGGCTTGCCCGAGGCGGCGGTCGAGGCGGCCGTGAACAGCGTGGAGTTCGACCTGCGTGAAAACAATTCCGGACGTTTCCCCGTGGGCCTTTCCGTGATGCTGCGCGCTCTCGTCACCTGGCTGCACGACGGTGATCCCTTGGATCCCTTGCGCTTTGAAGGACCGCTGCACAAGATCAAGGAGCATATAGCGGCGGCATCCGGCAGCCGGGGGTATTTTGAGAAACTTATCGACAAGTTTCTGCTTTCCAACCCGCACCGGGTTACGGTGATCCTGAAGCCGGACCCGGCTTTGGGGGAGCGTCTGGAGCAGGAGGAAAAAGCGCGCATCGCTGCCGTGACCGCGGGCATGAGCGCGGAGGAACGCGCGGCCGTTGCCCCGCGCGCCGCGGCCTTGCGCGCTGCGCAGGCCGCTCCTGATTCCCCGGAAGACCTGGCGCGCATCCCACGCCTGGTCCCGGCGGACCTGCCCCGGCGTAACACATCTATCCCTACGGACATACTCACTCTGCCGCCGGCAGGTAATAATGTATCACCGCTTCACCCCGTGCGGACGGACGGGGAAAGTGAGAAGAGCAGCCGCACGGGCGTGTTTTCGGAACTGTTTTTTCACCCCCTGCCCACGGGGGGCATTGTCTATGCCGGGGCGGCCTTTGCCGTGTCCGCCGTGCCGGGGCGTCTGTTGCCCCTGCTGCCGTTGTTCGGGCGGGCGCTTGTGGAAATGGGCACGCGCAGGCGCGATTTTGTCGAGTTCGGCATGCGCGTGGCCTGCAAAACCGGCGGCATGGCGGGCGACCTGCTCTTTTTCACGCGGTTTACGGAAGGCGCCCCGCACGGCCGCCTGATCCTTGAGGGCAAAGCCGCGCCGGACAAGACGGCGGAACTTTTCGACCTGATGGGCGAAGCCCTGTGCGAAACCGTGTTTACGGACTCGAAGCGCTTTTTGCGCATGGTGCTGGAAGAAAAAGCCCGTCTTGAACACAATCTGGCCCCTGCCGGGCACTTGGCCGTGGCTTCGCGTCTGCGTGCGTCCCTGTGCGCGGCGGGCAGGCTTGAGGAAGAAACCTGCGGCCTGAGCGCCCTGCCTTACCTGCGCCGGGCGGCAAAGGACTTGGAAGCCGGCGATGCCGCGGTGCTTGACGACTTGGAAATCCTGCGCCGGGTGGTGCTGCGGGGGGGCGTTGCAGAGTTGAACATCACAGCCTTGCCCGGACAGCGCACGGAACTGGAGAAGCAGGCCGCGGACCTGTCCGGACGTTTGGCCGCATCGTACGCGCCGGAGAACAACCCGGACAATATCTTGGAGAACAACCCGGAGAACGCTCCGACCTCCGGCCCGGATGAGTCGCTTCCGGAGCGCGAGGCGCTGCTGATGCCCGTGCAGGTCAACTATACGGGCAAGGGAGTCAATCTGTTTGACGCGGGCTATGTGTACGGCGGGTCCGCGCAGGTCGTGCTCAAGCATCTGCGTGCCGGCTACCTGTGGGATCGGGTGCGGGTGCAGGGCGGCGCTTACGGTTGTCTTTGCGCTCTGGACCGGGCAAGCGGGGCCTTGGTCGCCGTTTCGTACCGGGATCCGAACATCCTGCCCACGCTGGACATCTTCGATGCCGCGGCCCGTGAACTCGCGGAGAACCCGCCTTCGCGGGCAGAGCTGGAAAAAGCCGTGATCGGGGCCATAGGGGAACTGGACGCCTACCTTCTGCCCGATGCCAAGGGGCGAGCGGCTTTTGTCCGCGCCTTGAGCGGGGACGACGAAGAGCGGCGCGGGCGCATGCGCGAGGAAATCCTGAGTACGACGCGGAAGGATTTTACGGACTTTGCCGCTGCCCTGGAAGCCTTGAAGGACAAGGGCAGGGTCTGCATACTCGGCGGCGCGGCCCTGGAGCGCACGGCCGTGGAACAGGACTGGTCGATACTCAAGGTGCTGTAGCAGCTTTTCCGCAGCCTTGCATGCGTTGAAGGACAGATGCCGGGTCTGCGTGCCCGGCAAGCAACGAAAAAAACGCCCTTGCTGCCTCCATGCAGGCCGCTCCGTGGCGATCCCGACCACGCCTTTCGCGCCCGCGATGCCGCTTTCCGGCATTATGCGGATTGACATATCCGCCAAAACGGTTAGGTTACTGCGTGCTGTCAGATGCCGCAGCGCCGATGCGGCGACGGTACCGGTAAAAACGCCGGCCTCGCGCCCGACCGGCCGAAAACGACAAGTGACCAGGAGTCAACAACGTGTCCGATCTTTCTTCCAATCTTCCGGGCATTAATGTCGTGGACGGGCTTGCCCGCGTTGCCCGCAACAAAAAACTGTACCTCAAGCTGCTGCGCAAAGTGGCGGCCGATGCCCCCGGCATCAAGGAAAAAATGAACGCGGCCGTCATGTCCGGCGACCTCAACTCCTTGCGCGAACAGGCCCATTCCATAAAAGGCTCGTCCGCCAATCTCTCCATCACCGATGTCTATGCCGCCGCGCAACAACTGGAACAGGCCGCCAAAGAAGAGGATATGACGGGCTCCGTCATGCACCTCGGCGCTTTGGAAAGCGCCCTCGATGCCTATGTCGCCGTTGTCGCGGATATTGAAGATTGACGTCGGGCGCACGCCCTGCGCGCGGCGCATCGGGATTCCGTCCGGAGCGGACCGGGCGGCCCCGCCGCGGCGTGCGCCGCGGAATCGACCGCAGCGTGATCCCCTGCCCGGCGCGGACCGGCAGGTCCCGCAGAAGGCTAAACCTCGCCGTCGGGTGCCGTGAAGAGCGCGAAAAACAGCGACAAGCGGTCGAGATTCAGACCGCCCGCACGTTTTGCCGGGCGCGGAACCGTCGGCGCATCCTATCTGATCGCCGCTGCCGGGTTGATTCTGATCGTCATTGTTTTTTTTATGGAAATCGTCGGACGGGAGCCCGCCAGACAGGAGGAAGCGCCCGTTGCCGCTGTGCCGGCGACGCAGGAAGAAAGTGCGCAGGCCGAGCTTCCCGAAGCCTATTTTCAGCCGGGAACTGAAGATACCGCCGGGGAAGACGAAGAGGAAAGTCCCAATCTGATCCGGGGTGAAATTGCCCCCGGAGACACTGCGGGCGCCCTGCTGCAGCAGTGGCTCTCCCCGGCGGCGACCAACGCCGTGGTGGAAGCGGCCAAAAGCGTCTGGCCCCTGTCCCGCATCCGGGCGGGCCGGCCCTATGCCGTGACCTTGGATCAGGGCGACTTGACGCGCTTTGAATACGAAGCCGACGACAACAACCGCCTGGTCATCGTGCGCGAGATTGAGGGCAGCGCCATCCGATGGAAGGCGTCCCTGGAAAAAATCGAATACGACATCCGGCTTGTGCGGGTGGAAAGCAGCATAGAATCCAGCCTCTTTGAGAGCATGCTCCTTCTCGGGGAAAGTCCGGCTCTGGCCGTGCGCCTTGCCGACATTTTCGCTTGGGAAATCAACTTCATACGCGACCTGCAACCCGGCGACTCCTTCCGCCTGCTGGTGGAAAAACGCTACCGCGACGGTGAATTCAAGGGCTACGGGGCCATTCCCGTTGCTGAATTCATCAACAGGAACAAGAAGTTCGAAGCGTTCCGCTTCAAGGACAGCTTCGGCAACAACGCCTTTTTCACAGCCGCCGGCGAGAGCCTGAAGCGGGCTTTTTTGAAGGCGCCGCTGGCCTTCACGCGCATCAGCTCGCGCTTCAGTTCGGCGCGCCTGCATCCCATTCTGGACATCGTGCGGGCGCATCCGGCCGTGGATTACGCGGCGCCGACCGGAACCCCGGTCAAGGCCATAGGCGGCGGAGTGGTGACCTTTCGCGGCTTCGGACGCGGCGCGGGTAACTATGTCGTACTCAAGCATGCCGGAGGCTATGAATCCATGTACATGCATCTGAGCGGCTTTGCCCGTTCCCTGAAGCAGGGCGGCCGCGTGCGCCAGGGTGAGGTCATCGGCTTCGTCGGCAGCACGGGATACGCCACCGGACCGCATCTTGATTTCCGCATGAAAAAGAACGGCCGCTTCCTCAATCCGGAAAAGGTGCTCTCACCACGCGACGAGGCGGTACCAAAGGCAAAGCTGACGGCGTTCGGGGTTGAGCGTGACCGCATGCGCGCCCTGTTGAACGGTGATGTTTCCCTTGACGAATACGCATCGGCGCAGGGACAGGACGGGACGGCGCAATGAGCGGCGGCAAAGAATATACCCATAAGGATTTGTCCCGCCTGCTGGGTGTATCGGAAACCACGGTCAAAAGTTATCGCCGCAAGTTTCCGGGCTGCATCCCCGTTGCCGGCTACGGCAAACCCATCCGCTTCGGCGAAGATGCCCTGCGCGTCGCGCGGCGCATCCGAGACCTTTTTGAACACGGCCTGAGCGTTGCCGAAACCCACGCGCGTCTGGCCGGAGAATTCGACTGGATCGCTCCCCCCCAAGCCGATGCCGACGAACAACAGCCTGCCCCTGCGGAAGACGAAACGCTCCGGCCCGACCCGAACACCCTGCTCGCGGGTCTGGCCCGGAGCATGGTCGATATTTTCCTGGGCCAGAAGGAAATCATCAAACGCCTGGAGTACCTGGCCGCCCTGCTCCAGGCTCCGCCTGCAGTTCCCCTTGCTCCAACGCCTTTTCAAGGTACCGGGCATAACGATGCGGCCGGGCTTGCTTACAGGCAGCCAGACAAAATCGGCGGAGAATACGGCAGTACGGATGCGCGGAATGCGTCCGCATCCGACACGGAACGGCATACAGGCGGCAACGGAGAATACGGTCCCCCGTGGATGGACGATGCTTCCGTGTATGCTCCCGCGCATGCTTCGGGACGGCACGGCACGGACAGCGAAGAGTACGGTTTTACCGATGCGCGGGATGCGTCCGGGATTGAACCGAAGGGGCGCGGGGAAAGCCGCGCGGAACACGACCCCGAAGCGCGTGCGGAGGAGCCGGCGGGGCACGTATGCCGCATTTTTCCTCTGCGCAGGCAAGACGCGCCGGAACTCGCCGCGTCGGACGCCGTAACCGCCCCCATGCCGGAGCGCGGCCAGGTTGAACCCCCGCGCCGTTTCCTCGCCCTGCCGTTGATGGCCGCGGTCGGGAACGGCGGGTATATCGGGGCGGGGGGAAAGCGGCGCGGGCGTTTTTCCTTGAATGACCTCAAGGCCCTGTTTGTGTTCACGTTCACCCCGCCCCGCCATTTCAGGTTCCTGTGGGAAGAACGGGAGGACGCCTGGATGCTGCGCATGGAACAGGAACATGAGGGACGCCGCATCAACATTTTGCTGGCGGAACGGTCATTGCGGGAAGGCAGCGCGGCTGCCGTCGTTCTGCGCCTTGAGGAAAACGGCGAGGACCGGCATCCGGCGGAAATCTGCGCGATCATAGACACGGTGGGGACCTGATCCCGCGTATCCCATGCACCTGAGCATCAGAAATCTTTCCAAAAGCTACGGCGACCGCGTCATTCTGGAGGACTTCTCCCTGGAAATACAGGCCGGGATGCGGCTGTGCGTCTGCGGTCCCAACGGAGGCGGCAAATCCACGTTGCTGCGCATGCTCGCCGGGCGTGAAGAGCCCGACGCGGGTAGTGCGAGCGCGGCGCGGGGAGCCGGGATCGGCTGTGTGGAGCAGGAACTTGACGAGCGCGCTCTGTCCCGTCCCCTGCGTTCCTTCGTTCTCGAAGCCCTGCCGGACTGGAACGATTTTTGGGCCGACTGGGAACGCTCCCTCGGAGACGAGACCGCCCTGGCCCGTCTTTCCGAACGCCGGCACGAGATGGAACTGAAGTGCGGCTTCAGCCCGGAACACAAGGCCGATGCCGTGCTCTCCTGCCTGGGTTTTTCTCCCGGCCATTGCGACTTGCCCCTGCGCGCCCTCTCCGGCGGCATGCGCGAGCGGGCGAAACCGGCGCGTGCCCTGGCGGCCGGGTCGGACATCCTGCTGCTTGACGAACCCACCAACCATCTGGACCTTGAGTCCGTCGAACGGCTGGAAAGCTTCCTCCTCAAGTTCGAGGGCATACTGGTTTTCGTGGCCCACGACAGAGTGTTTATGGACCGCGTGGGCACGCACCTGCTCTATCTGCCGGGCGACGGCAGGGCGATCTTCCGCAAGGGCGTATTCAGCGACTTTCTGAGCATGCAGGAGGAACAGGAAGAGCGCCGCAAACGCGAAGAGGCCGGGGTGCGGGCCGAGTTGGAACGTAAGATGGATTTCGTGCGCCGTTTTCGGGCCAAGGCGAGCAAGGCCCGACAGGCGGCTTCCCGGCAGAAAGCGGCAAAAAAACTGGAAAAGGAACTGGAAGGACTGCGCCCGGAACCGCGCCGCCGGGAACTGCGCTTCCGCTGGCCGGAACCGCAGCGTACGGACCGCGTTGTCCTCGCCGTTGAGGATCTGCGTTTCGTCTTTCCCGACGGCATACGTCTCTGGGATTCCCTGTCCTTCACCCTGTACCGGGGGAGAAAGATCGCTCTGGCCGGCCCAAACGGCTGCGGCAAATCCACGTTGCTCCGGCTGATCACCGGGGCTCTGCCGTATGAAAGCGGCAGCATCGTCATGGGGAAAAACGTCAAGGCCGGGTATTTTTCCCAGCATCGTCTCGAGTCCATGGACCCTGCGGGCACGGTGCAGGGAGAACTGCGCCGGCTCTCGGACCCGCGCACTACGGAAGAGGAACTGATGAGCGTCCTCGGCCTGTTCATGCTGGGGCGGGACTATTTCGAGCGCAGCGTGGGCAGTCTTTCGGGGGGTGAAAAAAGCCGTCTTTCTCTGGCGAATCTGTTCCTGACCCGCGCCGATTTTCTCATCCTCGACGAACCGACCAACCATTTGGACCTGGAAAGCCGCGAGGCGTTGATCGAGGCATTGTCCCTCTTTTCCGGCACCCTGCTCATGGTGGCCCATGACCGGCATCTGCTGAGCGAGGCGGCAGACGGGATCTGGGCGTTTACTCCGCAGGGCTTTACCGTTTTCGACGGCGGCTGGGAGGAGTACGCGGCCTTCCGCCGCGAGGCCGCGGGGGAGGAAAGCGCACGCACGGCGGCCGTGCGGCGCACGGAAAGCTCCCGCCTGAGCGGTCTGGGCCGCGAGGAACTGAAGCGGCGCAAACGCGAAGCCGCCGAAGCGCGCAAAAAGCAGGCGCTGACCCTGAAACCGTTGCGGGATACGCATGCGCGGCTGGAACGCGAGCTTGAGGACGCCCTGGCCCGGCAGGGCGAAACGGAACGCCTGCTCGCGCTGCCGGAAGTTTACGCCGATGCCGCCCGGAATACCGAACTGCTGAAGGAATTCCATGTCCTGCAACAGCGGGCGGAAACGCTGCTGGAACGTCTCGCCGCCTCGGAAGCGGCCATCGCCGCCGCATCGACCGGCACGTGAAGAAGCGGCACCGGCGCCCGCATCCTTCCTCGTAGAGTTCTTATGTGGGCCCTTGTCAAGCCGCCGACCAGATCTTTCTGCACTTTCAGTGCGGGCGCAAGCGGCGCCCGAGAACGGAGCGCGGCGCGGATATCGTGTGGGTTGGAATGGAGTACGCTTCGCGGATGTTTCCTCTTTCCGGCATCGGCGGCACCCTACTCCGGCATGAGCAGCACCCTGAACCCCAAATCACCGAGCCGGCAGCCCGGCGGTCCGCAGAGGCTCTCGGTCGGCGCATCGAAAGCGCGCGCCGCAACGCGACAGTTCGCGGCCTCGTCGCTCCAACTGCCGCCTCTGCGCACCCGGAGCGTCCCGCTTTCCGGTCCCGGCGGGTCCTGCCCCGGCCCGTGCGCGTAATAGTCGGCGGCAAACCGGTCCAGCACCCATTCGTTTACGTTCCCGAGCATGTCGTAGAGTCCCAAGGCATTGGGCTCCTTTTGTCCCACGGGATGCGTGCTGTTGCCGGAATTTCTGTCGTACCAGGCAACCCGCCCCAAGACGCCCGCAACCTCCGCAACAGATCCGGCATCCCCAAGGCCCGCGTCATCGCGGCCTGCCCGTGCCGCATATTCCCACTCCGCTTCCGTCGGCAGACGATAACGCGTGTGCCCTTCCCTGCGGTTCAGGCGGTTGATGAACTCCTGCGCCCGGTCCCAGAAGACCTGCTCCACAGGGAGTTCGGCTCCCCTGAACCAACTGGGATTCTCCTCCATGAGTGTCGCCCACTGCGCCTGCGTTACCTCGTGCTTGCCCAGGTAAAAGGCTTTGCCGATGCTCACGCGGCGGCGCGGCTTCTCACTGTCCCGCGCTTCCGAACCCATCATGAAGGATCCTGCCGGGATCAAGACGAATTCCATACCGAGGGAATTGGTGTATGTCGCTTCGGCGGCGGCAAGAGGAAGCGGGCGCAAGGCGGCGGAGAGCAGGCCGAGGATAAACAAACAGAGGAAAATCCGACCGCCGGGAAGCAGGTGGGAGCGAAACAGCCGGAAGCGAAACAGGCTGTAGGGAAGCAAGCGGGAGGGGCGCAGGCGGGAGGGAAGCAAGCGAGAGGGGCGCAGGTGGGAGGGAAGCAAGCGGGAGGGGCGCAGGTGGGAGGGAAGCCGGCCCCCGGGAAACCGCCGGGAGCGAGACAGGCCGATGAGTCCCCCCGCGGGACGGCGTTGCCGCATGGGATTATTCCTCCAGGTTCGACAGTTGGGTGGAAAGATAGCGTTCGCCGGAATCGGGCAGAATGACCACTATGTTTTTGCCTTCGTTCTCGGGACGCGCGGCCACGGCCGCACCCGCCCACAGCGCAGCGCCGGCGGAAATGCCGGTCAAAATGCCTTCGATACGCGCGACTTCCCGCGCCGTACTGAGGGCATCCTCGTTGGTAACCCGCACGATCTCGTCGATGACGGAACGGTTGAGGATTTTCGGCACAAAGCCCGCGCCTATGCCCTGGATGCGGTGCGGGCCGGGCCGGCCGCCGGACAGCACGGGCGAGGCATCGGGTTCCACGGCGACGATACGGACCGAAGGCCTGCGCTCCTTCAACACCTCGCCGACGCCGGTGATCGTGCCTCCCGTGCCGACCCCGGATATGAAACAGTCCACGGCGCCGCCCGTATCGGCCCATATTTCCTCCGCCGTGGTGCGGCGGTGGGCCTCGGGGTTGGCCGGGTTTTCGAACTGGAGCGGCATGAAGCTGCCCGGTATCCGGGCGAGGAGTTCCCTGGCCTTGCGCACGGAACCGACCATACCGTCTTTGCCGGAAGTGAGCACCACGTCCGCCCCGAGCATGGCCGCGAGTTTTCGGCGTTCGATGGACATGGTTTCGGGCATGGTCAGCACCAGCTTGTATCCCCTGGCGGCGCAGGCGAAGGCCAACCCGATGCCGGTGTTGCCGGAGGTAGGCTCAATGACCGTGCTTCCGGGGCCGAGTCTGCCTTCGCGTTCGGCGGCGTCCAGCATGGCGGCGCCTATGCGGCACTTCACGCTGTTCATGGGATTGAAGGATTCCACCTTGGCCAGCAGTACGCCGGGAAGTCCTTTTCCGAATTTGTCGAGGCGCACCAAAGGCGTATTGCCGCGCGCATCAATGATTGAGGCGTAAATTCTACCCCGGCTGTCGGCCGGGGAGGCGTCCGGGCCTTGTCCGACACGGGCCGGAGCATTGTTTGAAGGACACGGCGCCCCGCCTGTCTCCGGCGGGCTTTCAGCGGATATGCTCATATGGAGTACTTGCTTTCCCGGTTGATGTCGTATTGCAGGACGGCAACGACCTGTTTCTGAGACAGGTTCATATGGCGTACATGCTTTCCTGGTTGATGTCGTATTGCAGGACGGCGAAAATCCGCTCCTGTATCTCGAGGATTTCCGGATCTGTGCGCGCCCTCGGGCGAGGCACGTCCACGAGAATGCGGTTGCGGACGGTGCCGCCTGGACCGGGAGAAAAGACGATCACCTCATCCGAGAGATAGACCGCCTCGGGCACATCGTGGCTGACTATGACGATGCTGATCGGCGCGGCGTTGTCCCCGGCTTCTTTCCAGAGAAAAAGCAGGTCGTCCTGCAGTTTTTCGCGCTGCAGGGCATCCACGGCGGCAAAGGGTTCGTCCATGAGGATGATTTTCGGCTCCACGGAAAGCGCCCGCGCCAGGGCGAGACGCTGACGCATGCCCCCGGAAAGCTGCGAAGGGTACTTGTGTTCCGCCCCGGCAAGCCCCACTTTGCCCAGGTAAATGCGGGCTTTTTCCTCCAATTCCGCACGCGAAGGCCGCTCGGAGCGCCTTTTACCCGCCGAGCGGAGTTCCAGGGCGAAAACTACGTTCCCCAAGGCCGTCATCCAGGGAAAGACGGCGTAATCCTGAAAAATCATCGCTATGTCGTGCTTGGGGCGGTCGGTGAACACCCCGTTGGCCAAGGGCGAAATGAAGCGGTAGCGGCGCTTGTAGTCCTCCATTTCCTTGCGGGTCGAGGGCAAAGGCTCCAGCACGCGTTTGCCGTCGATGCGGATTTCGCCGTCCGTCGGGGCCTGAAGCCCGGCCAGGATTTCAAGAAAGGTCGATTTGCCGCAACCCGACGGGCCGATAAGGCTGACAATGCTGCCGTCGGGAATGAGCAGGGACACGTTGAGTACGGCCGTCAGCCCCTCGGCCAACCCCTTGTCGTTCACCACGGAAAAAAATTTGCTGATGCTGCAAACTTCAATCATCGGTTCCCGGCTCTCCGTTTATTTATACGCCTACGGCGACCAGGGCGCTGCCCCGGACCCCGCCGGGGGAAATGCTTTCCCTGGTCGGCCTTACGCCGGCTCAGGCCGACCCCCTCATCGGGGATGTGCATTTTCAAGGTTAAATCGCTCTAAACAGTCCTATCTCCCCACCTTCCAGATCGCCGCCTTTATTTCCACGTATTTCAAAACTTCAATGAGAAACCAACCTATGAACCCGGTGACCATCATACAGACCATCATTTCCGGAATCAAGAAATAGTCCTTGGCCTGCCCGAGGAGGAAGCCTATACCCATCCTGCCGCCGTAGGCTTCCCCGATGACCAGCATCACCAGCCCCATGGCGACGCCGGTTTTGAGGCTCATGATAATCGCGCCGAAGGCGTGCCAAAAGTACACCTTGCGCAGCAGGGTGAACTCGCTCGCGCCGAAAACCCTGGCCGAAGCAAGATAACGCGGGTCGGTATCCTTGATGCCCTGGTAGGTGTTGAACAGCACGGGGTAAAAGATGCCGATGACCATGAGAAAGATGTGCATGCTTGAGCCTATGCCGAAAACAATGATGGTCATCGGCACCCAGGCGGGCGGGGGGATGGGCGACAGAAGCTGCCAGAGCGGGAGAATGAAGGCCCGAATTTTCTGATTCCAGCCCATGAGCATGCCTATGGGGACGGCAAGCCCCACCGCGATGCCGAAGGCGACGAAAAATCTGCCCATGCTGTACGCTATGTGGAGCGTGAGATTCCTATGCAGGAGCATATCCTTGAAGGTAGCCGCCACCGTGCTCAGCGGAGGCAACAGGCTCGCGGGAATAATGTCGTAACGCGGCAGCAGTTCCCAGAGCAGGAGCAAGGGCGCCAGAACGCACAGAAATTCCGGAGAGAAGAAATTTCCCAGCGCATTTTTACAGAATCCGCCGAGTTCCTGTATAACCCGGCGGATTCCGGTTGTTTCGTAACAATCGTCCGTCACCAGGTAATCCCTTTGAATTCGGGCGCAAAGAGCGCTTCGCCGGGATTGTTCGCTATGGTTCCCTGGTTGACCAGCGCCTGCGCGTAGCCGATCAGGCCCCCGGTATCCAGCTTGATCTGGAAACCCAGTTTGGGGTTGCTGTTGATGATCGCCTGCCTGGAGACGTTGGGGACATACTTCTGAGCGACGGCGACAATGTCGGCCGCGACGGGATTTTTGCGGATCAGCTTGTCCGCTTCGTCGACGGCTTCAATAAATGCCTTGGCTTCCTTGGTGCGGTTTTTGACGAAATCCTTGTTGGCGTTGATGGTCCGGCAGGGCGGATTTTCCCCGGCCAGGTTGGGTTCGATCTTGCCGTCGGCGCCGGCGGAACGGCCGTCGAAAAAGGTCCTGTACTTGGCCTTGCCCGCGGCATCTTTGAGGAGCAGGGCCTCGGCGACAAACGGCTCTTCCAGGATGGCCCCTTCCACAGCGTTGCTTTCAAGGGCGGCCAGAGCGGCGCCGGGCGCGAGGGCGGTCAGGGTGAATTCGGTGTTGTAGCGTTTTTTCAGCGTGTCGCGTATGGCGATAACCGCGCAGCAGGTGTTGGAAAGTCCGGCCAGTTGCCGGCCGTTGAGGTCTTCGGGTTTTTTGAAAGGCGCGTTGACCGGCGCCACCAGCACGGAGGTGCAGGGGATCTTGACCTGGGCGATGATGGTGATGTTCTGTCCCTTGCCGATGGGGGTAATGACTCCCGTGGGGCAGTTGAAGACGATGTCGGCCTCGCCGCCCACCACGGCGGCGACCCCCGAACTGGTCTGTTTGATTTCCACATCCAGGCCGCGTTTTTTGAAGAACCCCTTTTCAAAGGCCACATACAGGTTCAGGTGATGGGTGGAATTGGCGTCGGCCACGATAATTTTTTTCCCGTCCCTGCCGGCGGCTGCGCCGTAAGCAGGCAGAGGGACGGCGAGCGCCGACAGAACCAGAACGGCGCATGCGAACACATTCTTCAGCATACAAAACCTCCTCGTTTCATAAACATTCAGCGGGTTGTGCACGTCGTCTTAACATGCGGACCCCGCGTCCTGTGAACGAACTATTTTGTATACCCTTATTCACTGTGCGCATAAGCCGTTTCGCCCGGAAAATGCGGCCGGCTTGCGTCACCGGCATTCCTGCGCTATGGACAGACGCCCTTTGAGGCGCAATGCGCCGACAACACGCAACAGGGGTTGCAGCAATGTCTCTTTTTGAACAGAACACGGCTCTGGCCGGTCTTCTGGAGAGTTCCCAAGCCTGCCTGGCAGAGCAGGAAGGTCTGACGCCGGCCGACATCAGCTCGGCTTTGGAACAGGGCACCATGGTCCTGCTCGGCAACCCGCGCCATCCCGGCCTGAAGCCCTGCCTGGTCGGGCAGCCTGCCCGCGTCAAGGTCAACGCCAATATCGGCACCTCCCCTCTGCGCAACGACCTGGACAAGGAACTGGACAAACTGGCCGTTGCCGCGGCGGCCGGGGCCGATACGGTGATGGACCTTTCCGTGGCCGGAGATTTACGCCTCTGCCGGGAAACGATGCTCGCCGCCTGCCCTCTGCCCCTGGGCACCGTACCTATATATGCCGTGGCCCAACGCTATATAGATGCCGGCAAAGACCCGGCCGACTTTTCCCCGGCCGAGCTTTTCGAGGAAATAGAGCGGCAGGCCGAGCAGGGAGTCGACTTCATGACGGTACACTGTGGCCTCACGCAACGCGGCGCGGCCTGGGCTTCGGAAGCGGGGGGGCGCGTCATGGGCATCGTGTCGCGCGGCGGTTCCATACTTGCCCGCTGGATGCGCACGCACAACAAGGAAAATCCCCTGCTCACAGATTATGAACGCGTACTGAAGACAGCCCGCGCGCACAACGTCGTCCTGTCCCTGGGCGACGGTCTGCGGCCCGGCGCGGGCGCCGATGCCGGAGACCCGGCCCAGTGGGAGGAGGTCGTCACGCTGGGCAGACTGGCCAAGCGCGGCCTGCAGGCCGGTGTGCAGTGCATGGTGGAGGGGCCGGGGCATGTGCCCCTGAATATGGTGCGCGCGCAGATTCTCGGCATCAAGGCCGCCTGCGGCGGCGCGCCGCTGTATGTGCTCGGCCCCCTGGTGTCCGACGTCTGTCCGGGCTACGACCATATCGCCGGGGCCATAGGCGGGGCGCTTGCCGTGGAGGCCGGCGCGGATTTTCTCTGCTGCCTGACGCCCGCGGAACATTTGACGCTGCCGGACAGGGACGACGTGCGCGCCGGCGTGACCGCATCGCGCATAGCCGCTCAGGCCGGCGAACGCGCCTTGGGCAGGCCCCATGCGCTGAAGCGTGAACAGGCCATGTCCGGGGCCAGAAAAAGACTCGACTGGAAACTGATGCAGGAAAATGCGCTGGACCCGGCGGCAGTGTGCGCCAAACGCGCAGAACACGCAGACGAAGAAGTCTGCGCGATGTGCGGCGGGTTCTGCGCGGTCACCATGCTGCGGGAGTGAAATCACGGCCGGGCGCAACGACTGCCGGCCGCCGGCCTCGTGATGAACCCGCCGGCGCCGCGCGCGCCGTATGCCGCGCGATCACCTCAGCCGCCGGAATGAAGCCCTGTCGGCCGCAGGGACTGCCTGCCGCCGGAGCTATATTGGCGCGGCCTTGCTCTTCCCGTTGTTGCCCCGGCCCGCGCTGCCGTTCAATCCCCGCCGGGCTCCGGCGCGCAAAGATGTTCCCAGATGTTTCTCTCCCCCCGTTTTTTGTTGATCTCCCGGCCTCCCGCGCCGGCGTAAGGCCGGGAAATCGTACGGGGGGGATCGTGCGATGGAGGATTGGCTACCCCCTACACACCGTTTTACGCGGCTAATTGCGCGTAAAGTTGTTTGGCGTCGTCATGTGACGGATTTTCGCCGAGCAAAATTTCCAGATGCTCCCTGGCATCGTTTTCACGGCCGAGAGCGATGAGGCAGGCCGCCAGGGTGTAGCGCACGGCCGGCGTGTCGCCCGGCTCAAGAGCCGCCTCCAGATGCGGCAGCACGTCTTCCAGGCGGTTCAGCACATAGCCGAGCTGCACCAGACTGTTGACGGCCATCATGTTGCCGGGATTGTGCCCCAGGGCGGCGGAAAAGTGCCCGAAGGCTTCCGGATAGCTGCCCTGCTCCACTTCCATCATACCCATGCCCGCCAGGGATTTTTCTCCCGGACTTACCTGATGCGCCTTTCTGTACAAGGCCAGGGCATCGTCATAATCGCCCTTGTGCACGGCTACGGCCGCCAGACCGAGATAGGGGTCTATCATGCCTGCATCGCACTCCACAGCCTTGTGATAATAGTCGCGGGCCTTGTCGTACTCGCCCATGAACAGGTAGCATTCGCCGAGTTCTTTGTTGATTTCATAGTCAACGTGGTTCATGATCCCCTCCTGAGAAGTTTCGCCGAAGCGATATGGTTGTCTGCCTGCTCCACAGCAAAGACCGTGCCAAGCTGAACAGCCGACTCCGGCGATGCTTTATTTTCCGCTCTCCACAAGGCTTTGCCGGGCCGTACCCGCGTATGTACGTCCGCCCGCCCCGGCCGTTCCGACCGATTTCCGCCGCCCCCAACGGGAAAAGTCTTCCTCTTCGGACATATGACCCGGCCCGTTTGCTTCGCTCCAAAAAAATGACGCCGTTTTTCCAAAATTTATTTAAACATAAACATTTCAGTATAGTACAGTAGTGGCATATTTTTTGCTGCCGATTCGGGCAATGCACCGGGAAAAATTTTCCCGTCGGCGCCCGGCACGGCCGGGGAACAGCGGAGGGAGTCATGAAGAGTCTTTTTGATCGGGATGTGATGCTGTCGGGGAAGGTTTTGGACCTGTTGCTGCAGCGACAGAACGTCATTTCCAGCAACATGGCCAACGTCAAGACGCCCGGCTACCGGGCGCGGAAGCTGAAATTCGAAGATGATCTGCAGACGGCGCTGGGCCTTGACGCCAAGGGCAAGATGACCCGCACCGACCCGGCGCACGTCCCTTCGCAGTTTTCGGCACAAGGCTTTGCGCCGGCCTGGGAGAAGGCGTTCAAGCCGCGCATCGTCCACGGCGAGGACCGTGTGGACCTGGATAAGGAAATGGCCGAAATGGCCAAGACCAACCTGCACTATTCGGCCCTGAGCACGATTATCCGCAGCAAGTTCGAAGGGCTCAAACAAATGATAGTCGAGGGACAGAAATAATGGACTTCATCACTGCTCTGGATATGGGCGCTTCCGCCCTGAGCGCCGAGCGCACCCATATCAACATCATTTCCATGAACCTGGCCAACGTCAAAACCACCAGGACGGCAAACGGCGGTCCGTACCGCAGACGCAGCGTGATTATGGAATCCACGCCCCTGGACGCCGATTTCAAAACGCAGATGCGCGGGGAACTGGACAAGGAATTGCGCGGCGTGCGCGTGCAGGCCATACCCGTGGACCAGCGACCCCTGAAACTGGTCTACGAACCGGGGCATCCCGATGCAAACGAAGACGGCTATGTCGCTTACCCCGACATCAACGTCATGGAGGAAATGGCCGCCCTCATGACCGCCCAGCGCGGATATGAGGCCAATGTGGCCACCATTGACGCCGTCAAGCAGATGTACGGCAAAGCGCTTGAAATCAACAGATAAGCAAGGCGTTCCGAAAAGTCCTTCCCGGTCCGGCCGGGAGTCGATCGGGAATCTCCCGGAAGGGAGCGCCGGTAAACCGTAAAGGAATTTTTGATGAGCATTCAAGCCGTCGGACTCAAGGCATACAACGAAGCCCTGCGTAATTTCGCCAAGGCCGAAAACAAGGCCAAAAGCATGACCGTGCCCAAAGAGGCGGGCCGTGTCGACGCTTTCGCCGAGGTGCTCGGCGCATCTCTGGAAAAAGTCAACAAAGCGCAGATCGAACGTTCGGACCTTGTAGCCTCCTTTGCTTCAGGTGAACACCAGAATGTGCACGAACTCATGATTTCCATGCAGAAGGCGAGTCTGGCCATGAACATGACCGCCGCCGTGCGCAACAAGGTGATGGAAGCCTACAAAGAATTGTCCAGGCTTCAATTCTGAATACTTGTAACACAGTGCAACGCAAATAAAGTGTAAGGAGCCGCGCATGTCGCCCTTTCTGGAATCGGCCAAGAGCCGCATATTTGACTTCTGGTCCGGCAGAAACATAACTCAGCGCGTGTTTTTGGGCGGCCTGTCCGTACTCGCGGTGGGCAGCTTTCTGGTGTTGGCCGTCTGGCTGGGAGGCGAGGAATACGGCCTGCTCTATGCCGATCTTACCCCGCAGGACGCCGCAAACGTCATCAAGGCGCTGGAAACCGAAAAGGTCGACTACAAATTGGAAAAGAACGGCAGCGCCGTCATGGTGCCCGAGGACAGGGTACATGCCCTGCGCATCAGCATAGCCGGGCAGAATATCATGACCGGGCAGGGCGTGGGCTTTGAAATTTTCGACGACGTCAAGGTCGGGCAGACCGATTTCGTGCAGAAGCTCTTCTACCGCCGCGCCCTTGAAGGCGAACTGGCCCGCACGATCAGCGAGTTTCCCGGCGTGGAAAGCGCCAGGGTCCACCTTGTCGTACCCAACCGCAGCCTCTTTATCGAGGAACAGCAAAAACCGTCGGCTTCGGTGCTGCTGAAGCTGTCGGGCATGAGAAAGATGGAACGCAGCGACATCGAGGCCCTGGTCAATCTGGTGACTATGGCCGTGGAAGGCCTGGACAAGGGCAAGGTGTCCATAGCCGACACCAACGGCAAATCCCTCTACCAGCCCGAAGAGGAAGGTAGCCTGGACGGACTGACCCGCACGCAACACGATTACAAAATGACCGCCCAGCGAACCCTGGAGCGGCGTATAGAAGAAATGCTCATGCCCGTGGTCGGCGCGGGCCGGGTCATCGCCAGGGTCAACGCGGAACTGGATTTCAGCCGGAAAACCATCCGCCGCGAACTGTTTGACCCGGAAAAAACCGTGGTGCGCTCGGAAACGCGCTCGGAAACCGGTACCCAGGGACGGGCGGCTATTGAAGGCGGAGTTCCGGACCCGAATTTCAGGGGCGACGGCCCGTCCGGCACCGTGTCCAACCAGAATTCCACCAGCGAAAACCGCTCCACCAACTTTGAAATCAACAAGGAAGAACAAAACATAGTGTCCGATGTCGGCACCGTGGACCGCCTTAGTGTTGCCGTGGTCGTGGACGGCAACTATGAGAAAAATGACGACGGCACGAGCGTCTTCGCTCCCCGCTCTGCCGAGGAAATGCAGCGCATTCGCCAGCTTGTGGCCAACGCGGTGGGTTACGACTCGGCCAGGGGCGATACCCTGGAAGTGAGCAACATCGCCTTCCAGGGCGTGGAACTGGATGCGCCCAAGGGCATGGCCGGCTACCTGGCCGACAACGCCCTGCGCTTCGGCAAACCCCTGCTCAATGCCTTGCTGGCCTTTCTTTTCCTGCTCCTGATCGTCCGTCCGGTCATCATGGCCCTGATCCGTCCCAAGGTCGAAGGCACGATGCTTGAAGGCATCGAAGGACTGGAAGGTCTGGCCGCCGCGGACGAGCGCCTGGCCCTCATGGAAGACGACGAGGAAGCCGTGGCCGCCACCGCCATGCTGGAAAAACTCGAGGACATCAAGGTCCATGCCATGCAACTGAGTGAGCAGAACATCGAACAGGCCATCGGAATTCTCAGGAGTTGGCTCAAGACCGGCGGAACGGCCGTGCCCGCTTCCGTCCCGGCCAAGGCGGCCTGAATTTATCCGATTGCAGGCTTCACGGTACACGCGTAACTTATTCCTCGGCCGGCGGAGGATCGGAATATGGCGACGGACACTCAGTTTTCCCTTGAAGGCGCGAAAAAGACAGCGGTTTTGCTGCTCACCATGGGTGAACAGTTCGCCGCCGAGGTCTTCAAGCGTATGAACCGCGACGAGCTGGCCGCCGTTTCCAAAGCCATGCTGCAGATGGAAACGGTGCCCAAGGAACTGGTCGAGGCGGTTCTGCGCGAATACTACCATGCTCTGGTCACGGGGCGCGAACTGGTCAGGGGCGGGCAGGACGCCGTCAAACGCCTGTTGCTGCCCAATGTGGACAGCGATACGGCCAAATATGTAAGCGATTATCTGGAACTGGACACCGGCCCCGTGCCTTTCAGGGGCATAGGCAAGGTGTCCACCAAGATACTGGCGCAGATCCTGCGCAACGAACATCCCCAGACACTGGCGCTGATCCTGGGCAACCTTCCTACGGATCAGGCGGCGGACCTGCTGACCAAACTGCCGACCGGCGTGCGGTCGGAAATTCTCATCCGCCTCGCCAACCTGGAGTCCGTGCCCGAAGATATGCTCATGGCTGTCGACAGGGTGCTGGAGAGCCAACTGATAGCTATGGGCGGAAAAGAAGGAAAGAAAGTGGGCGGCATCAACTCCGTGGCTGAGATTCTCAATGCCGTGGACCGCGCCACCGAAGAAGAGGTGCTGGCGGAAATCGAGGAAACCTCGTCCTCAATGGCCGAGGAAATCCGCAACCTCATGTTCGTCTTCGAGGATGTCAAGGGTCTTGAAGACCGCTCCGTCCGCGAGATTCTCAAGGAAATTTCCAACGAGGATCTGACCATGGCCCTGCGCGGGGCAACGGACGACATGAAGGCGCTGTTCTTCAGGAACATGTCCGAGCGCGCCGGGAACATGATCCGCGAAGACCTGGAAATCATGGGGCCGACGCGGCTTTCGGACGTCGAGGCCGCGCAGCAGAACATCGTCAAGGTAGTGCGCAAACTGGAAGGCGAGGGCCGCATCATGATCAGCCGCGGCGGAGGCGATGTCTTTGTCTGACGCAGGGGAAAAACGCGCCGATGCGTGGGGCACGATTTACTCGCGCGGCGACGAATACGGTCTGGGGAGCTTCGAGCGCGGGCGGACGACCGCGTGGAACGACAAGGACGAAACTGAATACCTGGCGCGTGTGCGCCGCAAGGCGGAGGCCATGGCCGCGGACATTCTTTCCGCGGCCGCTTCCGAGGCGGCCGAACTCCGCGCCGAGGCGGAAAAAACGGGCTACGCCGCCGGCATGGCCCGGGCCTCCGAAGAACTTGAGGAGTTCCGCGCGGGGACGTCCGAGTCGCTTGCCGCCGTTCTGGGCGCCATAGAAGGACAATGTTCGCATATCTTCGAACAGCAGCGCGACGATATCACGGCAGTGGCCCGTCTGGCCGTGGAGCGGATCACGGCCCTTGAACTGTCGGAAAGGCGCGCCGCCGTGCTGACCGCCCTGCTCGACGAAGCCGCGGCGCTTCTGGAAAAACGCCGGACGCTGGTCATACACGTGAGCGCTGAGGACGCGCCCGTCCTGGAGGACATCATAGCCTCGGCCGGGGAGCGTTTTCCGGATGTCGCGTCCTGGCGCGTGCGCGCCGACCCGGCAATTACTCCGGGCGGCATGCTGGTGGAGAGCGAATCGTCGTTGGCCGACGGGCGCCTGGAGAGCCGTATCGCGGCGGTGGACGAAGTGCTCAAGGATCTCAGCCTTGCCGAAAACTTCGGGCAGGACGCGGGTTTCACCGATACGGCGCGCGCAACCGGGGGAGCGCATCCCGCGCGGCCCTCCCCGGACAACGCCGGGCAAGGCCCGGACGCGCGCCCGGCATGAGTTCCGCCCCGCGCGGCGCGTTGCGCGCCCTGTCCGCGCTTCGGCCCGTAACCTGTTACGGCAAGGTCAACAAGGTCGTCGGGCTGGTGGCCGAAGGCAGCGGCCTGAATGCCCCGGTAGGGTCCGTGTGCCGTATTTTTCCGGACGGCGGAACGCGGCGGGAGGTCGGGGTGGACGTCGAGGTTGTGGGGTTCCGCGACGGTTCGCTGCTGTTCATGCCTTACGGCGACCTGCGCGGGGTGCGGCCGGGCAGCCTGGTCGGCGTTGTCGGCCGTTCTCCCCTGTTTCCCGTCGGCCCGGATATGCGGGGCAAAGCCTTCGACCCCTTCGGCGCACCCCTCGATCCTTCCGTTTCCGTCGATCTTCCGGAATCCGTGCCCCTGTATGCCGATCCCCCTCCTCCCCTGTCCCGGCCGCGCATAACCGAGGCTCTGGACGTGGGGGTACGCGCGGTCAACGCCCTGCTCACGCTGGGCAAGGGGCAGCGCATGGGCATCATGGCCGGGTCCGGAGTGGGCAAATCCACGCTCATGGGCATGATGGCCCGCTATACGCAGGCGGACGTCAACGTCATCGGGCTGGTCGGTGAACGCGGGCGCGAAGTTCTTGAATTCATCGAAAAGGATTTGGGCAGGGAAGGCGCGGCGCGCTCCGTTTTGGTCGTGGCCACGTCCGACCGCTCGCCCCTGCTGCGCATGCGGGCGGCTTACGCGGCCACGGCCGTGGCCGAGTACTTCCGGGACAGGGGGCAGGATGTCCTGTTCATGATGGATTCCGTAACGCGTTTCGCCATGGCCGCGCGCGAGATCGGTCTGGCCGTCGGCGAACCTCCGGCCGCCAAGGGCTACACGCCCTCCGTTTTCGCCCAACTTCCCAAGCTGCTGGAACGCGCCGGACGCAGCGCCGCCGGGTCCATCACCGGCATCTACACGGTCCTGGTGGACGGCGACGATTTCACGGAGCCGGTAGCCGACGCCGTGCGTTCCATCCTCGACGGGCATATCGTGCTGACCCGCGAACTCGCCGACGAAGGACATTTTCCGGCTATAGACGTCTTGCGCAGCATAAGCCGCCTGCGCCCGGACCTGGTGTCGGACGGCGTCACGCAAGACGGACGCGTGGTCGTTTCCAGACTCGCCGCCTACAGGCGCGTGGAAGACATGATCAATATCGGGGCCTATGCCCGCGGTTCCAATCCGGAAACAGACAAGGCCATAGACACGCGCACGCCTGCGAACACCTTTTTGCGCCAGGATGTCGGCACCGCCTGTTCGCTGGAGGACAGCTTCACGCAACTGCACACGCTTGCTCTCCTGTAATTTTCGTGGTATGCGGCTTCAGCAGTTGTGTACGCCGGAGATTGCGGATTGCCGTTGGTTGCCGTTTCAGGGCAACGCCGGTCCCGTTCTGCCGTTTACAACCGCAACGCAGGGGGCTCGTGGACACGCAGAACTATTCCTACCCACAGAACAGGGGATGCTCCCGCACAGGGGCGACCGCATGATACGCATGCTGACCGCATACACACGGGAGATCGACTACATCGAGCGCACCGCGGCGGAAATTTTGGAGCAGTTGCGCCTCGACGAACGCCTGCTCCGCAATTCCGTTGCGTTGACGGACTTTTATCCGGACTTCCTGGAAACAGGCGTTATCAAGGCCGTGAGCGCGGCTCTGCCTTTCGACAGCATAGGCGGAACGACGTCCTATCTTGCAGTTCCCGGTGCCCTGGGGAACCTGATGCTGGCCGTTACCGTGCTGACGAGCGACGATGTCGAGTTCAGGGCGGGCGCCGTCCCCCTTGGGGACGACCCCGGCGCGTCCATACGGGCATTGTACGCGGAACTCGCGCCTCATGACGGAGAGAAGCCCGCCCTGCTCCTGACGGTCGCCCCGATCATAAACAACGCCGGGGGGGACGACTTCATCGAGGCTCTGGACGCGGCGTCCGGCGGAGTTCCCGTGTTCGGCTCTCTGGCCGCCGGTGCCCGGCCCGGCTTAGGCAACAGTTCGCCATGCATGAACGGCGAGCCTCAGGAGAACCTGTTCACGCTTGTTGCCTTATTCGGGGATGTCAAGCCGGAATTTTACCATACCACCGTTCCGGACGACAGGGTGATACATCAAAACGCCGTCATTACCCGGTCGGAAAAACACCTGATTCAGAGCATCAACGGCCTGAGAGCGTTCGACTATCTTGAATCCATAGGCTTGGCCGACAAGGGAAGCATCTCCGGCATCGCCGCCATCCCCTTCGTCCTGCGCCTGAACGACGGCACCCGTCTGGTACGCTCCCCCTACCGGGCCACGCAGGAAGGGTACATCGCGACATACGGCAACGTCCCCCAGGGCGCGACAATAGGTTTTTCCGACTGCAACGCGGAATTTGTCCTCAACTCCGCAAGAGAAAGCATAGCCGGGGCCGTCGCTGCTTCCGGAAGAGCAAGCGTGCTGATCGTCTCCTGCAGCGCCCGCAAATGGACGCTCGGCATGCGACCGACCGCGGAAATGCGGGAAGTGGTCGACTGCCTGGGTCCCCTGCTCCCCTACCGCATCATCTATGCCGGCGGAGAATTCTGTCCCGTGAAAAATCGCGACGGCCGGCTTGTCAACAGCTTCCAGAATTTTTCAATGATTGCCTGCGTACTGTAACCATGAACGACACCACGCCTGATGAATCCGCCGCCGTAACGGCGCTTAAAGTGCAGATACGCAAATTGCAGCGGGAAAATACGGCGCTGAAAAACTCCATGACGCTGGCGGATTCCTTTACCCAGGCCCAGACGCGTTTCTATGCGAATTTACAAATTGAGAAATTGCGGCAGGAAAAATACCTGAACATGCTGCTGAGCAACAGCATCAACAGTATCCTGCTGCTGGACAAGCAAGGAGAGGTCGCATACTGCACGGACCGGTTCCTTAAACTCGTCGGTATTGAGAACGTCGATACGCTCAAGGGCTTAACTTTTCCCGATCTTGTCGAAATATCGCAGAAGAGCGGCTTTTCACTGGCGCCGATAGCGGACCTGTTCACGCAAGCCTACCGTGATAAAGGCACCATCAGCGCCGAGGCCTCCCTCCGTATCGGTGAAAAAAATGAAGTATGCGTGTTTTCCGTCTACATAACGCCTCTTGTGGACCAGGGAAGCGCTGTTGAAGGCTTCATGCTGCTTCTGCACGATATTACCGAGCTGGCCACAGCCAAGGAAAAGGCGGAACAGGCCAGTCTTGCCAAAAGCCTTTTTCTGGCCCGCATGAGCCATGAAATACGCACTCCCATGAACGCCGTCATGGGACTGAGCGAACTGGCCGCCATGCACTACGGCAAAGCGCAATGCATGGAATACATCACCGGGATACAGCAAGCCGGAGCGAACCTGCTGTCCATTATCAACGATATCCTTGATTTTTCCAAGATTGAATCGGGTCGGATGGAGATCGCGCCGACGCGTTATGATACAGCTTCCCTGCTGAACGATATATTGATGATTATCAAGGTCCGTCTTGAAGACAAGCCTTTGGTGTTCGAAAGTGAGCTGGATGAATCCATACCGGCCGCGCTCTTCGGCGATGAAATGCGTGTGCGCCAGATCTTGTTGAATCTTTTGTCCAATGCCGTCAAATACACCCGTAAAGGTTTCATCAGGTTTACGGTCAAATACGAATTGTTGTCTTCGGATACGGTCAAGTTGACATTCACGGTCGCCGACAGCGGCATCGGCATAAAGCCCGAGCATTTGCCGCGCCTGTTCGGGGATTTTGTCCGCCTTGACCAAATGCACAACAGGGCCATTCAGGGTACAGGTCTGGGTCTGGCCATTGCGCGCAGCCTGTGCCGCGCCATGGGCGGCGATACGCGCGTGACGAGCGAGTACGGGACCGGATCGACCTTCACCGCGACCGTCGTCCAGGGCATAGCCGATGCCCGTCCCATGGGTTCCCTGAGCGGCAGGTCGGCCGGCAAGGTCCGGGGGCGGGATATTCGTTTTACCGCCCCGGATGTTCGCGTGCTCATCGTCGACGACATGGATACCAACCTGATGGTGGCGGAAGGCCTGCTCGCACCGTACAGGATGAAAACCGACGCCTGCCGGAGCGGAGAGGATGCTCTGGCTATGATTGAAGCGTATACTTACGATCTTGTCCTCATGGATCACATGATGCCGGGCATGGACGGCATGGAAGCTACGCGTGCCGTCAGGGCCATGCCCGATGAACGTTGCCGGACGATGCCTGTCGTCGCGCTCACGGCCAACGCCGTTTCCGGCATGCGTGAAATGTTCCTGGCAAACGGTTTCAACGACTTTCTTTCCAAACCCATAGAAGTGCCCAAGCTGGACGCGTTGCTGAGAAAGTGGATTCCCGATGCTAAACGTCGAAAACTGCCGTTGGACGACGACAACGGTTCGGGCGGGAACGGCTGCGGGAACGGCGAACAACAAGGCGCAGAAGATGATGCTGCGCCGTTGTTTCCGGAAATCGCGGGGCTGAATACCGCCGCCGGGATTGCCGTGGTCGGCGGGTCGCAACGCCGCTACCTGGATTTGCTGACGGTGTTCCGGCGGGATGCGCAAGCCGCGGCGGCGTTGCTTGCGCGCGAGCCGGACGCCTCATCTTCGGACGCCGCCGGGGGAGAGAGTCCTGCGAAGACTCCTGCGGAAACTTCCGGGCAAAGCCCGGCCGGTTCCCTGCGCGCCTTCGTAACGCAGGTTCACGCCCTGAAAAGCGCCCTGGCCGCTGTCGGCGCGGACACCTTGTCGCAGACGGCCGCCTTGCTGGAAAAGGCGGGGCGCGAGGGCGAGATGCCCGTGATCCGCGAACATCTTGCGCCGTTTCGGGAAACGCTTGCCGCCCTTGCGGAGCGGATAGGCGAGGTCGTTGCGCAGGCATCGACCACAGCCCGCTCCGGAGACGGCGCGGAGGCGCGCGGGCCGGAAATCGACAACGCCCTGATGCGCCTGCTGAAGGCGTTGGAGACAAAAGACATCGACGCGACGGATGCCGCCTTGGCGTATCTGCAGGCCCTGACTTTGCCGGAAGCGTTGCGGGAAGCCGTATCCGCGACGGCCGATTGCGCCCTGGAGGCTGACTTCCAAAAAGCGGAGGAGATAATCGGCGCGCTGCTCAAGGGAAACGCCGATTACTGATTTCTGCAGAAATCAGCAATATTTTCAGCAGACCTCGGCCGCTAAAGCGAACGCCTGCCGCATCACCGTCCGGACCGCAACACACAGGCGATCATCGAAAAATTATGAAAAGCGTTGACCGTCCGGCCGCCGAGGTTTTTCACGGGGCAGAGTTCGCCTGCCGCGTAGGCGAACTGGTATGCACATGACCGGTCCAGATGCTCGGCCAGTTCTTTTATCTCCGCCGTTGCGTCCGTGCCGATAGTCCATTTGCGGCCCTCACAGGAGACAATCAGCGCATCGGAGGATCCCCGGGCCGCAACGGCGCGGGCTATGTCGTCCTTTACGGATTGGAGCACATAGGCGGCGCTGCCGTCGGCAAAACCGATCTTCGCGCCTTGGGGGACGGCGCCGTACGTCAGAATCTCTCCTTCCCCCGCGATGCTGTACGCGGAGCGCACCACGCGGGAACCGTCGTCCAGGGTCAGGACGAAGGGAAGGGCGCCGATGCCTGCGATGCTGCCTTTTTCCGCCAAGCCTATGGACTCAAGATAGTCGAGCGATGCAATGTTGTTGATGCTCTGAATCCTGTTTTTCACGGCCCCGGTGATGACGGCCTTTTTATGTATGATCCTGTCGTCCGGTATGTCTGTATGGTAAAATTCGGGATTGACCTCACCGAACATGGCGACAAGCGTAAACAGGCCGGCATGATGTTCGCCGTTGCAACAGATTTCAATGCCGCTTGAGTCGGGCATATGCGTAAAGGGCAAGGACCCGAACACGGGAACTCCGCCGGAAACTGCATCCAGGGCCGCAATGAAATCATCGCCCGAAAAGTCGGCCATGACCGGCGCCAAGGTGAACAGCAGTGCCGGTTTTTCCGTGAAAGGCGGCACGAGCCGCGCATACAGCCGCTGTATCGCGGCCTGCGGTTCTTCCTGCGCGAGGCAGCAAGCACCCGTCCGGAACAGGATGTCGTCGCTCGTGAGCACGCCGACGGTCAGCATCAGGTCGCCCATCGCTCCCGTCACCGCCGTGGTGGAAGCCGTGCCGCCGACGGCATCGAAGGGGAGAGCGTCGCTGACGGCTTTGACGACGCCCGTTTCCAGAAATTCCGGATGAAATGCCAATATCCCGACGGAATGCCGCAGCAGGCGTTTTTCCAACTGTAACTGCTGCATGATTTCATCAACGGCGCCGTTGATATCGTCGAGTTCACAGGTGTACGCGGTCAGCAGGCGTATCATGGCGGAGCCTCCCGATCTCCCCCGAGGCTTTTCAAAGGAAGCGCCGATGTATGCTTTTGGGGGAGGCCGCCCTCTCAAACTCGCCGGCATGTCGGCCTTGCGCCGGTGCGGGTCGACCCGGCGGGAGTCGGGGCAGCGCCCCGATATAATCAGCGTTTCCCAAGCGTTGCGGGGTGTTGACGAATTGTGCTTCGAAAGCGCGGGTCAGACCGAGGGGCAGTCCAACTCCAGCCCTATGGGGCAGTGGTCGGAGCCGGGCACGGCGTCCTCGATCCAGGCGTTTTTCACCTTTCCTTTCAACTCCTCGGACACAAAGAAATAGTCTATGCGCCAACCCACGTTCCGCTCACGCGCGCGGACGCGGTAGGACCACCAAGTATAACTTGCCGGCTTGTCGCCGTGTACCAGACGGTAGGTATCCACATAGCCCGCAGCCGTGAAACGGTCCATCCAGGCCCGTTCCACGGGCAGAAAGCCGGAAACGTGTTCGTTTTCCGCCGGCCGGGCAAGGTCCACGGGCTTGTGAGCCGTGTTGAAGTCGCCGCACACGACGACGGGTTTGGAGCGGCGCAGTTCTTCCGCCCTGCTCAAAAAAGCGTCATAGTAGCCGAGCTTGTAGTTCAGGCGCGTTTCGTCCTTTTGCCCGTTGGGGAAGTAAACATTGAAAAAGTGAAAGGCAGGCAGTTCCAGGTGGATGAGCCGGCCTTCATCGCGGAAGGCCGGGTCCGGCAAATCATACTGTTCGGCCAGAGGCGCAAGGCGCGAAAAGGCCGCAACGCCCGAATAGCCGCGTTTTTTGACGGCCGGCAGCCAGAAGACACGGTATCCGGGGACCGCTCTGCAGGCTTCCGGCACATCCGTTAACTCGGCCTTGACCTCTTGCAGCCCGACAATGTCCGGCGCGGTACGGGGAAACCAGGACGACCATGCCCCGCCGGCGCACAAGGCGCGGAAGCCGTTGACGTTCCATGAATACAGGCGCATCACTCCGCCTTGATGTTTCAATCCGCATCCGACTCCCATCGGCCGGAGGACTCCGCTCCGCCGGATGGGAACCCGGTGGATTGTCCCCTCCCTGAAGGGAAGACTTACTTGAACGATATGTCCGGCTTCGCCGGGAGTCAATGAGAAATTTCCTTGAAAGGAGAGGCTGCAAACCGTAAGGGTATCGCCGATCAGCCGGCCTCGATGAAAGGCCCGTTGAAGGCGATGTCGATTACTTCCAGAAAGATTTTGCCTTTGGGCGCGTCCACAACGACTTCATCGCCGCTTTCCCGGCCGAGCAACGCCCGACCTACCGGGGAAAAGACGCTCACGGCGTGTTTTTCCCTGGGCACGAAATCTGTTTCGTCCGGTCCGACCAGCGTGTATTCGCGCTCCTGTCCCGACTCCAGGTCCCTCAGGCGCACGGTGGCGCCGAAGGCTATACGTCCGCCGCGCATCTGCTCCGGCTTGACCACGTTGTAGAAGGCCATGCGCGATTCGATGGAGCATATTCTGGCCTCCAGCATGGCCTGCCTCTCTCGTGCGGCTTCGTAGCCGGCGTTTTCGCTGAGGTCGCCTTCTTCCCTGGCGTCTTTGATGGCCTGAATGATTTCGGGGCGTTCCTTTTTGAGGCGCTCAAGTTCCCTGTATACGCGCGCAAAGCCCTGTTCGGAAACGGGAATGCTTTCCATATTGTGACCCTCCCGGCGGCACAACTCGGGAATATGTTGCAAGCTGTAGGCGTTGCGTCCGCAGCCGGCACCGGCTGCCTGCCGAATCTGTATCCCGGCGGACAGAAGCCGGACAAACTGCCCTTTCCCTGAAGGAAGAAGTTGATATCACAAACACAACGGCATCTTTGGAGAAAAGAAAATATCCGGAAGTCTGTCGGCTCTTCCGGATGCCCTTCGCGGGGTGAAGCTTTGCCTATTTAACCCATGCCGGCGGCACGGTCAAGATGCGCACGGCACCGGCACATTTCATCCTGTCAACAGCACATTTCATCCTTGACTCGGGGAGTGCGCAGCATATACATAAAGGTCTGTTAAAAGCTGTAATCCTGCGTGGTTCCGATACCTGTTGTCGGAACACCGGCATGTTGACGGGAGGCAATGCAGTGCTTTCGGCAACAGGACTGTTGCGCCGGCGCGTTTTGTCCTGCCTCGCGCTCTCAATTTTCCTCGTGTTCCCGCTTGCAGGCAGGCAAGCGCGGGCCTATGCCGGCACGCCGGTCTTCATCCCGCTTGAGCCCGGCCTGGAACTGGCGCAAGCCGTCGTCCGCGGCGGGCCGGACGATCGTGAAGCCCTGTTCACGATGCTGCGTATCGACCCGCTTCTGCATACTTTTACCCTGTGCATGGCGTCGGAAGAAGGGCGCGCGCGGTCATTGCCGGACTGGAGCGCACAGCGCGACCTGCGGGCCGGAATCAACGCCTCGATGTACCTGCCGGACGGAATCACGAGCACCGGGTACATGCGCAACGGGGAATCCGTAAACAACGAAAACGCCGGTCCGAGACTCGGGGCGTTTTTCGCGGCGGGGCCGCATCGGCGCGCCGGGATTGCGCCCGGCAAAGCGACGGGAAACGTGACGGGCGGCGCAATGAGGAACACGGCGGGCGGTGCAACGGGCGACACTAAAGGCGATGCGGCGGTACACGCGCCCGGAGATGCCGCGGGGAACGCAACGAGTGAAGCGGCGAGGCTTTGCCCGGAGCGGCCGGGCGGGGTTTGCGGGCAACGCGGCGCTCCTTCGGCCGCGTTCCCGGCAGCCTGCATTTTGGAACGCGATGCGCCCGGCATGCCGGGAATTCTCGAAGAATACGCCGTAGTGGTGCAGAATTTCCGGTTCATGGACAAAGAGGGCAACGCGCTCTGGCCGGAGGGCGGCCGCGCCGCGGGCATGGCCGTCGTGGCCGAGGACGAAGCGGGGCGTATCCTCTTCATCCTGTGCCGCGACGCCCTGACCGCCGAGCGTTTTGCCGCCGCCCTGAAAGATTTTTCCCTCGCCTTGCGCACGGTTATGTATGTGGAAGGCGGAGCGCAGGCCGGCATCTTTCTGCGCGTCGACAACGCCCGGGAGTCGGTGAGTGCGGCCGGGTTTGCCGGGGCATCGTCCTTTCCGGCGCCGGACGGGATGGTATACGTCTGGAAAGGGCGCAGTTCCCTGCTGAATGCCGACGGCGACCCGCGGGGCGCCCTGCCGAACGTGCTTGCCGTACAACGGCGCAGGTGATGCCGCGCCGGGACGGAGAGTAAGGGTGGCCGTAAGGGCGACAACAGGCATGTTCCGCGCAGGTGATGCCGCGCCGGGACGGAGAATGAGGGGTCACCCTCATGAACGGGGAATCAAACGGTCATGTCGCCGGCCTTGAGCCGGGGAGTCAGGTGACTGGCACCTTCATGAACGGGGAATCAGACGGTAGTGGTCCCGCCTTACCTCGCGAAATACTTCGTATTTCGGCGCGACACCCTGTCGCGCTATTCCAGGTATGGACCCGTCCTTTATGACAATTTTGACCTGTAATCGGAATTACAACATTGATGCTCCTTCTGCAGTTTTTTGTAGACAGTGCTGCGGGCTACGCCCAGCCTGCGGGCGGCGCGGGAAATATTGCCGTTACAGGCCGCGACAGCCTCTTTAAAAGCATTATGCTCAATATCGTGCAGAGAGCGTATCAAGGAAGAGGGGCACGAGTCCGAGGCCGGCGGGTCAATCGGGGATGGGACATTAAGGCGTATATGTACCGGCTCAATCCTGCCGCGGCAGACATGCACGGCTCTGGCTATGGTGTTTTCCAGCTCCCTGGCGTTTCCGGGCCAGGCACGGGCCTGCAGTTCAGCATGTACTTCCGCCGTTAGATGCAAATCAGGCATGTTGAAGCGGGCACGGTATTTGCCGAGAAAATACTCGGAAAGGATTTTGATGTCTTCCGGTCTTGATCGCAGGGGAGGTATATGAATAACCAATACGTTGAGCCGATGGAAGAGATCCGCCCTGAAGTTCCCAAGACGGACTTCTTCGTAAAGATTTCGGTTTGTTGCGGCGATGATTCTTATATCCACCGGCATGCGCTCCACCCCTCCCAACCGGACCACCTCGCGACTCTGCAAGACCCGGAGCAGGCGAGATTGCAGTTCCAGCGGCAGTTCGCCCAATTCATCCAGAAAAATGGTACCGCTGTCGGCAAGCTCGAACTTACCCGGTCTACCGCCCCTTCGAGCTCCGGTAAAGGCGCCTTCCACATAGCCGAAAAGTTCGCTTTCCACCAGCTCGCGAGGCATGGAGGCGCAATCAATGACAATAAAAGGCGCGGCGTGCCTACTGCTTGATTGGTGTATGGCATGGGCGAAGAGTTCCTTGCCGGTGCCGCTTTCACCGTGTATCAATACTGAGAGCGAGTTTTTGGATGCCAGGCGGGCCAATTCAACAGCTTCATCCATGACTCGGCTGCCGTAGATGATGTCATCAAAGGAAAAACCGGCTCGCGTGCCGCTGATGCGGCTGACCATCCGATGGGCTTCCTTTATTTCGCGGAAATGATCCAGTGCGGCGATCACCTCGCCTTGCATGTTGAATACGGGTACGCAAGTTTTGAGGATATGCACGGTTTTATTGGCGAGTTTGATAAAAACTTCTTCGTCGATCAAGGGTTCGCCCGTGCTGAAAACCCGGCGCACCTTAAGTTTGGAAAAAATCAGGTCCGTGAGTTTGGCTCCCACCAGCTTTTTTTCCGTGGTCTGAAGGAGTTCGGCCGCGGCCTTGTTGGCGGCCGTAACCCGCAGTTCCGGGGTTAAAATCAGAAAACCCGAAGACATGGATCGCACGATATTTTCCACAAAGTGTACCTGTTCAAAAAATTTTCTTTCCGTATACCGGCACTGCCAAGCACAGGCCAGACAGTTCAGGGCCGAATTCATAAAGGCGATTCTTTCCGGAGAAGCTTCCGCAGGCGGGCAGGAGGCGAGCAGCAACCAGAACGCCGTCCGCTCTGTTTCCGACGGGGCTGTGAAGGGCACAGGAATCCCGCCCTCATCAGTCTCTTCCCGCAGGACGGCGGCGATGCAACAACCTCGGGAACAGGAGAAGCGCTTCGCAGTCGGCATTTTTTCATATATATTCAGGAGTTCATCTAAGTGCGCAATCGGGGGGTAAGGGGCGGAAACATGCTTTTTTTGCATCTCTGAGGCGAAGGAGGAGGGGATTTGTTCTACGATGCGCCTGTCCGGCGCGATCATGGTCAGCAAAAAAAACGGCCCCGGAGGCAACATCCCGGAAGCCAGCTCAGCCTGCAAAGAGAAAGGAGATACCTCTCCCCCTTTTCCATCGGCAAATCGTATTCCGGCATCTTGTCTACCGCGACCGGCAAGGGCTGTAGCCGAAATACCGCTTTCCGCAGGGCGCCGAACATCCCAAAACATAAAATTTTCTCTCCCTCCGCGTTCAGCAATTCGAATTATGGTTTTTTCGCGCACAGGCGCAGCTTTTCAGGCATTCCGCCCGACGAAAAATCAAGAGTTCAGCTCAACATACCGGCTTGACGGCGTATTGCTCAACGCGATAATTAGAATTGCTGCTCCGCGTTCGTTTTATTCGATTTTCATCAGGAATTCCTTTATAGTTTGCAACCGTTCCCTTCAAGGCAGGGCATGTCGGCCGGCGATTAGGAACCGGAGCAGGGGCATCCGTCGGACAGATCCGGACGTGGATTGAAACATGCCGAAAGCGCGTTGCGCAAACCCGTTCCGGTCTATATTACCAGCCGGAACGGGTAAAACGCAAGAGTTGGAAAAAGGTGAACGCGCGGCTTAGCCGAAGATCTGCGGCAGCACATAAAAGCCTATGCCCATGGTCAGAAGCCAGAAGACGCAGAGGAAGGCGCAGATACCCCAGGCGTCTTTCAGCTTCATGCCCACCAAGGCCAAGGCCGGGATGAGATATAGGGGCTGGAGCAGGTTGGTGACTTCATCGCCGGCAACAAAGGCGTTGATCACATAGGGAATGCTTGCGCCGAGATGCTGTGCCGCATCCGTGAGTATCTGTCCCTGCACTATCCACTGCCCTCCTTGGGAGGGGATAAACATGTTGAGCAGGGCGGAGGAGAGGAAGGACAGGGTATAAAAGCTGTCCTTGGAGCCTATGTCCACCAGCAGGGAAGAAATGGCCTTGCCCAATCCGGAGGCAGTCATCATGCCCATGATTCCGCCATAGAAGGGGAATTGGATCATGACGTCGGTGGCGGAGCGCATGCTGTCACGGTAGGCATTCAGGAATTTACTGGGCGAGTTGTAGAGGAAACAGTTCAGGATAATGAAGAAGAAAATGACAAAGTTGAAGTTGAGCGAGCCCAAAACGCCCTTGTCGAGAAAAGAGCGGATGATGAGCACAATCCCTGCCGCGCCGATGATCCACATGAGTACGCGGCTGCGGTTCATCATGCCGGCCGGGGTGTGGTCCTTGTCTTCCTCCCCGGCGGCGCTTCCGCTGGTGATGTCGCCGTCATAGACGACCAATTCGTCCTCCGGCGGCCTGGTATAGATGGTGACCAGCAGGATGACCAGAAAGGTGGTGAAGAAGAGTATGGTGTTCACGGAGTTGTACACGGTTATGTCTTGGGTCAGGATGCCGATGCTGCTTTCCAGAAAATGTCCCTTACTGGCCACCAAGGCGTATACACTGGCGCTCGGTCCCCAACATTGCCCGAGGATCATCATACTGTAACCGGAAGCCACCATCAGGGGGAAATGCAGACCCTTGACGCTCCTGGAGAGATACATGGCCAGAATGGGGGTGAGAATGGTGCAGAAGGCCCAATTGACAAAAGAACTTGCGATGCCGAAGAGCAGGAGTACGGTATAGGCAGCAGCCGGCGATTTGGGGATTGATGCCACCCGGGCCAACCCTCTGGACATGGCCGGAGCCTTGGCCGCCGCTCCGCAGGTGATGACCATGAAAGACATCTGGAAGGCGAAGGCGATCATGCTCCAAAGACCGTTATACCAACCGGTCACAAGATCCATGGGATTGCCGCCGTGGACTATGAGACCGAGTACAAAGGCTATCAAAGTGAGTATGATGCAGAAAACAAAGGATTCCGGAATGATTCTGTCCGCGGCGAACTGAAAGCGTTTTGAGATTTTCCACAGCATTGAGGGTCTCCTTGGTTGCAAAGTGAAAAACAGGCCTGCCGCCGGTGCGAAATGGTTTCAACCCGTGCCGCGGCGTCCGGCCATGTCCAGCAAATACTCCCGGAGGGCGCGGTGTGAGGCGGCGCTCTCTTCCCCGGTCCAAGACCGCAGCCCCAGTCCGGTTTTAAATCCCAATTCTCCTGCCGTTACTCTTTCGCGCAGCAGGGAGGATCCCGTGTGGCTGTCGCAAAGATGCGGGAGGAGATAGTCCTGTATGGCCAGAGCCATATCCAGCCCCACCAGATCGGCGTTTTCCAGCGGACCCAACTGCGGCAGACGAAGGCCGAAACTCAGTCGCACGGCCTCATCCACGGTGGAGGCGTCCGCTATGCCTTGTTCCACAATATACAGGGCTTCCCGCCACAGGGCATGCTGCATGCGGTTGGCCACAAAACCGGGCACATCCTTGCGGCAGTGAATCGGGCGCTTGCCTGCCCGATGCAGAACATCCATGGTAAACGCTACGCTTTCCGGAGAGCTGTCTCCAGTCTGCACCACTTCCACCAAGGGAATGAGATAAGGCGGATTCCAGAAATGCGTGCCCACGATGCGCTCTTTACGCGTTGCGCGGGAGGCTATTTCCGTAATGCTCATGACCGAGGTGTTGCTGCTGAGTATGGCAGAGGGCTTGCTGAAGAGGTCAAGTTGCCGGAAGATATCCTGTTTGAGAGACATATCCTCCGGTACGGCTTCAATGATGAAATCCGCGTCCGAGGCCGCCTCTTCCAAGCTGAGTGTAGTTGTGATGCGCGAAGGAGCGGCGGCGGCATCCTGCTCACTGATGAGACCTCGCTCCACAAGCGCCTCCAGATTGCCGCGCACGCTCTGCATGGCTTTATCCAGAAATTCCCGCCTGATGTCGTACAGCCGCACCGCATGACCGCATAAAGCAAAGATTTGGGCAATGCCGTGCCCCATAAGACCAGAACCGATGACGGATATCTTTTCTCTTTTCATACTCCGTCTCACTGCTTTTTAGAGTTGCCGAGGCCCAGAATCAGACGTGCCTCATCCGGGGTGGCCGCTTCCTTGCCGGCCTCGCGCGTCAGGCGCGCCGCACGTTCCACAAATTCCGCGTTGGAGGAGGCAAGACGCCCTTTGCTGTAGACAACATTATCCTCCATACCCACCCGCACATGACCGCCCAAGGCGAGAGCCGCGTACATGATGGGCAGATGCCCCTTGCCGATGCCCAGAGCCGACCAAGTGGAATCCGTCGGAATCAGGCTTTTGAGAAAAACCAAGTTCTCCACAGTGGCTGACAGTCCACCGGCGGCTCCGACCACAAATTGAAAATGAAGCGGGGACTTGAGTAGGCCCATTTTCTGATAATGGAGAGCATTATATACCATTCCGCCGTCAAATATCTCTATTTCAGGCTTGATGCCGTTTTCGTTCATGGTCTGAGCCAGCTTTTCCAGGAACGTCGGGGTGTTCAGAAAAACTCCGCTGTGCATCCAGTTCATGCTCCCGCAGTCGTAGGAAGCGAGCTCAGGTTTGATTTCCCGCAAATGGGCCATCCGGGTTTCATCCGTGGCCTTCAAATCGCCGGAGGTGGTCAGGTTGAGCACAATATCGCAGCGTTCACGGATCAGACCGACCGTTTTTTTGAAAATTTCCTTGTCCATGCTCCCCTGCCCGGAAGCGTCACGCATGTGCAGATGGGCAACGGAGGCACCGGCCTGCCTGCAGGCGCATACGTCCGCGGCTATTTCTTCGGGGGTCAGGGGCAGAGCCGGGTTGTCTTCCTTTGACGGCCAAGCTCCGGTGGGGGCAACGGTAATGATGACTTTTTCGTTTAATTTCACCTAGTTCCTCCATTACGAGTTTACGTTGCATATTTTTTTCACAACTTGCATGCGACAATATTGCAAAATCAAGGCCGGCCGATCTCTTGCCGCGTCACAGCAGAAAGACGGTATTTTCCAGGCACCTTGGAACAGGCCGGTTATATTTTTCCGGAGTTGTAGTGGAATAATGCAGATATGCCGTCTTACTTAGCTACACATGTAGCTGAATAAGACTGTCTGAAAAGGTCGGACTTCAGGAAGAGGCATCGGGCAGCGCGCCTGCCCGCACGTCATGCCGTTTCGGAAAGCTCGGTTCAGCCGGCACGGCAGTCCGACTCCGGCCCTACCAAGAAGGTATACGCAACGTCTTGATTCTTTGCGCATTACTAAGAGCATATTCTAGTTTTTTCAATATGATGAAGGAAGAAAAAGCGCATAAAGTTCAAGCGTCAAGTATAGCATGGGCCTTCAGGCTCATGCGTCTTGCGCTTGGGCGGGTGTCGGACTTCCGGCCTGACGGGAGGGGTCTCAACCCATAAATGAACGGGGAATCAGACGGTAGTGGTCAGGATGCGCCCGCCGGTCATTTCCGGCACCATGATCGGATCCCACGCGAAGTAGCGCCCGAATTCTCCGTTGGGTTTGTTTGTCTGTCCGGCATGCAGTTTCAGGGGACGCAGGGCAACCTGCCGCAACGCGTTGCGGTATTCAAACATGTCTACGGACCGCTGCCTGTCGTCGAGCAAGGAGGTCCAGGGACGCGCAACCCCGGAAGAATACAGCGTAAAGGTCGCAAAACGCGGTTCCGTTACGGGTTCAACACGTTGAACGCTTCCGGGCAGCCCCCGCGGAAAATCATAGTCGGCGTACATTGTTTGACCCCGCCTTTCGGCCGGTACGGCATGCATAACTCATCCGCATTTCCTTCTTACGGCCGGTAAGGCATATACAGTTCATCCACATTTCCCGGCATCCGATTCCGACTGCGGCAATCCTGAAGCTCTCTCCGCACAACGAGAATAAAAGCGGTGCATATTTTCCTTCATATGGGAGTGAAAACTGTGCGCAATTCCCTGACGTCGTTGTCGAGTTCGGCGCAGAGCATGCAAAGGCCCTCGGTGTTCAGCCCGATTTTCGCCCAGGCAACGGCCGGCTGCGGCGGAATAATCATTTCGCCGCTGGAGCCGTAGCCCAGGGCCTGCGAGAGCATGTTCGCCGTCGGCAGAATCACTTCTTCGGCGGCGCAACCCGGATCGGGGACGCGGTGATGCCTTTGCACCCTCAGCACAAGTTCGTCGGGACAGTTCCAGGAGCGGAGCAGTTCCGCGCCCAGATCCTCATGGGTAAACCCCAGGGTTTCCATTTCCATGTCGCGCACGGGTATGTTTCTGCGCGCGGCCTCGGTCACTATGTAGCGGGCATGATCGGGAAGCTGCACGTAAATCAACAGTCTGGATATGTCGTGGAGCAGGCCGGCGA
Organism: Desulfovibrio sp.; assembly: GCA_031271265.1. GTDB lineage: Bacteria > Desulfobacterota > Desulfovibrionia > Desulfovibrionales > Desulfovibrionaceae > Frigididesulfovibrio. The sequence goes on along the minus strand of JAISWB010000096.1, from coordinate 37,422 downwards.
CGAAGAAACTTTCCGCGTCCTGTATGCCTGCCTTGACGCAGAGCAACCTGCAGGCCGCCCCGCAGCTTATGGAATGCGACCAGTAGGACTGCATGTTCACAAGGCTTACGGGCAGCCCCTTGAAGGCCGAAATCAGCGTGGCGCCCATGGCGAGCATGACCAGTTGCTTGGTGCCCACGATGAGTACGGCGCGCGAAATGCTGTCTATCTTGTAGGGCAAGCCGAAAAAGGGACTGTTGACCAGTTTCAGAAGTTTGGCCGTCAATGCGGGGTCCACGGCAATGACCTTGGACAGTTCTTCGGAATTTACGATAGGGTTGTTGATCATCCCGATCAGGCGGTGGAATATGGTCGGAAGCGTGCCGATGCGGTGGCTGGTCGCCGTCAGTTTCTGCATGGAAACATCGCGGGGACGTTCCGGGCCGGGCAACAGGCCGCTATGCTTGGGCCACGACGGTATGCGCGTGGGTCTGTCGTGGTAAACCCTGATCTGGCGTTCCACGGCAATATTGAAAAGCTCCGCGACAAGCGGGTCGTCGGCATCCATCAGACGAAAACGTTCCGCCGTGTAATCGCTGATTTTTTCGATACTGCGTTCATCAAGCGCGGAAATGACCTCGTTCGGCGCTTCCTGCGAGCGGGTATAGAAAAAGGGAGGCCGCTCGTCCGGGTACATGACCGCGCCGCTGCTCGTCAGGTTCGCCGCCTGGGGCGGCGCAACGCCTGCTTCACGCGCGACGGGGAAAAGCGAGATACGCGTCAGGCCGTTCCGGGCCAGAATTTCCAGGTCTTCCTGCGTCAGTATCCGGCCGGGGGGAAACAGAAGAACCCCGTCCGCTCCAAAAACGGGCTGGCCGAGTTTTCTCCCGGCATGAACCTGTTGTATATCCAGTTTTTCCATCATATCCGACGAGTTTAGCAGCCCCGTCGATGTGATGCAACCGAAATTTTCCTACAGGAAACCGCGCCTTCCCGATAGAGGAACAACGCTTCTCCGGATCGGGAAACCGCGCCTTTCAGATAGAGGAACAACGCTTCTCCGGATCGGGAAACAGCGCCTTTCAGATATGGGAACGTCGCCCGAGCGTCCGGCAATTACCTGGAACACAAAAGAATGTGCTGCAAGCAACACGATGTCATTGCGGATCTTTCCCTACCGGGCCGCCGCCTGCGGCAATCGTCTTTTCCAGGTTCCGTCTCAGCTTCTTCTCCCGGACCAGATCGTCGCGCATGCGGTCGAGAAGCTCCTGGGCAGTCTGCACGTTGCCGTACAGCCTGTTAAGCATAAAAAAAGCCCCGCCTTCCAGGTACTCGCCGTTCCCGACCTCGCCCCGCCAGGGACTGCCTCCCAGGGACAGCCAACGGCAATAATCCCTATGCCATTCCGGGAAAGAACAGCGTGTCAACCCGTCATCCCAAAGCTTATACGCCCCGAAGGCATGCACCACGGCGGCGGTCTGCGCCGCGGGATTGCGCGGGTGGGCGTTGAAACGCTCGTAGGGAAGCAGAGAAAACAGTGGCGGATCGTTCCTTCGCAACTGCTGTGCCAGCATGTTCAAGACCGCCTGATCGGGATAGCGCAAATAGGACGCGTCATTCTTGAGCCGGCGCAGACAGAGGTCACGCAGTTTTGCCGGCTCAGGCAGGCTGTCCTGAAGAACCAGCACTCCCGAATTGAGGTTGGGCGCTTCACCGTCCAAGCCGGGCAACGGCTTGAGCACATTGACCGAAGCCGGCAAAGAGCGTCCTGTGTCCGTAAAATAAGGGTCTTCAAGCGCCATGGACAGCGGACCGTAGTTTGCAAGAGCACTGATATCGTCCTGCACGGCAACGTCCGCGTCCAGCCGGATGACGGTCTTGTAGCGATCAAGGAGAAGAAAACCTTCAAAACACGCCAGACAAAGCAGGGAAAACTGCCTGACGGCCTCCGCGGGCAAGTCCGCCTGCGGCGGCGTAAACGGCGTAAGGCGCGCGCCCATGCCTTCGAGCAGGGCGGCGTCGACCGGCGGCAGAGCGCCGTCGGTGTACATGACAACATCGGCTTCCAGGTGCGGGCTGTGCCTGCGCAGGGACTGCAACAGGCATCCCGCGGCGAAACCCAGGTCGCCTGTGACGCCGATCAGCAGGGCCAAAGGTTTTTTGGGCGCAACGTACATACTCCGTTCCCCTTTCATGCTCGGCGGCAAGTGAAACAGCGCGCATCCGGCGTGATAATTACCGTAGTATACTGATACAGTATCCTGAGAAATACAATCGCTTCCGAAAAATCTCCGCCGCTGAAGACCTGCGCTTCCGAAAAATCTCCACCGCCGACATGGCGTCGGTCCGGGCCGGCGCCCGCCCTCCACACATGACCCTCACCGATGAGGAAGGTAAGGTAGACAGGTTTGCCTACCAGTCAATATATCTGCCGGACGCGGCTCAATATATCTGCCGGACGCGCCGCGCGGCAATGAGGCGGGTTTTCCAGTAATCGCCGGATATGTTGTCCACACGCACCTTTTTGCCGCTGCTCGGGCTGTGAACAAAGCGGCTTCCCCCGACGTAGACGGCGGTGTGCAGGCCGTTTTTAATCCTGAATACCAGGATATCTCCCGGCTTCAACTCGGAGCGGCGCACGGACGAACCCAGCCCGCTCTGCTCCGCAGCCGTGCGCGGCACCTTGACTCCGTTGCGGGCGTAGGCCCAAAAAACAAGCCCCGAACAATCGAAACCTTTCTCCGGCGTGCTGCCCCCGATGCGATAGGGCACGCCAACCGCGCTCAAGGCAACCTTACTCACGGCGCGCCCCGAAGCCGTCCCTTCCCCGCCGCCGCCTGCGCCCGAACGCAGGGAACAGCCCGCGCTCTGCGCAAGCAACAGGCAAACGGCGCACAACGACAACAGGCGCATCGCTCCGGGAAAACGCCGCGGCTGAAAGCGCGCCCCGCCGGGAAAATTTCGCGTGAGAAAGCGCAACATATCCCGAAAGGTCCGCACCGGAAAACGCAACGCGCCGGGAAAATTCCGTCCGATCATGCCCGCCTCCGCGCCGTTGGACAAACGCATCTGTCGTCCCTACTTGATATTCAACTATGCCGCGTCCGTGCGGTGTAGCTTTGCCGTCCGCCGGCAAGGCCGCTCCGCCGCGCGCACGCCCCGCGCAGTCTTGAAAAAGTCTAAACTATTATCGGCATACCGGGGCTTTCCTTTAGCGCCCCGAAGGGGTATAGAACGCCGTTTTGTATGCTGCGCGGCTGCAAAACGGTGTTGCGCAACCCTCCGACCAAGGCCGACCATGCGCTCTGAAACTTTCATGCTGCAGGAAAAAACCCTCGGCAGCATGCTGGACGAGGCGGTTTCCCGTTTTCCGAACCGGGAAGCCGTTGTCTATTTTGATACCGGGTTGCGGCAGACTTGGGCGGAATTTTCCCGCGATACGGAAGCTCTGGCCAAAGGACTCATCGCCTTCGGCGTGGGCAGGGACGCGAAAATAGGCATATGGGCGCCCAACGTGCCGCACTGGCTGACCCTGATGTTCGCGGCAGCGCGCATCGGGGCCGTGCTGGTCACCGTCAACACCAGCTACGGCGACCGGGAACTGGCCTATTTTCTCAAACAGAGCGACTGCGGCACCCTGTTTCTCGCCCATACCTACAAAGACCATAACTTTCTGAACATCCTCGAATCCGTTGTTCCGGAACTGCATGATCGTCCGTCGGACGACCTGCGCTCCGCCGATTTCCCCTTCCTGCGCAGGGTCTTCCTCATGGATGAGGAGGGCGCGTGCGGCATCATGGGCCTGGGCCGTGTCACGGAACGGGCCGGGAGCGTTTCCGACGCGGACTACACCGCGCGGCAGGCCGCGGTTGCCCCGCACGACGTGGTGCAGATGCAGTACACCTCCGGCACCACCGGCTTTCCCAAGGGCGTGATGCTGAGCCATGTGAACATCCAAAACAACGGCTGGTGGATAGGACGGAACATGCGCTTCACGGCCGACGACCGCCTCTGTCTGTGCGTGCCCCTGTTCCACTGCTTCGGTTCCGTGCTCGGCGTCATGGCCGCCGTCAATCACTGCACAAGCCTGGTGATCATCGACGCCTTCAATCCCCTGAAAGTACTCGATGCCATACAAAAAGAGCGCTGCACGGCCGTGCATGGGGTACCCTCCATGTACCTGGCCATGATGGATCACAAGCGCTTCCCCCGCTACGACCTCACTTCGCTGCGCACCGGCATCATGGCCGGCTCGGTCTGTCCCCCGCCGCTCATGCGCAGGGCTGTCGAAGAAATGTATCTCAAGGATCTGACCAACTGTTACGGACTGACCGAAGCCTCGCCGGTGATGACCCAAACCACGGCCGACGACGATTTCGCGCGCAAAACCGAAACCGTCGGCCGCCCCATGCCGGGCATCGAGGTACTCATCGCCGACCCCGACGCCCTGCCGGAGCGCACCGTGGAAATGCCGCGCGGCACGCCCGGCGAGGTGGTGTGCAGGGGCTACAACGTGATGAAAGGCTACTACAAGATGCCCGAAGAAACGCGGGAAGTAATCACCGCGGACGGCCGGCTGCGTACCGGCGACGTGGGCATCATGGACGAAAAGGATTACGTGGTCATCAACGGCCGCATCAAGGACATGATCATCAGGGGCGGGGAGAATATTTATCCCCGTGAAATAGAAGATTTTCTGCTGGAAATGGACAAAATCTCGGATGTGCAGGTGGTGGGCGTGCGCAGCCGGCGCTACGGCGAAGACGTGGTCGCCTTCATCATCCCCAAAGAAGGCGTGACCATTACCCGGAAAGAAGTGCGCGCCTATTGCAAAGGCAGGATAGCCTGGCACAAGGTGCCGCGCTTCATGGCCTTTGTGGAGTCCTTTCCCATGACCGGCAGCAAAAAAATACGCAAGTACGCGTTGCGGGAGGAGGCCGAGCGGCTGTTCGCCGCGGCCGCCGCCAAGTAATGCCGACGCCGGAACGCGGCATCGGGAAACGCTGTTTACTTGGAGCGCTGCCCCAAACCCCGCCGGGACTCTGTCCAGTCGTCCTTGCGCCGGCTCAGGCCGACTCCTGCCGGGGGAACGATTTTCCTCGAACCTCCTCAAACGTAACGCGTTGAAACAGCAATCCGGGGCGCAGGGGAAGCCTTAGCGGAAGAGCGAACGGAGGACTGAATGGGCGCTGGTCTCTACATCGGCTCCATAACGCCGCGGGCGGGCAAGAGCCTGCTCGCCTTTTCCCTCGGCCTGCTGTTCCGAAAGGCGGGCCTTTCTGTCGGTTACATGAAACCCGTAGGCTGCATCCCCGGCAAAAAAGACGACGTCCCCGGCGACACGGACGCCATGATGGTGCAGGAAGTGCTCGGCCAGGAAGCCCCGCCGGACCGGCTCACCCCGGTCATGTTGCCCGAGGACATCTATTCGCCCGTCCTGCACGAGAAACACGAGAACGCCATGCAACGCATCGTCGACGCCTACGGGACGCTTGCGGCGGGCAAGGACGTCTGCCTCGTTTCCGGCGTGGGGAGCTTTCCCTATGCCGGGCACTGCGCCGGGGCCGGCGGGACGGTCGTGGTCCGGGAGCTGGGCCTGAAAGTGCTGCTCACCCTGCGTTTTCACCCGCGCGTGAACCTGGACCGCCTGCTCGCGGTCCGCGACGATCTGGGCGATGCCCTGATCGGTGTTGTCCTCAACGACGTGCATGACGACGACCGCCGCGCCGCAACCGATATCCTGCTCCCCTGGCTGCACGGGCGCGGTGTGCCGGTGCTCGGCTGCATACGGCACGAAGCCGCCCTGGCCGCCGTGCGCATGATTGATCTGGCGCACAGCCTCAACGGCCGCATCATCGCCGGCAACGGGCAGGCCACCGGCATGGTCGCCGATTTCCTGATCGGCGCCATGCAGGCGGACAATTTCATGCTGCACCTGCACAGGCGCACGGACTGCGTGGTCATTACCGGCGGCGACCGCCCTGATCTGCAGATCGCCGCCATATGCGCGGGCTGTCCCTGCATAATCCTGACCGGCAATGCAGGCCCCCCGGAAATGATCCGGGCCAGGGCCGAAGAAAAAAACGTCGTCCTCATCCGCGTGCGCGAAGACGCCTACCGCACCGCCCGCAATACGGCGCGCATCTTCAAGGCAAAAAAAATACGCGACCTCAAACAACTGCGCGCGGGCGTCAGGCTCGTGGAAAATTCCCTTGCTATCCGCGCGATTCTTGATAGTATAAACTGAATGTTCGGCAACCCTGCGCGGGCGCCGTGCGAAATCAACATTATAACCGCTGCGGAGGTCTTATGGCGATTATCGACAAAGAAGCCGTTGAACTGTTCAAGCAAAAAGCCGCGCCTGTCTCCATCAAGGTCGTCGAGGTGAAGGACATGGCGGAAGCCGCGGCCTATGCCTTGGATGTGTGCGAAAAAAAAGACTTTTGCGAACGTATCTATTGCGGCACGGAACAAACGTCAGCCGGGATAACCAAGGCGGATAAAAAGACCTTCTGCGCCCCGAACCTGACGGAGAAGGAGTACGCCGCCGTGGCCGAACTGAGCGCGGGCAAAGGTTTCGACATGCTGCGCGCGGGCATGCGCGGACACCTGGAAGGCATCGACGTGGCCTTTACCACGGCGGACGGCGCCGTCGCCGAAACCGCCACCACCATCCTCGAGTGTATGAGCGAAGACATCCGCCTCGCGACCATGGTCGCCGAAATTCATGTGGTGGCCCTGAAAAAATCCCAAATCAAAAAAACATCCTACGACGTGGAACCGTACCTGCAGAAACTTATGGAAAAAGGCGTCATGTACACGGCGTTCATTTCCGGCGCCAGCCGCACGGCCGACATTGAACGCGTCCTCACTCTGGGCGTGCACGGCCCCCTTGAACTGCACATCGCTCTTATGGAGGCTTGAAGATGCACAGCGCAGAAACCATGAAAGAATACCGGGGCCGCCTGAACGAATCGCTGGAAAATTCCTATCTGCGCGAAACCCTGGACAAGTTCGCCGTGGCCTACAAGGCCAACCGCCTCAACATTTTCGCCGACATCAACGAAAAAGAACTCATTGAGGAAATCGCCGCGGCCAAGGACGAGGGACTCACGCATCTCGACGCGATGTACGCGCAGTTCAAGGCCGAGGCCGAAAAACGCGGCGTGCATGTGCACAGGGTCGCGACCGCCGCGGAAGCCAACGAACTGATCTGTAAAATCGCTACAGACAACAACTGTAAACTGGTCATCAAATCCAAGTCCATGACCGCCGAGGAAATCCACGTCAACCACGCCCTGGAAGACGCCGGCTGTAAAGTCGTGGAAACGGATCTCGGCGAATGGATCATCCAACTGCGTCACGAGGGACCGACGCACATGGTCATGCCCGCCATACACCTTTCCCGCTACCAGGTGGCGGATACCTTTACGGACGAGACCAAGCTGAAACAGGACAGCGATATCGGAAAACTGGTCAAGGTGGCCAGGCGGGAACTGCGTTCCCGCTTCGCCAACGCAGACATGGGCATTTCCGGCGCCAACTTCGCCGTCGCGGATACGGGCACCGTCGGCGTCTGCACCAATGAAGGCAACGGACGTCTGACCACCACCCTGCCCCGCGTGCATGTGGCCCTGGCGGGCATAGACAAACTGGTGCCGAACATCCACGACGCCCTGCGCATTATCCGGGTGCTGCCGCGCAACGCTACCGCCCAGGCCATCACCACCTATGTGTCCTGGATGACCGGGGCGCCGGAAAATACCCTGACGCCCGACAAGCGCAAGATCATGCACGTCATCTTTCTTGACAACGGCCGCACGGCTCTGGCCAAGGACGAAATCTGTAAAAGCGCGCTGCGTTGCGTGCGTTGCGGCGCCTGCGCCAACGTCTGTCCCGTGTACCGCCTGGTGGGCGGGCACAAGATGGGCTATGTCTACATCGGGGCCATCGGCCTTATCCTGACCTATTTCTTCCACGGCCGGGAAAACGCCCGCAACCTGGTTCAGAACTGCATCAACTGCGAGGCGTGCAAGGACGTCTGCGCGGCGGGCATAGACCTGCCCGGCATCATCCAGGAAATTCGCGCCCGCCTGGTGGAGGAGGAAGGCGCGCCCGCCGAGTCCACACTGCTCGCCAAGGTACTGGAAAACCGCAAGCTCTTCCACAGCCTGCTGCGCTTCGGCAAATTCGCCCAGCGCCCGGTCACCGGAGGGACGCCGTACATCCGCCACCTGCCGCAGATATTCATGAAAGGGCAGGGGTTCAGGGCGCTGCCGGCCATCGCCTCCAAGGCCTTCCGCGACCGCTGGAAAGATATTGCGAAAAGTCTGCCCGCGAACGGCAGGCTGCGCGTGGGCCTTTTTGCCGGCTGCGCCCAGGATTTCGTGTATCCCGAACAGCTTGAAGCGGCCGTCAAGGTGCTGGCCGCGGGCGGTTGTTCCGTGGAATTCCCCATGGGCCAAAGCTGCTGCGGGCTGCCGGTGCGCATGATGGGCGAACGCAAGGCCGCCGAAAGTACGGCCGAGGCCAACATCAAGGCCTTCGACCCTGCCCGTCTGGATTACATCGTCACCCTCTGCGCTTCCTGCGCCTCGCACATAAAGAACCACTACGACGAACTGCTCACCGACTCGCCCCTGCGCACGGAAGCACAGCAGTTTGCCTCCAGGGTCCGGGACTTCAGTTCCTTCGTGTACGACGTACTCGGCATGAAGGAAGACGCCTTCCGCAACTCCGGTCAGGCCGTCGGCTACCACTCGGCCTGCCACCTCTGCCGCGGCCTGGGCGTGACCGAACAGCCGAGGAACCTGATCCGCGCCGCCTCCGACTACAAGGAAGCCAAAGAAGAAGACGTCTGCTGCGGCTTCGGCGGCACCTATTCCATGAAGTTTCCGGAAATATCCGAACAGATATTGAAGAACAAACTGGACAACCTGGAAGCTTCAGGGGCCGCGACCATTGTTGCCGACTGCCCCGGCTGCGTGATACAGCTCCGCGGCGGTGAAGAAAAACGCGGCAATAAGGTCAAGGTCGAGCACATCTCCGAACTTTTGGCCCGTCAGCTTAAATAAGGAAGCACTGATTAATTGGGGCTTTGCCCCAAACTCCGCCGGGGGGAATGATTTCCCCCGGCCCCTCCAAGCAACTCGCTGAACCGGTAATCAAGGATGCGGGGGAATCAGGAGTCCGGTTTCTGTGTTTGCCGTTTCAACGCGGGCGGGAAGCCGCCCGCGTTTACGCAAAGCAATTATTTATGTCTGCAAACAAACAATGTTTTGTCGAAGAACTCAAGCCGGGCGACGAGGCGGCCGACATCTTCGTCCTTTCCGCCGCAAGGCTGAATCAGTCCAAAAACGGCCCCTACTGGCTGCTGGAGTTTAAAGACGCCACGGGCAGCATACCCGGCAAAATCTGGAGCCCGCAAAGCCGCAATTACCGGGACCTTGCGCCGGGGGCTCTGGTATGGATCAAAGGGCGGGTCGGGAGTTGGCGCGACAAACCCGATCTCGTGGTCGACGAACTGCGCATGCTGGACGAGGCGGCGCAACAGGCGCTGGATATGGCGCTCTTCCTGCCCGCCTCGAAACGCAATCCGGACGACATGCTGCGCGAGCTCACCGACCTCGCCGGCGACACCCTGACCCACGCCCCCTGGCGCAAGCTCATCCTCGCCCTGCTGGCGGACCCGGATATCGCCCCTGCCCTGCGCATCGCCCCGGCGGCCAAATCCCTGCACCACGCCTATGCCGGCGGGCTTCTGGAACATACCCTGTCCGTCGCCCGCCTCTGCCTGCGCATCGCCGACCATTACCCGGCACTGGACAGGCAGGCGCTTTTTGCCGGCGCGGTATGCCACGATCTGGGCAAACTCCGGGAACTGCGTCCGGGTCCGGCCGTCGACTATACCACGCCCGGACGCCTCATCGGGCACATCGGCCTCTTCACGGACATGCTGGGCGGCTTCGTGCGGCAGGCAGGCCTTGAGGAAGAACTCGCGCAGCACCTGGAACACATGGTTCTGAGCCACCACGGCTCCCATGAATTCGGCGCCCCCCGCCTGCCTGCCAGCGCGGAGGCTCTGGCCCTGCACTATGCGGACATGCTCGACGCCAAGCTCAAACAGGTGGAAGACGCCCTGGCGGGTGTTGAGGAAGGCGACTGGTCCGACTACAATGCGCCGCTGGAACGCTTTCTCTACCGCGCCCCGGCAAGCCCTTCTCCCCCCCTGCGCGACCCCGACGCTCCGCCGGCGGACGCCGAAGCAGGGGGGCGCAGCGAACCTCCCGCCCCGCGCAACGCCGACGTACCGCTTCCCGCGCCGCGCGTGCGGGCCGGCAAGGGCGGCAGGCCGGGAGAACAAGGACTGTCCCTGTTCGGCGTTCAGGGAGAATCTTCACTCCGGCCGGCAGGCCGGCATCAGGAATAATGTACGGACACAGTATTGAAAACCGAATACGAAATACAGGACGCGCACCATGTTTATTACCTTTGAAGGTATTGAAGGCTCGGGAAAGACAAGCATTCTGGACCGCTTGTGCCCCGCCCTTTCCGATGAAGGCATTTCCTTTGTGCGAACTCTCGAACCGGGAGGCAGCGAACTCGGCAGGTCACTCCGTGCCCTGCTTCTGGACAAGCGGAGCAACCTGACGAAAGAGGCGGAACTGTTCCTGTACCTTGCCGACCGCTCCCAGCATGTGAGCGAGGTCATCTCCCCCGCCCTGGAACGGGGAGACATCGTGTTCTCCGACCGCTACATAGACTCAACGCTCTGCTATCAGGGACACGGACGGGAGATGAACCTGGAGCGGCTGACCAGCCTGTGCGGGTTCGCCACCGGCGGCCTGTGGCCCGACCTCACGATCATCTTTGATCTGGACCCTGAAACCAGCCTGGAACGCGCCCGCCGGCGCAATCTGGATGCAGGAGTTGCCGTCACTCAGGGCCGCTTTGAAACTGAACGCCTGGATTTCCACCGGCGCATCCGGCAGGGCTACCTGGCCTTGGCTGCGCAATATCCGCAACGCTGCCGCACGGTGGACGCCTCGCAGCCCCTTGATGATGTCTACAATCAGGTCACGGCTGTTCTGGAAGAACGCGGCATCAGCCTGGAATAATGCCGGTCCCGGATCAACATCGTTGAAGCATTTTCAACAACCTGCTTTGGAGTGTTTCCTCTTCAAGGTTTCTGTTCCGGAGACTTGACGTCCGGCGGCGATTCCGCCGGCGCCCAAGCGCGGAGGAGTGTCTTTAATGTCTGATTTTTTTGAAAAATTTAAGGAATCCACGATTTCTGTTGTCCCCATAATGGTCATCGTGGTGCTGCTCAACCTGACCATAGCCCCTCTAGGCGAAGGACAGCTTCCGCAGTTTCTGGTCGGCGGCGTGCTGCTTATTCTGGGCCTCAGTATTTTTCTGCTCGGCGCGGAAATCTGGATGGTGCCTTTCGGCCGGCTGGTCGGGTCCGCCCTGACGCGCAAACGCAGCCTTTCCCTCATGCTGTCCGCGTCCTTCGCCATCGGGTTCGCCGTCACGATCGCGGAACCGGATGTACAGGTTCTGGCGGCGCAGGTTTCCGGCATCATGCCCGGCATGGACAGAACCCTGCTGCTCATGATGATCGCCGCCGGCGTCGGTTTTTTCCTGCTGATCGGCTCGGGACGCATCGTCATGCAGGTTCCCCTGCGCTACCTCCTGATAGGGTTCTATATCGCGCTCTTCGGCGTATGTTCCCTGGTGGACCCCGGTTTTGTGGGGGTTTCTTTTGACGCCGGCGGCGCCACCACGGGCCCCGTCACCGTTCCCTTCATTATGGCCATGGGCGTGGGTGTGGCGTCGGCCAAGAGCAGGAAGGACCATGCCGACGGCGACGACAGCTTCGGCCTGGTCGGCCTCGCGTCCATCGGGCCTGTCGCTGCGGTGGCAGTGTTCGGGCTGACTTCCGGCAGCCGCATGTCCGAAGCCGCGGCCGAACAGGGCGCAGCCGCGGCGCTGTCCGGCATGGATGTCTTTGCATCCGTTCTGCCCCACATCGTGGTTGAAATAGCCCTGGCCTTGCTCCCCCTGTTGGTTATTTTCGTCATTTTCCAGATCCTGCTGCTGCACTTGCCCGCGGAAAAGCTGAAGCGCATGCTTTTCGGCTTTATCTATGCCTATATCGGACTGGTGGCCTTCATGACAGGCGTTTCCGGCGGATTTTCACCGGTGGGGAAATCGCTCGGCTTCGCCCTCGGTTCCTTTTCGGAGGCGGCTCTTCTCCCCGTCGGATTTCTCCTGGGAGCCGTGGTGGTGTGCGCGGAACCGGCCGTCTGGATACTTACCCGGCAGATCGAGGAAATCTCGGGGGGATACATTCAGCGCAAGATCATGTTCGCGGCCCTTTCCGTCAGTATTGCGGCGGCCGTGGTTCTCGGTATGCTCCGGGTCGTCACCGGCATGAGCATCTGGTTCGTGCTCATCCCCGGCTACGCTCTGGCGCTTGTTTTGACGATGTTCTGCCCGCCGCTGTTCACGGCCGTAGCCTTTGATTCCGGCGGGGTAGCTTCCGGCCCCATGGCGACGACCTTTGTCCTCTCCCTTACCCTCGGCGCTTCCATGGCCTGCGGCGGGAACCCGGCCACCGACGCCTTCGGCATGATCGCCATGATCGCCATGGGGCCGCTCATCACTATCCAACTCCTGGGCATGATTTTCCACAGACTGGAAAAACGCGGGAAACAGCGGGACGCGTTTCTCAAGGGGGACAGCGAATCATGAGTTTAACCTTCTTGCCCGGAAAACTGCTCATCAGCATGGTGGGCCGCCGCAAGGGCGAAAAATTCATGGCCGTCGCCAAGGCGGCCGGCGCGCGCGGCGGCACCATCGCGTTCGGCCGCGCGGTTGCGGACAGCAAAATTTTGCAGGCCCTCTTCCTGGCTGATGTACAGCAGGATATCGTCTTCACACTTCTGCGGGACGAAGCGGACTCCGTAATCAGTGCCGTGCGCTCGACCTGCCGCGGGCAACCCAAAAAGCCGGCCGGCATCGCCCTTGTGCTGGACGTGTCCGGCATGCTTGTCCGCCAATCCAGGAACACCGCCGACGACACAGAGCCCGCCGCCGGCGCGAGGAGTGAAAAAATGGAATCCGGATACACCCTGCTGACGGTTATCGTGAACAACGGCTATGCCGACGATGTAATGGCCCAGGCCAGAAACGCCGGCGCGCGCGGCGGCACCATTCTGGTCGGACGCGGCACGGCGTCCAAGGAAGACGTGAAATTTTTCGGCATCACCCTGGTGCCGGAAAAAGAAGTGCTTATGATAGTTGCGGAAAAAGCCCTGGTTTCCCCGATCCTTGAAGCAATCCGGAAAGTGCCGACCCTGGCCGAGCCCGGCGGCGGCATCGTCTATTCCATGAATGTGGAAGAGGTTATTCTACTGGGGCAATAGGGATGTTCAACTTTGAAAAAGTCGGAATGGCGCGCCGCGGGATACACCGCCGCACCGGCAGCGTATCCCCGCTGCCGGACCGGTAATGCTGATGTAATTGCTTTTTCGTGTAACAGGTCTATCTATTGATAAACACTTTCTATGGTATAATCCATCCGCGCGCTTCCGTATGTTTATCGGCCGGGAATCAGCATTACCCGGCACTGCCGAACTGCATGCCCAGGAGTTTGTTTTCCGGTTTATCACCGTGCAACGTCAGCCGGATACTTTCGTTCAAGGCCGACCAGGCCTCCTGTGACATATACCCTTTCATACTCACCAGGTTTTCCGTATTGAGTGAAACTATATACTGTTTTTGAGCCTGTGCGGAATGCTGCAGAACATAGCTGAACCATGCTGCGCGCGGGTGCGGGTCGATATGGGCAAACAGCCTGTTGTCATGCCATAAAAAATCCATGGTATGGTTTGCGCCGTACATATAATACGTCCAGTCAAAACACAATATCCTTGCCGAATTGATACCGTCCGCATCATCACCTTCAATTTTAACTGAAATGTCGTAGCGGAGTTGGTTGTCGCCCGTATTGTTACTGATCATCAGCCCGGCAGGATCATTGGGGTACAGCATGTGGGCGAGACGCGTAAATCTTTCGGAAAGCTCCGCAAGAGGATTACTGCGCAAATATTCGTCAGCGGCGCTGTCGTCGGCAAGTATTTTCTCGCGAATTTCACGGGCGCGCAGGTCGAGCGTCATATCCATCTCAAAAAACATGTATAATCTGTTGCGTTCTTCCTCAAGCGATGCAAGATGTTTCGCCAGGGCCACATATTCATCAAGCGCCCTTTCGGCTTGCAGATTTTTTACAAACCGGTCTCGCTCAACAGCTTTGTTTTTATACTCCTGCTCAAGCCGGTGTTTTTTGCCGAGAACGGCAAGCCTGTCTTTCTCCAGGCGTATTTTTCTGCTTGCGTAGAGCTTGTTATGAAAGGCTTCAACTTTTTCAAAACGCTCCAAGGCCTCGGGTTTGAAGATATCGCCCAGACCGTCGTACAATGAACGCAATGCGGCGGCAGTAATATCCTGCGGATCCTCCAGGCGTTTTTCCATTTCCTCCAACAGAAACTCCAACCCGGCAATTTCGCGTTCAATTTTCCTGAGCTGCTTGGTTATTTCGCTTTCCTGCCATTCCAGCAGCCTGTAATTTTCCGCTATTTGGTATTTATGCAGCGCTGCGGATAATTTGGGAATTTCCTGTTCAATCTCTTCAAATCGCGCCCGCGGATTACTGCCTGCCCGCATGATATCTTGTAAAATATGATCTTCATTCCATGTTTTTTTTGTATTCTTTATTTGCACAAGACGTATTCTGTCATTTTTTTTGGCAACGGCCAGGGTACAATCGATTCCCAACAGAAAAAGGCTGCGGAGCCTGCCGTCCGCTTCTTCCTCTTTTTTGGTGAGCAGCGGATGTAGGCAGTCTTCTTTGGCGTATCGTGCAAATCTGCTGAATAATGAACGAAACGTGAGTCCGGAAATTTGCTGATCAAGGATGAACGCGCCGCAGGCATTGAGACGTGTTCGCAGTTCGTTAATTCCGACAGGGCTTTTATCCAGGTATATACGGCTGCCGTCGCCGCTTCTGGCAATAGTATGTTCCCTCCCGGCGAGGCTGAAGCGCAAGGTAAACAGCCAATCGGGGACGGCGGCCTTGAGTTTGTTGTTGACCTGCGCCCCCAGGCAATGGTGGACAAGGCCGAGAGACAAGGTTTTGCCCACGCCGTTGCTGCTGCCTTCATCTCCTTCTATATCGGCGTCGGCGTCTCCGACAATTACGGTCAGTCCTTGAGGGTTGAAGCGAAGGGTTTTGAACGACGGCCGGCTGCAGGAGAGTTCGATGAGTTTCATTGCGCCGACCCCAGTATGAACCGGCGGTCGTCGTCGAGCAGCGTTACCTGTTTAAGGGCAAACAGGACGTCAAGCGCGTAGACGACATCGTCCAGGGAAGGTCTGCCCGGCCGGGGAGAGGCGTCCCGGTTGAGTTCGGCCCAAAGCTCGTCAAGCGTGCGCGGCTTCGCAGGCAGCGTGCGGATATGCCCTGCCAGCGCCAGAACGGATTCGCGGAGCGGGACGTGCTTATTCGGTAAAAGTGTTGCCTGTATGTCCATGCTTCGATCCGCATCCGCCTCCGGCAATCCTAATTATGGCCCCTTGTCGCCTTGGCTGTGGTTTTACAACATCGGCTGGTGGGACAAAACGCCGATTCTGTGGGAATACGGGACGTTATTCTTGCGGTTCCATCGACTCAGGTGGAAAATTTTCCCCAAAAAGTCTAAAATTAGAAGCGCTGATCCGCCCCCGTCCACCGGATGACTCCGCCCCGCCGGAGGGGAGCCTGACGGCATGTCCGCTCCCTGAAGGAGGGATTGCCGGAAAGGTACGCGCGGCAAAGCCCGGCGTCAAGCGGGAATCTCCCTGAAGCCCCCGGCGGGGGAGCAGGCCGTAAAGGCCTTTCTGATCAAAATTCCCTTCCGGGAAATTTTCCGCGACGGCTCAGGCCGAACTTCCGGGGTACGGAACGGGGTCTCGCGTCATGTCGACGCTTCCAGAAGCAGGCGGGTATAATCCTCGGCGGGATGAAAAAATATCCGGTCGGCATCGCCTTCTTCCACCAGCCTGCCTTTGCGCATGACGGCTATGCGGTCGCTCATGTGCCGGACGACGGCAAGGTCGTGCGAGATGAACAGGTAGGACACGCCGAATTCGTCCTGCAGGTCCAGCAGCAGATTCAACACCTGGGACTGCACAGAGGCGTCGAGCGAGGAGGTCGGCTCATCGCAGACGACGAAGGCGGGCCCGGTAATCAGGGCACGGGCGACGGCGACGCGCTGGCGCTGTCCGCCGGAAAACTCGTGCGGCCTGCGCGCGGCGGCGTCAGCTTCCAGTCCTACCTTGCGCAACATCGCCCGCACCCGCCCGCGGATTTCATCCTTGGCCGGCTTGCTCCCCCTGTTCGTGGACCTGCGGGAGCAGAGCAGCGGTTCGGCTATGCTGTCGCCTATACTCATGCGCGGGTCCAGGGAGGCATAGGGATCCTGAAAAACCATCTGCACGACCCCGGCCAAACTTCTTCGGAAGGCCCGGTAGTCCGCGTGCGCTTTTTTATCCCACAGGGGCAGGCCGTTGATGAACACGTCGCCGCCGGACGGTTCGAGAAGTCCCGCGGCCATACGCCCCAGGGTGGACTTGCCGCAGCCGGACTCACCCACAAGTCCCAGGGTTTCGCCGGGCGGGATGCGCAGGGAAACGCCGCGCACCGCGGGCAGGCTCTGTGCACCCGCGGTCAGGGAAGGAGCGCGGTCGAAGTGTTTACTCAACTTGCGCAATTCGACGAGAGGCTCTATCTTGGGTGCCGGCGCATTACCGCTAGCTTCGCAGTTGCCCATATTGTCATAACCTGCGTTGTTGCCTTGCTTTCACGGCGCGCTGTACCGTCCCGCCCGCAACGGGCCGCCCTTCGGGAGCCGGCATGGATTTGTCCCTCCTCAACCAACTGGTAACCATCTTTTGTTTGTCTATACTCGTCATTTACGGATGTCACAAAATAAAAATTCCGCCCGTGGTGGGGTTCCTTTTGACCGGCGTAGTCTGCGGTCCTTACGGGCTGGGTCTGGTCAGCGCCGTGCACGAAGTGGAACTGATGGCCGAAATCGGCATAGTGCTGCTGATGTTTTCCATAGGCATGGAGCTGTCCGTAAGCGAGCTGGTGCGCCTGCGCAAGCCGGTGTTTCTGGGGGGGGCGCTGCAGGTCGGGCTGACCACGCTGGCCGTTGTGCCCGTGGCGCTGATCGCGCTCGGGTCGCTGAACAAGGCGTTGTTCGCGGGTTTTCTCGCGGCCCTGTCGTCCACGGCCATAGTGTTGAAAATCCTGCAGCAGTCCGGGCAGATGGAGAGTCCGCACGGGCGCATTACCCTTTCCATACTCATTTTTCAGGATTTGGCCATCGTGCCGATGGTGCTGGCGGTTCCCTTGCTGGACGGGAGCGGATTGAGCGAAGGAGGGACGGGGATTGAGCTGCTGTTGTCCGGATTGAAGACCGTGGGGCTGATGGGCGGAGGCTTTCTGCTGGCGCGCAAACTGGTGCCCGCCGGGCTGGCTCTGGTGGTGAGAACGCGCAGCCGGGAACTGTTCCTGATCACGACCCTGGGCATCTGTCTTTCCATCGCCATGATTACCTCCACCCTCGGCCTTTCCCTGTCTTTGGGAGCTTTTATGGCCGGGCTTATCATGTCCGAGTCCGAATACAGCCACAGCGCGCTGGAGGGCATATTGCCGTTCAAGGAAGTGTTCACGAGCCTCTTTTTCACATCCGTGGGCATGTTGCTGAACCTGAACTTTTTTACCGCTCACCTTCCGGAGATTGCGTCCGTCACGATTTTTCTCATGCTTTGCAAGATGCTGATTGTGCTGCCGGTCAGCCTGCTTCTGGGTTATCCGTTGCGCCCGGCGATTATTGCCGGGCTGGCCCTCTGCCAGATCGGCGAATTTTCTTTTGTTCTGGCCAAGGCCGGCTTTGACCACGGGTTGATGCCGGCCGATTCGTACCAGATTTTTCTTGCCGCGAGTATTGCGACGATGGCTGCCGCGCCCTTTCTCATAGCTGTCGCTCCGCGTTTCGCTTCCAAAGTTGCCGGCCTGCCCTTCGTCGCCCGCCTGCCCGCCGGCAAACTGCGCGTCGACGAGGTTTCGACATCGGAAGACTCGGTGCTGCGCGACCATTTGATCATCATCGGCTTCGGCATAGGGGGCAAGTACCTGGCAAGGACGGCCAAATCGGCCGGAATTCCGTACACCATTCTTGAAATGAATCCGGATACGGTGCGCGCGTATGCCGGCACGGAACCCATCAGCTACGGGGATGCGACGCATCCTTCAGTGCTGCAGGCGCTCGGGGCCGCGCGGGCCGGGGTGCTGGCCGTCGTCATTTCCGACCCGGCGGCGACGCGCGGTATTACGGAAGCGGCAAGGCACATGGCCCCCGGACTGCATATCGTGGTGCGCACGCATTTTCTCGGCGAGGTGGAGGCCCTGCGCAAACTCGGCGCGAACGAAGTCATTCCTGAAGAGTTTGAAGCGGCCGTGGAAATTTTTACGCGCGTGCTTTCCAGGTATCTGGTGCCGCGCGCGGATATCGAGAGGTTTGTGCGCGATGTGCGCGCGGAAAACTATGTCACGGCCCGCAAGCTGCATGTGCCGGGAATCCCCCTGGAGGATCTTCGGAAACAGATGCCGGAAATCAATGTCGCGGCCGTCGGCGTGGAAGCGCAATCGCCCCTGGACGGGGTGAGCCTTGCGGATTCCGAGTTGCGCGCAAAGCACGGGCTTACCGTCATCGGCGTGCTGCGCGGAGACGAGATTGTCGCCAATCCCGGCGGGAATTTCCTTCTCCGGGCCGGAGACATTGCCTATGTCTTTGCCGGCTCGGAAGCGGTCAGCCGGGCGGCGCCGCTGTTTTCTTCGGGCGGATGACGCGCGGTCCGGTCCGGGCTTATTGCAGCAGGCTTTTGTAATCGCCGAGTGAGCGGACCGCGGCGCGCGCGGGTACCGGACGGAGGCGGCGCAGGCTCGGGTTCAACCGCGCCGAAGGGACGCCGAAGCCGGGCAGCGCGGCGCTTTTCGGTGAAATTTTTCCCGCCAGGGCGCGTTCCATGCGTTTTGCCGCCCCGAGGACAAAAGAAGCATAAAAGCCGTCGTCGTTGTAGGCCATGAGTACCTTGCGGCGCTGCGCGTCCGTTGCCGCGCCGCGCCAGCCGTGGGCTTCCAGGTAGCGGGCGGCGCTGTGGGCGGCGTCCGCCGGAGTGTACAAATTGATTTTTCCGTCCCCGTCGCCGTCGACGCCGTAGGGTTCGATACTGGAAGGCATGAACTGGCACAAGCCTACGGCCCCGTATATTGAACCGGGAATGCGCGCGGCATCCAGCCCCGTCGCGTCGCACCAGCGCAGCAGGGCGACGAGTTCCATGTATGCGCGCTCGGAGCGCTTACGCAACGTGTCGGCCAGACGCGCGGCATTGATTCTCCGTGCCTGGCGGGCGTTGCCGGCGACAGAGAGTTCCGCAGCGCCGGTCGTCTGCGCCATGCCCGCCAACGAGCGCAGGGCGATATCCCGGCCCAGGTCCCGGCCCATGGCGGTTTCCACGAGCATGAGGCTCAGGAGCACGGAACGCCGCACTCCGTACTTCTTTTCTACGGCCTGCAGCATTGCGTCCTGCTGTTTGACGAACTCGAGACAATCGCCGATGGTGACTTCCTGCAACGGTGGTTCAAAGCCGTCGGGCGGTTCCGGTTTCGGCGCGTCGTCCCTGTTGACGCCTATGCCGGCGGCGCCGAACAGTTCCTGCAGTTTGAGGCCCATGTATGCCGGGGTATAGGCGCGCGGGCCGAGACGCGCGAACAGGACTTCAACGTATGCGCGGGAGAAGCCGTCCGCGGCAAGACGCTCCATCAGCGGAGCAAAGGCGGGGTCAAATGTCGCCGCTTGAGGGGCGGGGTCGCCTACCGGCGCGGTATGGGGGGCCTGATCGCCGTGCGGCGCGGCTTGGCGGTCCGGTCCGCCGTCGCGGGCGGACGGTGTTGCGCGGCCGTTGAAATCGCCGTCCGATGCGGCTTCGGGAGTCCTGTCGCCGCCCGGCGCGGCTTGAGGAGTGCGGTCATCCGCTTGTTTTTCCGGCACGGCGCTTGCCGCGGACATTTCCGCGCAGAGCGGCATATCGCCCGCCGCCGCGCCGGGCAGGCAAAGGAGGAAACCCAGCAACAAGGCCGACGCCGTGAAATTTTGAGCGGTTTTCATCAAGCCGGCACCGTGAGGTTTGAACGGTTTTCATAGGGTCGATGCCGTGAGGCATCAGGCGGTTTTCATCAGGGTACGGCGAAGTCGGGATGCCGTCGCCTATACAAGGCCCCGACCTTTGTCAAGGTGGAGAAAAAAATGAAAGAGCGGAACAGCCCGTACATTTACCTGCTGTCGGCGGGCCATCTGTTTACCGATATGAATCAGGGAGCCTTACCGGCGATTCTCCCGTTTTTCATCGCCGAATACGGGTTCAGCTACACAACGGCCGCAAGTTTGGTCTTTGCGCTCACGCTTGTATCTTCGGTCATTCAGCCCGCCTTCGGCGCCCTTGCGGACAAAATCAGCAAACCGTGGATTATGGCGGTCGGCGCGCTGTCGGCAGTGTGCGGCCCTGTCGCTGCCGGATTCGTCACCAGTTATCCGCTGCTGTTTGTCGCTTTCATGATAAGCGGCATAGGCATTGCCGCGTACCACCCCGAAGCCGCCCGGTATGCCAATAAGGTTTCCGGTAAGAAAAAAGGTACGGGGTTGAGTATCTTCTCCTTCGGCGGCAACCTCGGCTTCGCGCTTGGGCCGGTTACAGCCATGTGGCTTATCCTGTCTTTCGGGCTCAAAGGCATGTCCGCCCTTCTCCTGCCGGCCGTGATTACCTTTTTTGCGTTATACACGGCAATGAACAGGTACAGTCGTAATGAGGCAGAAGCCGTGGCCGCCGGGAAAATACAAAGCAATACACAGGAAAAAGACCGATGGGGAGCTTTTACCTTGCTGTGTGCCCTCGTGTTCAGCCGATCCTTTATTTTTCACGGCATGAACACCTTCTTGCCGCTTTATTGGATAAACGTACTCAAACAATCTGAACATGTCGCGGGCATGACCTTAAGCCTGTTGCTCGGCGTGGGAGCGATCGGTACGCTGCTGGGCGGCAGGATGGCCGACAGGTTCGGCTTTCACAGGATAATCCGGATTGGTTTTCTCTTTCTACTGCCGTTACTGTGTCTTTTTATTTTTGCAGACAACGTGGTTTGGGCTACATTACTGCTTATTCCTATCGGCTTGGCATTGTATGTGCCGTTCAGTCCCGCAGTTGTTATGGGACAAAAATATCTTCCCAACCGGATCGGGCTGGCCTCGGGCGTTACTTTGGGCTTGGCGGTCAGCGTGGGCGGCATCGCCGCTCCCATACTGGGCAGCGTTGCGGACGTTCACGGTCTGCAGCCTGTTATGTATATTGTCGCGGGAGTTGCCGTGCTTCCGGCGATACTCTCTTTTACGTTGCCGAAACTGAAAACGACAGGAGCATAAGTGATGATTTATGTCGATGAATTGAAAACGCCGCTCGGCCTCACTACGGCATGCGTTGAAGACGATGCGCTTACCGGATTTTGGTTCATAGGACAAAAATATTATCCTGCGAAAACCGGCAATTGGATTCAGAAACCCGACCATCCTGTTTTTACGCGGTTGAAGGCATGGCTGGATAACTATTTTGCAGGCTGCAACCCGAATCATGACTTTGTCCTTAATCCGCAGGGTACTGCTTTTCAGAAAAAGGTGTGGGCCATCCTGTTGGAGATTCCCTATGGAAAACTCACAACCTATGGAGCTGTTGCCGGACGGTTGGCGGCGCAAAAAGGCTCAGCTTCCATGTCGGCGCAGGCCGTCGGCGGCGCAGTGGGGCATAATCCCGTTTCTCTGCTGATACCGTGCCACAGGGTTGTGGGCGCGGACGGCAGCCTGACCGGCTACGCCGGGGGGCTCGACAAAAAAGCGGCTTTACTGCGCCTTGAAGGATCCGGGCATCTCCTGCAAAGCAGACAAAAATTTTGATGCGCCTGCCTGAACGGCCGCGTTCCCGGCGGTTGTCATATTTGCCGCGTGTGTGCTATGGTGCAGGGCGCAAACGGTAATCTTTCAACTTTACCCAACTCATAACAGAGGAGTCATCGCCATGCGGGCAGCAAACATCAATACGGTCGCCTGTCTGGGCACCGGAACCATGGGACACGGAGTCGCCTTTCTCGCCGCCAAAGCCGGCTATACCGTCAAGCTGTTCGGCCGCTCGCCGGAAAGCATCAAGCGCGGCCTCGACAGCATCGACCGGGCCATAGCCCTGTACGAAAACAACAAACTCATGCCGGCCGGCGAAGGAGACAAGATCAGAAAGAATATCACCGGCGTCACCACTTTGGAAGAAGCCGCCGCAGGCGTCGACCTGGTCATGGAATCCGTCGCCGAGGTCCTGCAGGTCAAACGCGACGTCTTCGCCGTGGTGGAAGCCGCATGCCCGGAACACGCCGTCATCGCCACAGACACCTCCGGCCTCGACCTTGAGCAAATCCGCACGGCCTTCAAACGCCCCGAACGCTTTCTTTCCATACACTTCTTCACGCCCCCCTACCTCATGCCCACGGTCGAGGTCTGCCCCTGTTCCGCGACCTCGGATTCCGTGCGCAAAACCGCCGTGCAATGGGTGGAATCCATCGGGAATATGCCCGTTGAACTGAGCACGGCCGTATCGGGCTTCATCATCAACCGCATTCAGGCGGCAGTGCTGCGCGAAGCCGTGTATATCGTGGAGCAGGGCTGGGCTTCGGCGGAAACCGTGGACAAGGCAATCGTTTACAGCCTCGGCCGCCGTTACGCGCAAACCGGACCCATCGAAAGCGCCGACATGGGTGGATGGGACATCCTCGGCGCCCTGCTGGATGAATTGGGCGACAAGCTTTGCGCCTACAAAAAAGCGCCTTCCCTGGTGGACGACCTGCGCGCGGCAGGAACGCTCGGCCTGAAAACCGGCAAAGGATACTTCGACTGGCCCGCTGAAAGAATACAACAACGCCGCTCGGCGCGCGAACAGACGCTGATCGAGTTTCTGCGCAAAGATCAGGCGGAAAAATAGCGCATCACCGCTGCAAAGCTCTCCCGGCGCGCCCCCGCGGCGCGCCGGCCGTTTGCGCGTTTACGTCATGTCCGCCGTTTAAGCGTTTATGCCGTAAATCGTCGGTAGTTTTGTTGTCGACATTTTTTCTTGTCAATTCTCAGCATAGGGTGTATATGTAAAAGTTCAACACAACGCCTGTCCGGGCAATCGCGGCACGACACGGCAAGCCCTGCCATGGACGGCACGGCCGAGAGTTGCTCCCGCGAGGTCCCCGGCGCCCGACGAGGTCAGTCGTGAAAAAAAATATTCATCCGAAGCTGTACAAAGCCGTCATAAGCTGCGCCTGCGGTCATACCGTTGAGGCCCTCTCCACCAAAGGCGAAAAGATCCCCATGGAAATCTGCTCGCGTTGCCACCCGTTCTATACGGGCAAGCAACGCTTCGTCGACACCGCCGGACGCATTGACCGCTT
This sequence comes from Desulfovibrio sp., assembly GCA_031271265.1. Classification (GTDB taxonomy): domain Bacteria; phylum Desulfobacterota; class Desulfovibrionia; order Desulfovibrionales; family Desulfovibrionaceae; genus Frigididesulfovibrio. The sequence continues at coordinate 13,805 of JAISWB010000096.1, read as the reverse complement.
CCGCAAGAAATACGCCCGCGCGCAACAATAAGAGGCAGCTTTTGCATTCAGCCGTCCGCGCCGAATACCCCGCTGCCCTTTTCGCCTTTTTTGCCGCCCTGCCTGCCGCTTTCACAAGCGCCGGCGACGCTGCCGACGGCAGTCGGGAAAGCCTCGCCGTCGGCGGGCAGGCGGTCATAGAAGGCATCATGATGCGCAACGGCGGCACCCTGTCCGTTGCCGTCCGCACAAGCAACGGCGCTATTGTCGCCCTGAGCGGTCCCTGGCGCAGTTGCTTCACTTCCGGCCTCGCACGCAAACGCTGGTTGCGCGGTTTCCCGTTGCTGATAGACACTATGGTCAACGGCATCAAGGCGCTCAACCTGTCCGCTTCACTCGCCGCGGAAGCCGAGGGCGACAAGCTCAAAAATTGGCAGATCGCCCTGACCCTGTTCGGCGCTGTGGGCTTTGCCCTCATGCTGTTCGTGGTCCTGCCGCATTTGCTGACCCTCGGGTTGAACGCCCTGTCCCTGTCCGGAGAAGTGGAAGAACTCTCCTTTCACCTTTGGGACGGACTGCTGAAATTCATCATGTTCATCGGCTATATAGCCTGTATTTCCTGTGTGCCGGATATCCGCCGCGTTTTCGAATACCACGGCGCGGAACACAAAACCATCGCCGCCTACGAGCAGGGGGAAAACCCGGTTACGGCCGGGGCCGCCGCCGCCTACAGCCGCCTGCACCCGCGCTGCGGGACGACTTTCCTGCTTTTCGTGCTGTCCCTGTCCATCCTTATGCACGCCGCGCTCGTGCCCCTCCTCCTGTCCCTGTGGACGCCGGAATCCGCCCTGCTCAAGCATGCAGTCATCATCGTTTTCAAACTGCTGCTCATGGCGCCCATAAGCGCCTTGGCCTACGAGGCCATCCGCGCCGCCGCCGGCATCCGCGCCTTCCTGCCGGGGCTTCTCGCGCGCGGGCCGGGCATGCTCCTGCAACTCCTCACCACCCGCGAACCGGACTACCGTGAACTGGAAGTCGCCCTCGTCGCCCTTAAAGAAGCCCTCGGCGATACGGCGGACGCCGCAATCAATACCCCGCCCTATGAACGGCGCAACCTGAACCACCCTGCTGTATGAACGGCGCAACCTGAACCGCCCCGGCCATACAAACGTCCGACATCCGCAAAACCGGAAAAAGAACCGCCTGATGTTCGCAAAACTGGAAAATCTCAAGCGCACCCATGAGGATCTGGAACGACAGCTTGCCGACCCGGAAGCCGTTGCCGATCCGGAGCGCTACCGCAGACTGGCCAAAGCCCACGCGGATCTCAAGGAGATTGTGGAGTGCTTCGGACGGTACGAAGCAATCAAAAAGCAGGCCGCCGCAAGCGCTTCCCTGCTTCAGGACGAGGACGGCGATATTCGGGAGATGGCCCGCGAGGAAATAAAACACCTGGAGGCGGAAGCGGCCCGCCTGGAACAGGAACTGACCCTCCTGCTCCTTCCCGCCGATCCTCTGGACGACAAGAACACCATTCTGGAAATCCGCGCCGGAACCGGCGGAGAAGAAGCCGCTCTCTTTGCCGCGGACCTCTTCCGCATGTACGCCCGCTATGCGGAAAGGCGCGGCTGGACGGTGGAAATCCTGGGAATGAGCGATGCCGCCGGCGGCGGTTGCAGGGAAATCATCGCCCTCCTGAACGGAAAGAAAGCCTACAGCTACCTGAAATACGAAGCAGGCACCCACCGGGTGCAGCGCGTGCCGGTCACGGAATCGCAAGGGCGCATCCACACCTCGGCCGCAACCGTGGCCGTCATGCCCGAGGCCGAGGAAGCCGACGTAGACCTGAAACCCGACGATCTGCGCTTCGACGTCTTCCGCTCCTCGGGGCCGGGAGGCCAAAGCGTCAACACCACTGATTCGGCCGTGCGCCTGACGCATATCCCGACCGGCATCAGCGTTTCCTGTCAGGACGAAAAATCGCAGCACAAAAACAGGGCCAAGGCGCTGAAGGTGCTCCGTTCGCGTCTCCTGCAGGCCGAGCAGGACCGGCTGCACGCCGAACAGGCCGCAAACCGCCGCTCCCAGGTCGGTTCCGGAGACCGCTCCGAACGTATCCGCACCTACAATTTCCCCCAGAGCCGCGTGACCGACCACCGCGTCAACCTGACCCTCTACAAACTGGAACAAGTTCTTGAAGGTGATATCCAGGAAATTGTCGATGCCCTGACCACCGCCGCCCAGGCGGAAAAACTCCAGGCTCAGTCCGAGCTGTAACTCCCGCGCCGTGCACCGCCCGCGCCATGCCGCCTCGCCGCCCGCGGACACCGGGTCCGACTGCCGGCCCTTTCACATCGAAACCGAACGCTTCCCCACCGACGTAAAGCCCTCCGCCGCCGAGGCAGCGCGCTTCCGCACGGATACCGACCTCTTGCCCGCCGATGCCGAGTGCTTCCCCACGGAGACCGGGCATTTCCACGCCGATGCGGAGTGCTTCCTCCCGGATACCGGGCGATTTCCAGCCGATGCAGAACGCTTCCTCACGGATACCGGGCGATTTCCAGCCGATGCACCACGCTTCCTCGCTGCCGCCACGCATTTTCTGGACAAGGCCCGCGCCGACAGCCCCCGCCTGACGGCGGAAGTCCTCCTGGCCGCGGCCTGCGGCGTGGACAGGGCGGATTTGCTCAAAGAGCTGATCATGTCGCCCGGACAACCCCTGGACCCGGCGCACGCGGCAAAAGCCCGCGCATTTATCGGACGGCGCGCTGCCGGCGAGCCGACCGCCTATATCACGGGGAAAAAAGAATTTTACGGCCGCACCTTCACAGTCGGGCCGGAAGTACTCATACCTCGCCCGGAAAGCGAACTTCTCATCGAACTCGCCTCGGCCGCATCCCCGAGTTGCCGGCACGGCACGGACAAGGCCGTCTTTGCCGATTTCGGCACAGGCTCCGGCTGCCTTGCCGCAATCCTGGATCTGGAATTGCCCGACAACTGGCGAGGGTTGGCCCTCGACATGAGCGAGGGCGCGCTGCACCTTGCCTCCCAAAACTGCCGCGCCTTGGGCTGCAGCCGCGTGGCCTTCTTCCGCGCCGATTTCAACCACCCCCCCCTGCGCGAACGCTCCCTGAACCTGCTGGTAGCCAACCCCCCCTATGTGAGTGCGGAGGAATACGCCCGCCTGCCGCGCGAAATACGCGAACATGAGCCGAAAACAGCCCTGGTGCCCGTTCCGGCCCGCGGGGCGGAAGGGAACGTCGACGGCAGTTCCGCCGCCCTGAGCATCGTGCGCTGCGCGGAAACATTGCTCAAGCCGGGCGGTCTCCTTCTGCTGGAAATAGGGGAAAAGCAGGGCGCGCGGCTCCTCTCCGCGCTGCGCGCGGGCCTCTGGCGCGAAGCCCGCCTGCATACGGATCACGCGGGCAGGGACAGGGCTCTCGTCGCCCGCCTGCGCCACCGGAGCGGATTGAGAAACATTGATTAAAGGGGCTCCACTCAAACCCCGCCGGAAGAAAGTATTTCCCCTGCCGGCCCGGCGCTTGCTCAGGCCGATGCCCATCATTTGTCTGCCCCCTGCGTTCGAAACGGACAAGGCAATAACCCGTGCATAAACAACGCACTGTGTGGAAAAACACACGCAAGACTGCTCCATGCGCAAAATTTTTAGTAATAATTTAAATATGATATCTCTATACAACCTACGGAATGCTTCTTGCATACGCGCTTTGCACATGGAGGCATGCATGCGGCAGACAACCATAGGGCGGCGGGTTTCCTGTTCCGGCATAGGGTTACACAGCGGGAAAGAGGTAGGCATAACATTGCGCCCGGCAGCCGGGAATGCCGGTATAGTGTTCCATGCCCGCACACGGGACGGTTCACGCGCCCTTCGGCCGGCGCCCGATGCGGTGACGGCGGCCTGTCTTGCGACGGTTCTGGGCGGGAACGGCGTTTCCGTTGCCACGGTGGAGCATCTTGCGGCCGCCCTGCGCGGTCTCGGCGTCGACAATATTCACGTCGATGTCGACGGCGGCGAAATCCCCATCATGGACGGCAGCGCCGCGGCCTTTGCCGGGCTGCTTGCCGAGGCAGGCATACGCAGGCAGTCCTGCACGCGCAGGGTGTTGCGCATCAAGCGCCCGGTCCGGTATGCCGCGGAAGGCAAGTGGATCCAGGCTGAGGCCTATGACGGATTTTTCGTGGATTATTTCGTTGATTTTCCTCACCCGGCCATCGGCGCGCAGCGCATGACCCTGAATCTGACCCCCGAATCCTTTTCCGCCGTTGCTTCGGCCAGAACCTTCGGTTTTCTGCGCGATGTGGAGATGCTGCACAAAGCCGGGCTCGGCCTGGGCGGCAGCCTGGACAACGCGATCATTCTCGACGATACCGACGTGCTCAATCCGGGCGGTCTGCGGTACGAAAACGAATTTGTACGTCATAAACTTCTGGATTTTATCGGCGACGCGGCCATGTCGCCTCTTCCCCTTCAAGGCCGTTTCACCGTTCACTGTTCCGGGCACGGCCTGAACAACGCCTTCCTCCGTCATCTCTTTGCTTCCCGCGAGTTCTTTTTTGAAGAGCTCGTTTTGGACGAGCGTCCTGCGGGACGCGCCGCGCCGGCGGCACGGCAGCCCGCGGCCCGCGTCTGTGCAGGTTGAATCGACACTCAACACCGCACAGCTCACAAAGTTCTCTGCGGCCCGCGTCCGCGCGGATTGAAGAGACACCTCACGACCATCCTTCCTCACCAGCCGAGGCCCGCGCCGGCACAAGGTCGGCAATTCCTCTGCATCCCCGGTCGGCGTTTCCCCGGACTCCCTTTGCGGGCTTCGCCGCTGTCCGTTCCGAACGATGCGGGCATTGAAACATGGAGGGTGTTAACTTACGAATGATTTTACCCCCCTGAATCGGTTGTGGGGCAGGGGTTTTAAGAAGCTGAAACATTCTTTGGGTAATACCCTCTAAAATTGATTAGCGCTTATGGGGCGCATACCTGCCCGTCATCCCCCAGGGCTCGGAAAGAGAGGCCGAAAGCAGCGGCCCCGGAAAAAGCGGCTCCCCCCGCAAACTGAAACCTTGAAACCCGAAACACAGAACGCAACCCCGGCGCAAAGGGCGGAGCAGAAAAACATGCCGTCCTACTATACGCCGAATCTGTCCAATACTGAGCTTTGACATGAACGGCAATTTCAACATTTACTATATCGGCGGCAGTAAAGGCGGCGTGGGTAAAACCCTTCTTTCCTTCGCCCTGACCGATTATCTTCTGAACCGGGAACGGAACGTCCTGCTTGTGGCCACGGACACCGACAACCAGGACGTGTTCAAGGCGCATAAAGACCTCGCCCTGCCGAATCTGCATTGCCTGATGGACTCTTTTGACGATGTGGATGGGTGGGCCCGATCTGCTGGACACGGTGCAGAACTACTCGGAGCATACCATCGTCATCAATACCGCCGCCAGAACCAAGACCAGTACGGCGAGCTATGGCGGCATCATGCGGGGAGCCTTGCGGGAGATGCGGAGAGAATCGGCTGTCTTCTGGATAATCAACAGATACCGTGACTCCATCGAATTTTTGTACTCATTTCAAGAGGCGTTTCCAGACGTGACCATTCATGTATGCCGCAACCTGTTCTTCGGCGAACCGGAGCGTTTCGACCTGTATAACAGTTCCAAAGCGCGAGAGGCGGTTGAAAAAACGGCAAAACCCTGAATTTTCCAGAACCGGCTCTATTCCAGGCGCATGTCCATCCGCGCCGCTCACTTTGAAATGCCTTTCGGAACGCGCGCGGAATTGCAACGCGGAGCGTTGCGCGACAATGTTTGATAAGGTCAGGCTGATGAATTCTTTTGCCTTGCTTTCAAAGTCTGCCAACACCACAGGAGTATTTGTTTGCTTTGTCATTTCCAAACTCCTTGGGAAGTTGGAGCAAGCCGCATATGGCACGCATATGCGCAGCAGCCTGAGCATGAGTAATCAATTATTATTCTTCAATCGCTTCACCAATCATTCGCAAATGCTCCCGGAAACCGAAAGCGGGATTTTCTTCACGGCGGGCAAGATATTGAGCGAATGACGCCTGTTTTCTGAACGTGCGCCCCTCGCGCATTGCTTTTGCCTGTCGGCGTTCAGTCTCCCGAATGCCTTCCGCCGCTTCAATCACTTCCGCCAATTTCGTAACCGGAATGAAAAGGACTCCGTCTGCATCCCCAACGGCCACATCATCAGAGCTGACAACCCATTCGCCTACCCGTGCCCAATCAAGAGCATCGGGTGAACGTCTGTCCAGACGCTGGGGGCCGGTTGGCATTGTCCCCAAAGAAAAGACAGGCAATCCTATTTCAAGAAGCTCCGGGGTATCACGGTGCAGCCCCCAAATAACAATACCGGCCAAGCCTGCGTTCGCCACCTCCAAAGCCACCAAATCTCCCACGCAAGCCTCGTCCATGCGCCCGCCGTTATCGACGACCAGAATATCGTTGCGCGCCGCTTTTTCCAAGGCTTCAAGAAAAATATCCACACTGCCGATATGACGGGCAGGGCGCACCTTGCCTGCACAACGCATGGTAACAGACACCGGGCGCATGGCCGAAGGGGCGCAGCGTACCGGAGTTCCGGTACGCAGGCAGGCATCGGCCAGATGGGGAGTACTTAAAGCGTTAAGACGTTCAATCAGCTTGTTATCCATAGCAATCACCCTGACAATCCTTTATTTCATTGGAGATACAATCATTGTGGCCAACATTTTGGCGATGACTTTTTCGCCGTTTTCATCGGTAACAGTTGATTCCGCGATAATCAGCGTCCTGCCGGATTTTACGACTTCTCCGCTGGCAACGAGTTTGTCAGCATTCGCTGGCCGGATAAGATTTATCTTAAATTCCACAGTTAGAACTTCCGCGTTGTCGGGCATGGTCGTCAACGCTGCATAGCCGCAGGAAACATCCGCCAAAGAAGATACAACGCCGCCGTGCAGAAAGCCTTGCTGCTGCGTCAACGCATTCCTGTGCTTGCAACTGACAACAACCTTTCCCTTTTCAACCCGTTCCAGTTCTGCGCCGATAAGCGCCAAGAAAGCCTGCTTGTCGAAACTCGTCTTTATCCTGTCGTGCAAAGTCGTGTGCGATTCCACCATGATGCCCTCATGTCGTAAGACCAAATATGCGTTATTGGTTCCACCCGTTGCATACGTCCACCCAGCCAGCCGGTGCAGAGTGCTGAACAAGTTCCTCCATCGCCAATTCCACTGTGCTGTTCACACTGCCGCCAGCCGTATACACGACATTGAATCGTTTAAGGGATTCGTCCAGAAAAACACTGATTCCTTCGTTCAGCGCAAACGGACATACTGCGCCGGGTTCATGGCCGATTCGCGTCGCAACTTGGTCGCTGGGCAGCATAACCGCTTTTTGGTGGAAACACGCCTTGAATTTGGAGTTGTTCACTTTGGCATCACCCGCCATGACCACCAGAGCAGGCCCTCCAGCCACAAGGAAAGACATTGTTTTCGCAATTCGTTCAGGTTCGCATCCGATGGACAATGCCGCCTGTTCGACGGTTGCGCCGATGTGTTCCCGTTCCACCACGCGCTGGCCCAAGCCTACCCGTTCAAAGTATTCTTTAACTCGCTCAAAAGACATGGTTTCCTTTCCTGAAAAACAATGTGTGGCTTCAAATATACAAGTCCGCTGTGGAGTAAAGTGCCGCTTTGCCAGATACTTTTATTCTGTCGCCGTAAATTCCGCAGTACAACGTGCCGCCGCGCTTTGACGCTTGACGAGCTACAAGTGACCTTGTGCCCAACTTTTCCGCCCACAACGGCGCGATATGGCAATGCCCCGATCCGCAAACGGGGTCTTCCTCAACAGCCAGCTTAGGAGCGAATGTTCGGGAAACGCAGTCAAAAGTTGATCCCTTAGCCGTCACATGCAAAAGAAGCCCTTCCAGTTCAAGAGCTTTCCGCAAGTCCGGCGCGGCGGAAAAGACCTTGTCCTCGGAATCCAAAACGCAGACCAAATCCCTTGCCTTCCATACTTCCAGTGGCCTCACGCCAAGGACCTGTTCCATGAGGTCGGTAACTGCAACCTGTTCCATAGGGTACGCAGGAAAATCCATTTCATAGAGGTCATTTTTTTGAGTACGCCCAATTCTCCAGATAGCGTGTTAAAACTGACGCTTTCACTGTCAGATTCAACAAATCGCATGATTATGTAAGCAGTTGCCAGGGTTGCGTGACCACAAAGGTCAATCTCTCCTCCAGGAGTAAACCAACGGAGGTGATAGCTCTTGCCTTCTTTGACCGCAAAAGCAGTCTCTGAAAGGTTATTTTCCATCGTAATCTTCTGCATAAGGTCGTCTGACAGCCATTTCTCCATGATGCATACGCCAGCAGGATTACCTTCAAAAACTTTGTCCGCAAACGCATCCACAACGTAATAGCGCATATAGCCTCCATCAAGCATTCCAACCGATGAAAAATCAAATAGTTAGCTCCACATCATGCCTTGGAAACGGAACAATCAGCGCCATAATTAGTCGATGCTGAAAAAGCCGTGCAACGGCTTTTTCAGAAAGGCACGCCGGCTCCAGGCACCGCTTGCGCGGACGCCGTAAATAAATTGCGGCTCACCTTCGCCGCGCCCGGTCGATTTCATCGACCAGGATAGTCGGCACCTTGGTGTTTTTCTGGTCGAAAAAAGAACTGTTTTTTAAAGATTTATATTGCTATATCAATAAGTTACACTATTTTTCAGGGCCGACTAATTAGAATTGCTGAGTCTCCATAAGATCACTTTACTCTGGTCTGAAAAAAAGTATATAGCGATTATCTGACAAGCAATGCAGCACAGGTGACAGATGAAACACTCTCTACAAGCTCCTTTCAGTGAGGCTCTTCCTACACAGCTCTATTTGCGCTCAACGCTCATGCCGGATGACGCCATATTTCCGGCTCATACCCATTCCTGGGGGGAATTCGTGTACTCGTATAATGGTGTGGTTCAGGTAATTGTCGAAGAGGAGCGGTATCTTGTGCCGCCGCAGTATGGCATTTGGGTTCCTCCGTACAAGGAGCATGTAGGAATTTCACGGCGGGAAATTTTGCAATCATCTTTGTATGTCGTTAACGAACTCTGCGGCGCTTTGCCGGATACGCCGCAAGCCTTGCTGGTGTCACCTTTTATGCGATCTCTTCTTGACCATGCGCGTGAATTTTCCGGGGATTTTCGCAGTGAAAAGCACTTACGGCTTCTCCGTGTCCTACTTGACGAACTGGCGGAAACGTCGAGAGCCAGAATCTTACTTCCGGCATCCAAAGATGCAGTGGTAAAAAAAATCCTGTATTACCTTGAGCAGCACCCGGAAGATAACCGCTCCGTGGCCGAATTGGCTCAAGAGGCCGACATAACGGAACGGACACTTGCCCGGAAATGCAGGCGGGATTTGGGAATGCCGCTTACAGAGTGGCGAAACAGACTGCGTGTCGTTAAGGCTACAGCCATGATTGAAGAAGGTAAAACCGTAGAGAAGATTGCCCATAAGTACGGTTATTCCAGCGCGTCCGCCTTCATCGCAATGTTCAGAAAAATTACAGGCGTGACGCCGGGGCGATACCGTGAAAGATGAGCGTGGTGTGATCAGCGTGAAAACTCTTGTCGTCGTTTCGGCAATTCCGGTTCTCGCTGCCACTCCAGTTCCCGTTACCCAGTAGCCGGTGCTTGTCGAGAATTCACTTGCTATGCTTGTGGCCGTAAATATTTCTGAGAATATAGACTAAACGGCGAAAAATGGAATAATAAGAAAGTAATCTTCCCCTCTCATTTCCCATTCTCCAAACTCGGTGGGATTGCCCAACTACGTCCAATAAAATTTCTTCCAATCCAGATTTTTTGTGGGTATATTTAAGGGTATAGACATTTTTTATCATAAAAATAGTAAATAAAACAATATAGTTGTAAGCATATCGAAAAGTCAGAATGTGGCAAACAATAGAGTACAAGGCAGCCGCTATCGAGCAATTCCGCAAGGGTGATCTTCGCCGGCGGGTCATTGACGATGTGCAGTCCGAGGCTGCGAATGCGGCGGAAATGATGGCAGCCGCGTCCGGCAACCCCTTGATACTGATGCAGGTCAAGTTGTCCTCCGATCTTCGCAAGCTGGAAGCCCTGTACTCGCAGCATCAGCGGTCACAGTTCGCTTTCCTTGCCGCCCGCCGGCGGAACGCGGTGGATCTCCCCGTCCATGAGCGGACCCTGCCCTCGATCTGTTCGGCATTGAAGCCTGCATTCCCGTGAATTCATAACTATGTGAGCCGTTTTTCTGCCAAATAGTATCGCAATTTCAATGCAGGAGGCATATTTCCGCTTGACATTTTTATAGTGATGATATATGTTATCATCACTATGAAAACGGAGGGCGGGCATGGGCATAATCTATCAGAAAGACAAACGCGTGGGCATCACATACGCCTACGAAAACGAATCATACCCGGACAAGGATAAGCAGCAACCACGGTCGCGGCGCAAGCTGATCGGGCGCGTTGACGAGGCGACCGGAAAAATCGTGCCCACCCGGGAGCGCAAACCCGCACAAAAAGAGCCGACATCGAAACGAGCGTATGCTAATTGCAGATATCGACTGCCTGGAATACAAAAAAAATCAAGCTCGCAATGGATCGCGGCTTCTACAGCGGAGACAATGTGAACGCGATGCTCGCGGCACATCTCAAATTCCTGATTGGTGTGAAAGTATCGCTCGCTTATGTGCGAAAGGGGTTCTTCTCCGTATCAAGCGATTGCCCCGGCAAGCGCCACGAGCGCTGTCAAACCAAGGCCAAGGGTAAAGACTTCTTCTGCTTTCATCATATCCTCCTGCTACCTCGTTACCGGGCAAGGAGGATCTCGTCAAATTCCACAGTGAACGTCGAAGAACCTTTTTGCTGCATTTACATCCGCATTCGCTGTATACCCACAGGCCGCACAGCAGAATTCTGCTTGCGAAGGTGGAGCCTTTTCCATCCTGTGCCGCGGCTCGGAAGCCATGCCGGGAAATACCTGCCTTGCCGAAGCTGTGGAAACTTCAGGTTTCAGCGTGGTGAACACCACTTCCGCAAAGTGCATGAAAGCCTTACTACCGCAACGTCAAGAGCCGTGCCGTCCGCAGGCTCCGGGGCCGGAACAGCGGGTGCCTGCCCGGCCGGAGTATGTAATGGCGCCTGCATCCCGTTCACGGCAAAAACAGGCTTGCCTGAGCCTACTGTTCCGCCGCGTCACGTGGGGGACGGTGGGGTTACCTGAAAACGACAGGTTCGGTCACTGGTACACCAGCAGTCGCTTTCCTTGACGTTCAACTTTTGGCCGCCGAAAGCGTAAAAGATGCCGGAGATGAAGCCTTCATCATAATTGCAGACCGTGTGCCCCATGTCCGGCAGCCCCGAGCAGTCCAGGTCTTCGGCAATGGTCAGGACATAGTTGCTTTTTGCCGTATCGGCGCTTTCAACGCGCAGGATGCCGATTTTCAGGTCCATCAACGACTCTTTGACTTTTTCAAGGTAGGCGTTCAGGTCCGATTCCCCGTCCGCGAATCGCCTGCAAAAATTGAGGCCCGCCTTGTGTCCGGCATCGTAAAGAATGCGGTCCGCGGCTTCCGTGCCGAATCTCTCTTCCAGAACATCCCGCATAGTATACTGGAACAGTCTGTAAACCTCGATGCGCGTGGTGTTGCCGAGGTTGGGACGCCCTTCTTCCACATCACCGATAAAGTCCCACGAAAATTTATAAAGCCTTTCTGTCATGATATGCTCCTCCCTCTTCCGCCGGGCCGGGGATCGACCATGTCGCGGCAGCAGCGCTTTGCGCGCGGCCCTGTTTGGGTGTCGCTCGCCGCGTAGTTACCTGTTATGCAACCATATTTGCAGGCAGGCAAAAATACAAGCATCCGGGGAAAAAAAGTCACAATTATCCTCAGCGGCTTATTCAGGCGCGAGTAGAGTTCATACGCGCATATAAACAGCAGATGCGGGGGAGTGCGTGTTCGCGCTCTCAGTGCCCCAACCTCCGAGCCGCGAGTGAGGAGGAAACGGGGGCATCGAGTGTGTGCGAATTTGAGCGGGTTGTTGAAATTTTTTCAGGAATCCCTAAATTACACTTTATTATACGCAGCGTCTTGGTTATTTGCGCATTACCAAGAGCATATTCTAGTTTTTTCAATATGATGAAGGAAGAAAAAACGCATAAAGTTCAAGCGTCAAGTATAGCTTAGTCATTCACCCCCGGCAGAGCCGGGGGATTTCTCAATGAATTAACTTTTTCCTCGAACTTGTTAAAGACCGGATAGCATTGTCAACAGACAAAGCAAGAATTATTTTTAAATTCCTGGCACAACATTTGCGATTCTCAGAGTATATCTATTGAAATAATTGGTTTTTTTGTCAAAAACCAACAAAAAATTTTGTTTTATACCCATTTCTTGTCAATTTTTGTTAAAGACAGGATAGCGGACAGTTTTTGAACCTGAACACCCCGTGGCAAGGCAAAGCACACCTTGCCCGCGAGAGAGAAGGCAACCGGTGCCGCGACGCGTCAAGCATCCAACAAATTTGCGGCCACGCGGTTCGAGAATGCACGGATGGATTTGGAAAGCTTTCCCGTAAAAGCTTCCGTAAGGCAAATCCTGCAAGGGCAACGACATGTCCGCTCGAAGAGAACGTATCCCGTCGAGACGTTTGGTGCCGCGCCGCGTGGCGTTCTATTGCCCCTGAAAAATCTCGTCCACGGCCGACAAGACCGCCAGCGAAGGGTTCCAGCCGATGAGCATGGCTGTCCGCAGATTCAGGGCCAGACTTAATGGTTCTTCATAGCTCTGTTTCTGGGAACGCGGGGATTCGCCTTTGATTATGTTGGCAATGGCCTTGGCCGCGAACATCCCCTGGCCGCTAAAATTCGCCTGGGAAATGCTCAGAAGCACCCCGTGCTTCACTTCGTCCACGCCGTTCTGCGAAAAAGTGGGCAGGCGTCCTTCCATGAGCGGCCGGAGACTGTCGGCCATCGCTTCCGCCCGCATCCCGTTGTTGACGGTCATGTACACCGCATCCACTCCTTCCTTGACCAGCCGCTCATGGCAGGCGATCAGGTTCGCGGTGGCCGGCGCGGGGTCATCAAAAAGCGTGTCGACACAAGTCACCAACTCGAAATTGGAATCCTTGGCCGCTTTCTGAATCTGGGGCAGCGCCACGCTGGCCCGCCCCTTTTCCGAGTCCTCGTAGGCGATGCCCAGACGCTTGAACTTGAAAATATCGTGAAAAATCACAACCTCCCGATAGTAGCGGTTGTGCTCCACCATCGCAAAAACGTGATCCCGGCCCGAATCCTCGGGAGAAGGAATAATCCCCGCCGTGACCGCGTCGGTAACGGACAGCACCGCGACCGGCGTCTTATGGTCGTCCTTGGCCATCGCCTGACCGGCCTTCGTTCCAAAGGCGAGCACCAGATCGATATCCCTGGTGGTGTTCAGACGCGTGACCAACTCGGCCCGCTTTTCCGCAAAAACGGCATCATCCCAACCCGCCGAATAATACCCGTCGGCAACGAACTCGACGGCGCTCCCGCCGGCATTGTCATGCAGCCATTGCCATATGCCCGCCGTGCTGTCCACGTTCTCCGGAACAGACGCGTTCCCGTTTTCAATAACGCCGAGCTCAGCGAGGCTCTGGGCCAAGGCGACGAGTATGCCGGAATAGTCCGTATAAAATCCGCCCTCGATATAGGCTACCCTCACACGATGCCCGGAGCCTTGCGCCGCGGCCGTGCTTTCCGGGCC
>JAISWB010000068.1 GCA_031271265.1 Desulfovibrio sp. | reverse complement strand
AACAGCAGCCGTTAGGCTGATATCGCCGCGAAGCGGCGTGAGTCAGCCGAAAACCACGCTTTTCGGCTGACGATCCTCCGCAGGGAAAAGTTTACTTTTCAATGCGGATATCAGTAAGCAGCGTTTCCTTGGAAACCGAATAAATCCATCTCCGGTAAAAGCGCATCCGGTCAAGAAGCAACGTGCCGCGCAACATGACGGTTGACCCCACAGCTCTTTATACCACACCCGTCGGCCATGACGAAATCCGATGCGTAGCGGACGCGGTCGCCGAAGATCGGGGCGCATTCCATGCGCGCGCCGTTGTGCGCCTGCAGTCGGCCGTGGCCCGCATGGCGCAGCGGGACTTCGCCTTTGCCGTTTCCGGCCGCCGCGCGGCGTTTTTCCTGGCCTTGCGCGCTCTCGGAGTCGGCTGCGGAGACGAAGTCCTGTTGCCGGAAAGCGCGGATTTTTCTCCGGCGGCGGCTGTGCTGCACTGCGGGGCCGTCCCCGTGTTCTGCGACCTGGACCCGCATACCCTCTGCCTGAGCCCGAAAGCGGCCGCGGCCCGGATAAACGGCCGCACCAGATGCCTGATTGCCGTCCACATGTACGGCCGGACCTGCGCCATGGCCCCCTTGCTCGCGCTTGCCGCCGCGCGCGGAATCTTTGTCCTGGAAGACGCGGGCACGGCGGTCGCGGCGCTGTACCGGGGCCGTCCGGCGGGTTCCTTCGGGCATCTGTCCGTTTTCGGCTTCAGCGCTCCGTCCCTGCCCGACTGCGGCGGCGGCGGCATGGTGGTGTCCTCCGACCGCGAACGCATGCGCCGGGTCGCCCTGACGGGCGGGGATGGGCGCAGCGCTTCGGATCCCCTTGCGTACATTTTTCCCGCCTACGATTTTGCCCTCTCCGATCTCGCGGCTGCCGCGGCATTGGCGCAGGTGGAGCGCCTGCCCGAACTGCTCCGGCACAAAGCGCGCATAGTCGACCGCTACCGGCGGGTCCTGAAGGATGTGCCCGGCGTGCGCCTCAACCCGGAAGACGCCGAAACGCGCAACAGTTGCATCATGCCCTTGCTGATTACGGAGCGGGCGGGGGCGGGAGAGACGGCGCAGCGGCTGCGGGAGCGCGGCATCACCACCAGTCCGGCCTTTTTTCCCCTTTCGTCCATGCCCCTGTTCACAAAGGCGGACAACCCTGCGGCGTATGCCGCTGCCGACCGCGCCCTGCTTCTGCCGGGCGGATGCAGCCTCAGCGACGACGAGGCGGACTACATAGCGGCCTGCGTCAAGGCCGTTCTGCGCGATAAGGGGGTGAAAACCGCCTGGCCTGCGCCTCCCGAGCCTATGTTGCGCAAGTCGGACACCCGGCGCAAGCTTGCCGTGATCCGCCGTGAGGGCCTTGAACTCGCTTTCGGGCATGCGGGAACGGAGTACCTGTTGCGGGCGCTCAACGCGGACGACCTGCAGGACCGGGAAATCACCGGCTTTCTGCGGGTGTTGTGGAAGGAAAACCGGCACATCCTCTTTACCGCCGGCAGCCCCGAAGTGGATTTCAAGAGACAGATCGAATACCTGCGCAACACCCGCGATGCCCTGCTGTTCATGGTCGTAGAACGGAAGGGAGAGGCCTGCGGGCAAGCCGTTCCCGGCCCGGAGCCGGGCCGGGTGCTTTGCGGGCATACGGGCGCAGGCCCGGAGCCGGGCCGGGAATTTTGGGGACATGTGGGTCTGGAAGGTTTTGATTTACGCCGTGAATCCTGCTGCATGGACATGCTGATCATGCGCGCGGGCGCGCCGCGCGGTCTGCTTGCCGCGGCCTGTGACCGGCTTTTCGTGTGGGCGCGGGAAGGTCTGGGCATGCGGAGCATGTTCAACCACATTGCCGCGGACAACAACGGCTCGCGGCTTCTGGCCGCCTCGCACGGGTTCGCCGCCCTGCACCGCGTCTCACTGCGCAGGCACAGCACGCCCACAGGCACGCAGTACCGGCCCATGCTCCGGCCCAACCGCGAACAGCCGGATGCCGGCCTGATCATTTCCGTGAAGGAGCTCGGGCCTTGACGGCGTACAGACCTGTCGCGCCGCCGCGCTTTCCGCTCACAGCGCTTCGGTCCGCATCCGCCTGCCGGAAGCCGGCCGGCATATCCCGTCCCTGAAAGGGGGAGTTGCCGAAAATGTTGCCCGGCTTTGCCGGCCGTCAGGCGTCGCGGAGAAACGGCATCAGACCTGGCCGTACAGGTCCATGATGATTTCCCGGCCGTTGAAGGTTCCGGCCTCCTCGCTGCTGCCGAGCCAGAACGCCATGCGCGCCACGGTTTCCGGTTCCAGAAAATGCGTTGCCGGGTCGTCGTACATCTCGCGCGCGTTGCGGAACTTTTTGCCCGTCACCCTGTTCATGTAGGTAATGAACTCGGCTGTTTCCGACATGGGGCTTTTGACGGGGGAAGGGCACAGGGCGTTGACGCGGATGCCGCTTCCCTGCAGTTCACGCGCCAGGGTTTTGGTCAGGCCGATGACCCCGAATTTACTCATGCAGTATGCGGCGTGATAGTGGGCCCCGATTACTCCGGCTATGGAGGCGACATTGATGATCCGCCCCCAGCCCCGGCGCAGCATGCGCCGCACGGCATGACTGTTCGTGCGCCATACGCCTTCGAGGTTGACGGCCAGACTCCGGCCGACCTGCGCATCGGTCAGGTTCCAGGTTTCGCCCAGGGCCATTACCCCGGCGTTGGCGATGACCACGTCGAGACGCTGAAAGCGCTCCCAGGCCTCGGTGAACAGGGCGTCGACCTCCGCCGGGGACGTGACGTCGCAACGTCGGGCCTGCACCGAAACGCCGTGCCGTTCGGCCGTGCGCACGCTTTGCGTAAACTGCGGAGAATCGACGGGCAGCACGTCGGCCAGGATCACGTCAAAGCCGTTTTCCGCGTACAGGGAGGCAAAGGCGCTCCCCAGGCCCTGCGCGCCGCCGGTAATCAACACCGTTTTTCTGCTCATCCGAGTTTCCTTTATGGGTTTGAAACCTCGGCCTTCAGGCTGAATTCTCAAATCATAAGGGAAGCTCGGATAAAAAGTAACTGTCAAAATTGTGACATGCGTTACGACCGCCCGCAAGATTCCGGATAAACCGTTGCCGGCCGTCCGCTTTCAGTATATGTTCAAATTAGATGATATGGAGGAACTGAACTTTAACGCGCCGATCCGCCGCTGCCCCGCCCTGTTTGAGCGGAGCGGCGTTGCTGTTTTCTGTCCCGCCGGCACGCCTGTTCGTCGTCCGCGCCGGACACATAAAAGAAACTCGCAGAGGAAGTTTTGATGCACATCAACCTGGACGACATACGCAAAATTTTCGCCCGCGACCTTTTCGCGGCCGATGCCGGCATCCGCATAGACGACGTCCGCGAAGACGGCGTGACGTGCAGCATGGATATCACGGAGCGTCACCTTAACGCCGCCGGCATCGTGCAGGGCGGAGCCATCTTCACCCTGACCGACATGGCCTTCGGCGTGCATTCCAACCTCGCCCGCGTTTGCGGCGGCAAAGTCGGCCCGACCGTCGGCCAGTCCTGCTCCATCTCGTACCTGGGCATCGCAAAAGGCCGACGCCTGATCGCCTCCTCCACCATGCTCTCCAAAGGCAGAAAAGTCTCTGTGTACCGCGTGACGGTCAAGGACGAGCTGGGCAACCGCGTGGCCGACATGGTGGGTAACGCCTACACCTTTGACGCGGACAAAGGATGAACACGAACGCCGCCGCGCAAGACCGGGAATTGCCGGACCGCGCCGGAAGTGAATTTCGGGACTGGATCGCCTTGCGCCGCCCTTTTCCCGCCGGATCGCTGCGGGCCGTGCTGTTTGATTTCGACCGCACGCTTTCAGCCACGATCCTCAGTTTTCCGGAAATGCGCCGCAAGGGCCTTGAGGCGCTTGCGCGCTTTGCCCCTGTTGCCGGGGATTGTTGTCTGCCTTTTATGGAACAGATGGCCGGCATCCTCGCCTCCCTGTCTCCCGCCGCGGCCGTCGCGGCCGAAAAGGCCGCGCTCGACGCCGTCAAGGAGGTGGAAATCGCGGCCGCGCGCCGTTCGGCGCTTTTCCCGTTTGCGCGGCCCGCGCTGGCGGCGTTGCGCGCGCGGGGGACAGCCGCGGCCGTCATCACGCGCAACTGCCCTGAAGCGGTGTACGCCGTCTTCCCGGACTTGGACGATTACTGCGCCTGCGTCCTCACCCGCGAGCATGTAGGACGCGTCAAGCCGCACCCGGAGCATATCGGCGCGGCCCTTGAACGCCTGGGCTGCGCCGCCGGGCAGGCGCTGACAGTCGGCGACCACGTCATGGATATTGAGGCGGGAAAACGCGCGGGCACACGCACGGCCGCCGTGCTTACCGGCGATTCCGGCTTTGCGGAGCTTGCGGCCGCCGCTCCCGACATCACGGCCCCGGACGCCGGCGCGCTGCTGCGCGGGCTGGGCATGTGGCACGAAAACCGTAGACCTATACATTTTCGGAACACCTCCGGAGTCATGTCATTCGCGGAACGTCATGACTCCGGACGCCGGGCGAAGCCGGGCGCGCCGCCGCCTGTTACGACAGTGCAGGCGTAACATTTCACAGGACAAAGGAGATTTTTGTGGATTTTTCAGCGTTGCGCGCCTTGAAGGATGAGCCTGCCCCCTTGTACAGGAAACATGAAAGCATGCCTGTCGAGCAACCGGCTTTCGTGCAGTTGGACGAGAACGGCCGCGTGCTTGCCCGCTTTGATGACTCCGACGAGCGTGCGGTGCCCGATGCGGTCCTCTGTGAGCGTACTCTGCGGTGGGGCATAACGCCGTTCCTCAGCGGCAAAGAGCTTGCCGCCCTTGCGGAAAACCCGACTTTCTGCGCGCTGCTGAAGCGCGCGCATGAGGGCCGGAAAATCGAGTGGGACGGGAAAAACCATGTAGGTATTTTTACGGAGGACGCGGAAGCCGCTTCCGACGCGATCGAAGACTTCCTTAACAGCCTGGAGCCGGACATCACCGTCATGGATGTCCGTGACTGGCTGTTCGACGGCCTCTCCCTGTTTGACCACTGGTCAGGCAGACCGCTGGATACGGCAGTTCAGGAACTGGAGGAAATTGCCCTTGAGGAGCGTGAAGCGGACGACGGCGGCGTGATCATTGACGGCGACATCGAACAGGCGATCCTCAGGGAAGCCGAGAGGATTTTTCTGGAGGGGTTCCATAAGCTTGATAAATTTCACCTTGAAGCGCTCACGGATGCCGGACGCATAACTCCTGAGCAGGCAGCCGCATATCTCGTTCGGCAGAAAAAAGGCCATCCCCGACACGAAGAAAGCGAAGAGTCGAATTACTGATCTCCGTGGAAAGCAGTAAACATCGGCCGCAAGGTCGCAGCAAAGCCGGGGGCGCGCCGCATCAATTCTGAAATTTGCGGATCAGCTCCCCGGCGCGCTTGGTCAGGTGCGGCAGGTCCGGCTTGGAAACCTGATCGTCGGCCCCGGCCTTGATCCCTTTCGCATGCACCACATCCGAGATCAGCGAGGAGAAGAGGATGACCGGCACCGCGGCGAACGCCGCTTCGCCCTTGATGCGCGTCGTCAGCGCATGCCCGTCCAGTTCGGGCATCTCGATGTCGGAAATGACCAGATTGACGAAATCGGTGACCGGCACTCCCTTCCGCTCGGCCTCGGCCCGCCACGCCTGGAGTTGTTCCCAGGCTTCACGGCCGCAGGTGCACGGAGTTACCGTATATTGCGCCTGCTCCAGGCAGGAGGCTATAACCTTGCGTATGGACGGCGAATCGTCGGCTATCAGCACGCGCAACCCCTGGCCGCCGTACCGCTCCACCTGCTCCACCCGCGCCGCCAGGTTGAACGTCGGGTCCATGGCCGAAATAATGTATTCCATATCCAGCAGGAACACGATGCGGTCCTCGAAACGCACAACCCCGGTTATGGAGTCCCGGCTGAAGGCCTGCAGGTATTTGCCCGGCGGCTCGACCTGGCTCCAGGTCATGCGGTGGATGCGCGTGACGCCCGACACCACAAAAGCGGTGACCACATGGGAAAATTCGGTAACGATGACCTTGTGGGTGTCCGAGGGCACGTTTTTTTTGTCGAGCCAGAGCCCCAGGTCCACAAGGGGCAGAACCTTGCCGCGCAGGCTGAAGGTGCCCAGCGCCGCCGCATGATGCTTGGCGGGCACGCCGGTCACCGGCGGCAGGCGGATTATTTCCAGCACCTTGGCCACATTCATGGCGTAGTAGCTGCGGTAGTCCGCTCCTCCGGAGAGCGCCTCGTCAATGTAGAACTCAATTATTTCAAGGTCGTTCCCGCTCGAATCATCCCGGCCCGCCATACTCTGTCCTTTGTTGCTGCCGAATCCCGTCTTTGCTGCCTCTTCGGCAAAGGTATACGCCGCCCGCGTTCTTTTTTCAACATGCGGGCGCTCCGTTGCCCGGAATATCCGTAAAAAAAGTTGTACTCACCCCCGCCGTTCCCGAAGCGTTGCCGGAACAGTTCAAATACTTGCACCGGGGACATACCGGACGCTTTGCGCAGTATGCGCAAATCCCCTTGTAATCACAACGGAAAATTATTCAGGCGCCCGGCATACTCCTTCGGCACGCGAATTGCAACAGAGAAAGTACCTCCAATTTTGCAAGCAGCGATGGGGCGGAACCGGGTGGTCCGGGTCCGTCCCATCTCTGTTTTCAGCGCCAGCCCTGCCGTGCCGGCCTTCTCCCGCAAGGCGCAAATCGTGTTCAGATTTTTTTACGCCGGCGGCGGAACGTCACGCAACGGGCAATGCCCGGCAGGCATCCGCCGCATCCGGTACCCGCATCGGCGGCACGATTATTGCTAACCAATGAGTTGTTTAGAAAGTATTGTCCGGAATCGGGGCTTCGGGAGCGAATACATCGTCGTTTCCGCAACATACGCGCACAGTCGGAGTTTTGACTGTCCGTCCGTATCCGCCCCGCGGCGAGGAGATTTTCATGGCTTCACCACTCCGTATGATCCCCGCGCGCAAGCGGAGCGGCATATTCCCCGCGGCGTATTTGCGCATGCTTCGGGCAAGGCCCGTCCGTTTCCTGGTCGCGTTTGTCGCGCTGCTCCTGCTCGCGCCGCACGATGCCGCGGCCGTGCGCATCAAGGATATAGCCACGTTCAGCGGGGTGCGCGACAACCAGCTCACCGGCTACGGTCTGGTCGTCGGCCTTTCCGGCACGGGCGACAAGAAAGATTCTGCCTTCACCATGCGCACCATGGTCAACATGATGGAAAAAATGGGCGTGCGCGTGGACATGAAACAGATGAAACCCAAAAACGTGGCGGCCGTCATGCTTACGGCGCGCATGCCTGTTTCGGCCAAACCCGGCACGCGCCTGGACGTGACCATATCTTCTCTGGGCGACTGCACGAGCCTGCTCGGCGGCGTTCTGGTCCAGACGCCCCTGAAGGGCGTGGACGGCAAGGTCTATGCCCTGGCCCAGGGCGCGCTGGCCGTGGGCGGTTTTTCCGTGACGGGCGCCCAGGCCCAGGCCCAGAAGAACGTCAGCACCGTGGCGCAGATACCCGGCGGCGCCGTTGTCGAACGCGCCGTGCCCTTTGAATTCAACAGCCAGGATCACCTGACCCTGAGTCTGAACAGCCCGGACTTTTCCACCACCAACCAGATTGTGGAGCGCATCAACAAGGCCCTGGGCGGCACCTTCGCCAAGCCCGTGGATTCGGCCACCATCAACCTGGACATCCCCTCGGATTTCCGGGGCAACATGGTGCCCCTCATGGCGTCGCTTGAAAATATAGAAATCACGCCGGACTCGGCCGCGCGGGTGGTTGTTGACGAAAAGACCGGCACCATCATCCTCGGGCGCGACGTGCGCATTTCGCGCGTGGCGGTCGCGCACGGCAACCTTCAGGTCACTGTGCAGGAAAACCAGGACGTTTCGCAGCCGGGACCCTTCAGCGGCGGCAGAACCGTGGTCACGCCGAGCACGGACCTCACCGCGACCGAAGAACTGCGCAACCTGAACATTCTCGAAGGCGCGACGCTGCAGGAACTGGTGGACGCCCTCAATTCCGTGGGCGCCGGCCCGCGCGACCTCATCTCCATACTGCGCAGCATGAAGGCCGCCGGCGCCCTGCACGCGCACCTTGAGGTAATCTGATGCCCGCCCGCTTCTCCACGAACCGTAACGTACCCGCCCAGGCGCGCGCGTACCCCTGAGGTGATGTGATGCCCGCCGCCCCCGTTTCCGCCCTCGACCCGGCGTTCATCGCCTCGGAAAACACGCGCAAGGATCTGATCCAGCGCAAGCTGGATATGGATGCCCTGCGCAAACGCCTGAGTCCCGAAAAAGACAAGGCGGTGGAACTGCGCGGGGCCTGCGAGGGCTTTGAAGCCGTCTTCCTGCAGAAAATGTGGGAACAAATGCGCAAAACCGTGCCCAAAGAAGGCTTTCTGCACAGCAAGGATGAGGAAACTTACCAGTCGCTGTTCGATGTGGAGTTGTGCAAAAAAATGGCCTCGGCCGGGGGCATCGGGCTTGCGGACATGCTCTACGAGCAGCTTTCGCAGCAGCTTGCGGACTCGGGGCGCACGACGATCCCCGGGCGCATACGCGACCCCCTGAACGTCCCCCCGAGCAAGGGGCTGCTCGCCGCGCCCAAGGACGACGCGGCATCCGCGTCGGATGCGCCCGTACAGGCGACAATCAGCGCCGACGATCTTTACTCCCCTCTGCCCGGCCGGGACGACGGCGCCGAAGATGAGGACCTGGACGCCGCCCTGCAAAGCCTGAGGACGGAAGTGGACAATGCCTCCGCTCCCGGCCCGCGCGCGACATTGACGCCGGCTACCCTTTCCCCTGCCGGGGACAGGCGCATCGAAGCCGCGATATCCGCGGGCGGAGCTCCCGCGCCGACCCCGGACGCCGCTGCCGGGATACCCGCGCGGAACGGCGAACTTGCCGCGCATGCCGGGATGCAGACATGGGACGGCGCGCCCGCGCCGAGCGCCGGGATGCCGCCGCAGAACGGAACACGCGCAGCGTTCACGGAAGCCGCGCAGGATCTTTTGCGGACGGACGGCGGCGTGTTCCCGGCCGGCCCCGCGCCGACCCCGCCGAAAACGGCATACGACAAGGAAACAACCCCCGGCACCTCCGTCCTGTCCTGGCAAGGCCCCGGTCCGGTTTCGGCCAAACCCAGGCCGCTGAACAATTTCGCCCGCAACAGAAAAACTTCCCGAACGGGAAAAAAGAACGCCGCGCAGGCCCGTGCCGCGCAGCAGGCGCAACTCCGGGCCCAAGCGCAGACCCCGGCCCAGGGGCAGCCCCTGTCTACGGCGCAAACGCAGGCCCAGGGGCAGCCTCTGTCTACGGCGCAGGCGCAGGCGCAGGCGCAGGCGCAAAATTCGGGCGCGGACCGGGCGCAGGCCGGGGGCGACGCCTTTGCGCCTCCCTTGACCCAGCCTCCGGCCGGCATTCTGGACGGGGCGCGCAAGCCCCTGCCCGGCCCTGTCGTCAGCCGTTTCGGCTGGGAAGACGACGGCACGGGGCGCAGGCGCTGGAAACCGGGCGTAGAAATCGCGGCCTCTCCCGGCGATTCGGTGCGGGCCGTGCTGCCGGGCACGGTAGTTTATGCCGGACCGCGCGACGGCGCGGGAAACACGGTGGTCATCGAGCACAACGAGGGCTACCGCAGTTATTACGGGAATCTGCAGCCTGCGACGGTGCGCGTCGGCCAACGCGTGGGGCTTGGCGCGGAATTTGCAAAAGTGGCTGCGCAGCCCGCGGCGCAGGCCGGCGGGGAAAATTCTGCCTCCCTGCATTTTGAGCTTAAAAAGGGAGAAATGGCATTGAACCCCGAAAGCGTTTTCAGCCGCGCCGACGAAGCGCGACGGCAGGACGCAAGGGCAGGATGACACTATGTACGACCGCATACGCGGCAACCTCCATAGACAATTCAAGGCCCTGGAACTTCTCGCTTCCCTTCTTGAAGAAGAATTTGAACTGCTCTGCGCGCACGATACGGACGCCGTGAGCGCTCTGGAATTTTCCATACATGAGCTGTTGCGCCAGATTGTGGATGAGCGCACGACGCTGAAAAGGACCATTCAAGGGGCCACGGTAGCGGAATACGCGGGCATGCTTCCGGATGAAGAGGGGCAGGAAATACTGCGCCTGCACACGCTGATCGACGCCCTTGAGCAGCAAAGTTCGCGGCGCGCCTCGCGCAACGCCGAGCTTTCCCTGGCGCTGCTGGACCAGAGCCGCTCCCTTGTGCTTTTCCTGCATGAGCAGATAGCGCCCAAGCGCACGCTGTGCTACGGCGCCGGCGGCCGGCTCAAGGAATACAGGCCGGAAGCCGCCATGTATTCGGGGAGGTACTGACATGGCCTGGGGCGTAAACTCCGTACTGAACATGGGGGTGGGGGCGCTTTTCGCCTCGCAGGCCGCGATTTCGACCACCGGCAACAACATCTCCAACGTGAACACCACCGGCTACACGCGCCGGGCGGTGCTGCTCGAGGAACGCGCCGGGCTTGATTTCGCTCCCGGCCGGGTGGGCGAAGGAGTGTCGGCCAAGGAGGTCATCCGCTATTTCGACAAGTTCATTGAAAGCAACTATCTGAACAAGCTGGGGCTTTCCTCGCGCTACACGGCCGAGTACAACCAGCTCCGCTACGTGGAAAACCTGTTCAACGAAGCCAATGTGGACGGCATGGCCACCGCTCTGAGCGAATTTTTCGACGCCTGGAACAAGCTTGTGCAGAACCCGGCCGACGGCACCTCGCGTGAGGCCCTGCTCGGCAAGGCCTCGGTGCTTATGGACAGTGTCAACAATACGGATCAAGCCCTGCGCGACCTGGAAAACCAGACCAACACCATGATCCGCGAAGACGTGGAACGGGCCAACCTGCTCATGCGCGAGATTGCGGAACTGAACAAGGAAATCAACGCCTCCTACCTGGCCGGGCGCAACAACCCCAACGACCTCATGGATGCCCGTGACGCCAAGGTGCGCGCTCTCGGCGAAATCATGGACGTCAAGGTGGACGACAGAGGCCCCGGACATTACAACGTAAGCATGGCCAACGGCTATACCCTGGTTCAGGACACCATTCCTTTTTCTCTGGAATTCAAGGGGATGCAGGCCGAAAACAACCTGACCACCGGCTCCCCTTACAGGACGCCCAATCCCGACGGCACGCAAAAAACCATCCATTTCGGCGGCTCGGACAATTTTGAATACACGGTCGAAATCGTGAACGGCGGTACCGTGGGTGCAACCACGGGCGGCGCGACCTTCCGCGTATCCACCGACGGCGGCCGCACCTGGTTGAAGGACGAAAGCGGTCAGGACCGCATCTTCAACGCGCAGGAAGAAGGGCAGGCCGTGCGCGTAGGCGAGCTGGACATCTGGTTTGACGCCGGCGACCTCGACGCCGGCGACCGTTTCCTGATCTGGCCCAAGCCGGACGTGTACTGGATTGAACCTACCTCCGACCCCATCAACATTTCCACGCAGATCTACAAGGACGGGTCGGACAATTCCCTGCGCCTCACGGGCGGCACCCTGGCCGGCTATCTTGAGTTCCGCGACTACAAGCTGGCCGAATACCGGGACCGTCTCGACGCCTTTGCCAAGGGCGTGACCTGGGAAGTTAACCGCATCCACAGCCAGGGCGCGGGTCTGGAACCCATGACCTATGCCCTTGGAACCTATGCGGTGGGGAACACGAGCGAGGCTCTGGGGTCGCCCGAGGCGCGTTTCGTATGGTCCGACAAACTGCAGGCCGGTAATTTGACCTTCGCCGTTTACGGACCGGACGGCAAGCTGCTGTCGGATTACCCCGGCCTCAATGTCCTGGCCCAGGCGGGCGGCAACTTCGATCCGGCCGTCCATTCCCTTGAAGACGCCGTAACGGCCATCAACGCCACGACGCTGCACGTCAAGGACCAACTCACCGGGGAAATCAGCGCTACCGTGAATCCTTTTATCGCGCAGATCGTGAACGGCAGGCTGGAAATCAGCATGAACACGGCACAGATCGGAGACGGCTGCTCCTTCGCCGTGACGGCGGACACCACCGGCCTGGCGGCGGCCTTGGGCCTCAACACCTTTTTCGCGGGCGACAACGCCGACACCTTTGCCGTACGCGACGAGTTGTTCACCAACACCAACCTGATCAACGCGGGCCGGCTGAACGGCGCGGGGGAAATAAACGCGGGAGACAACCTCACCGCCTTGGAAATAGCCGGGCTGACGACCAAGCAGGTATCCATAGGCACCTATTGGGACCGCCCGACCTCGCAGACCCTCGCGGACTATTACGGCAACATAGTCACCAAGATCGGCGCGGACACGGTGAGTACGAAGTTCGTGTCGGCCTCGGAAACGGCCATGGCTACAGACCTGTACAACAGGCAGCAGGAAATTTCCGGCGTGAACCTGGACGAAGAAATGAGCAACCTTATCAAGTTCCAGGCTTCCTATAAGGCGGCGGCCAAACTCATCACCACGGCCGACGAGATGTTGCAGACCCTGCTTTCGCTCAAATAGCAGACTCTGCTTTCGCTCAAGTATCGAATACCGCTTTCGTTAAAGCAGCGGACCCTGTTTTCGCTCAAGCGGCATACCCCGCATTCGTTCAAGCAGAGGATATCCATATGGCCATCCGCATAACACAGAGCATGATGTACGGCTCTTTTGTCCGGGACATGAACCGGACGTTGAGCGACTATATGGATTCCAACATCCAGGCGTCGAGCCAGAAAAAAATCAACAAGCCTTCGGACGACCCTGTGGGCGCGGGGCGGGTGCTTAGTTCCCGCGCAACCTTGAGCAGGCTGGACCTCTACGAGGAAAACATCAAAACCGCCACGGGCTGGCTTTCCACGGCCGACTCCGTGCTGGGGTCGGGCGAAGGTTCCGTGCAGAGTCTGCTTACCCAGATAAAGGAGAAAGCCATGCAGGCCGCCACAAGCACGGTGACGGCCGAGAATCGCCTGCAGATCGCTCAGCAGGTGCGCGGGATTATGTCGCAACTGGTCAGCCTGGCCAATACCGAGTTCGCGGGCAGCAATATCTTTGCAGGCCACAAAACCACGGGATCGGCGTATGCGGAAACGCTTGGCGTTTCCGTACACGGCGAAAATATGGACGACTACCGCTATGTGGATCTTGTGGCTTCGCCGCCGGACGGCGGCGCGCTGCCGTCCCGCGTTGTGTCCTTTGTGCCGGTTAAGGGCGGGGGCGGCACAGCGGGCACGGCGACATACTATTACACCGCCGACGGCGGCAAGACGTGGAGTCTTGCGGATAGTACGCCGACGGGAGAGGCGCTGCCTGATTCTCCTCCCTCGCCCGGCTGCACGATCAGCGGCGGCGGGGTATCGGTGCATGTTTCCGATGCCGATGTGCCCGTAGAGCCGTATTATGACCCGCCCGGAGGCGCAAATCCGTTGAGCGACCAGAGCAGCCTTGCCCAGGGCACCTGGTTCTGCGTGCGTCCGTCCGCCGTCTATCTGGGCGACGACACCGACACGCAGGTCAGCACTACATATATGCCGGATGGGGCAACGTCCGTAACATCCACGGCCAACGGCTATTTCGCCCGCGATGTCGCGGTACGACTTGATCCCTATCTGGCTACAGACGATACTCTTCCTCTCAATTTTATCCGTTACTCCTACAGCGTGGACGACGGCAACAACTGGATTTCCGCCACCGCCCCCCTGACTGCGCCTACCATGACTTTGCCGGTACCTGGGGGTTCCCTGACTCTAGACCCGGCGCCTACTGCGACTCCCGGTACTCCGCCTACATTGGACAACAATGTTGCAGGAATGCAGTTCGTCATCCATCCGCACAGGGCGGATGTGGATTTCCAGATAAGTGAAGCGTCGCGGATCACCGTGAACATGGTCGGCAAGGACGTGTTCGGCGGCCTGTACAATTACCCCGGTGATCTGATCAAAGCCTGGGATACCGGCACTCCATATCCCGACGTCGTCAGCGGAGAAGATGTCTACAATGACCGTCCAATTCCTGTGGGCAGTGAAAATCCCTATTACAACGACGGCATCCCTAACATGTTCGAGAGCATCGGCCAACTGATCTGCGCCCTGGAGTGCAACAGCCAGGACGGCGTGCAAAAGTCCCTCGAAAGCCTGAATGATGTGATGAACCACATTCTGGCCAAGGCCGCGGAAATCGGCGGGCGCGAAAACCGCCTCGCCGCCACGGAGAGCGCGATCATCATGCGCCGCTACAGCGAGGAAGACCGCCTGAGCCAGATAGAGGACGTGGATCTCCTTGAGCTTGAGGTCAGGCTGGCGCAGCAGCAGACGGCGTATAACGCCGTCCTTAAATCCACCTCCATGATTATGCAGTTGGGCCTCGTCAACTTCCTGTAAAACAGGGCGGACCGATGCTGATCCTGACACGACGCGCCGGCGAAAGCCTGCACATAGGCGAGAATGTCAAAATCACCGTGCTCGGCATACAGGGCAGGCAGGTGAAGATAGGCATTGAGGTGCCGCAGGGCACGGCCGTGTACAGGGAAGAAGTCTACGCGCGCATTCTTGAAGAAAACAGGCAGGCCGTCATGGCCGCCGAACAGGACCTGAAGGCGGCGGCAGCGCTATGGAAACGAGTGAAGTAAACGGCAACGCTGTGGAAACAGGGGAAGTAAGCGGTAGTGCTGTGAAAACAAGTGAAGTAAGCAGCAACGCCCCGGAACCGGGTGAAATCATAGGCATCGAAACCCGTCTGGGCCGGCGCGAAGTGTTTGCGGACAAGGTCATCGTCTTTCCCTGCGGGCTGATAGGCTTTGAGGGGCAACGCGAATTTACCCTGCTGCAGATTCAGGAGAACGCTCCTCTGCTCCTGTTGCAGAGCATGGATACGCCGACCTTGGGGCTGCTGGTCGCGGATCCTTATGTGTTTATCCCCGAGTACAGCCTGACAGTGGGCGATGCCGAACAGGAACTGTTGCAGGCGAAAGACGTCGATGATATAGCCGTGCTGGTAACGGCCTCCATACCGCCCGGCAAACCCGAGGACGCCGTACTCAACCTTCTGGGCCCCATACTGGTCAATCATACCCTGCGTCTCGGACTGCAGGTTCCTCAATTTGAGGGAGCCGGGCCTCTCAGGGTCCGTATCCGTTCCAGAATACAGCCCCCTGAAAAATAAGGAACGCTTGATGAAACGCGCTCTGATTACCGGCGTGACCGGGCAGGACGGCGCCTACCTGGCTGAATTTCTGCTGAACAAGGGGTATGAGGTGCACGGCGTCAAGCGGCGTTCCTCCCTGTTCAACACGGACCGCATCGACCACCTGTACCAGGATCCGCACGAACAGAACCGCCGCTTCATCCTGCATTACGGCGACATGACCGACTCGGCCAACCTGATACGCATCACGGCCGAGTCGCAGCCGGACGAAATCTACAACCTGGCCGCGCAAAGCCACGTCAAAGTGTCCTTCGATTCGCCGGAGTACACGGCCAACGTGGACGCCCTCGGTCCCCTGCGCCTGCTCGAAGCCGTCCGTATCCTGAAAATGGAGGATAAAGTCCGCTTTTATCAGGCGTCCACCTCAGAATTGTACGGACTGGCGCGTGAGATTCCGCAAAGCGAAAGCACGCCCTTTTACCCGCGCTCGCCGTACGCCTGCGCCAAACTGTACGCCTACTGGATAACGGTAAATTATCGTGAAGCTTACGGCATCTACGCCTGCAACGGCATACTGTTCAACCACGAGTCGCCCATGCGCGGAGAAACCTTCGTCACGCGCAAGATAACAAGGGGTCTGGCCCGCATGTTCCTGGGCCTGGACAAGGTGCTGATGCTCGGCAACCTCAATGCCCTGCGCGACTGGGGGCATGCCGGAGACTATGTGGAAATGCAGTGGCTCATGCTGCAGCAGGACAAGCCCGAGGATTTCGTCATTGCCACGGGCCGGCAGATGTCCGTGCGCGATTTTGTGCGTCTGGCGGCGGCGGAACTGGGCATGAGCCTCGTATTTGAAGGGAAAGGTCTTGACGAAGTCGGCAGGCTGGAGACCCTGGACAAGGATAAAAGCGCGGCAGCGGCGGGCGCGGAACTGCACGGCGCCCTGAACGTCGGGGACGTGGTCGTGCGCGTGGACCCGCGTTATTTCCGCCCGACGGAAGTTGAAACCCTGCTGGGCGACCCTTCGCTTGCCGCGCGCAAGCTGGGCTGGAAACCGAAGACCGGCGTAGAGCAACTGGCCGCCGACATGGTGCGCGAGGATCTGCGCCTGGCCCGGCGCGATACCGTGTGCCGCGTGGCGGGGTTCCACTCTTTTGCTCATCATGAGTAATTGAAAGAAGTTATCAAGCCGGACTGTCCTACAACGTCATTCATGTTTTTTGTCGACAGGTTCGTCCGTGCAGTCGCCTTCGTCATCTGAACGGCGCATACGGCGCAAAAAAACACCCCCACGCCCGTGGGGAATACGCGTTTTGCACCCGGATGCAAAAGTTTGCGGAGGAAACACCCCCACACCCGTGGGGAATACATTGCGCGCTTCGAGTCAGACTATCCGGATATGGAAACACCCCCACCGCCCGTGGGGAATACATACCCGATGCCTCCGCAGGCGGTCAGGGGCCGGGAACACCCCCACTTGCTCCTACACGGCGTATTCCTCTGCATATTCCGGACTCGCTATATGGAAGCGTCCGGCTTTTATAAAAATTTGTGCAAATCAAAAATTTAACTTTCTTTTTGCACCAAAACCTGTATGCTCCGATCATGATTACCCGAAATATTACTGCAGAGTTGCTTCGCGCCGCGTCGGAATATCCTGTGGTGACCATACTCGGGCCACGCCAATCAGGGAAGACCACGCTGGCCCGGATGACGTTTCCCGACAAGCAGTATTTTTCTCTGGAAGATCCGGATGTTCACATGGCGGCGGAGGCTGACCCACGGAGCTTTCTCGCGCGGATGAAAGCCGGCGGAATCCTTGACGAGATTCAGCGACTACCGTTACTGCTTTCTTACATCCAGGGTATGGTTGACGGCAGCGTGCAGCGCGGGCGGTTTATCCTGACCGGAAGTCATCAACCTCTGTTGCACGAAGCGATCAGCCAATCACTGGCGGGACGAACAGCCATGCTGTCCCTGTGGCCTTTTTCGCTCCGGGAGCTGCGGTCCTACGTTTCGGCGTATGACCCCTTTGATTTGATTTGTCGCGGCTTTTTCCCAAGGCTTCATGAGGAAGGGCTGGAATCCCGCCGTTTTTTCAACAACTACCTGCAAACGTATGTCGAGCGGGATGTACGCTCCCTGATTCGTCTGCGCGATCTATCGCTGTTTCAAAAATTTTTGATTCTCCTGGCCGGGAGAGTGGGTCAAGTCGTCAATCTTGCCTCCCTGGGCAATGATGTGGGCGCCTCTGCCGCAACCGTCAGAAATTGGATCTCCGTTCTGAAGGCGTCCTATGTAGTTTTTGAACTGTCTCCGTTTTTTGCGAACGTGCAAAAACGGCTGATCAAGGCGCCCAAAATATATTTCACCGATGTCGGGCTTGCCGCCTTTCTGCTCGGCATCCACACGTCCGGACAGGCCGAGCGTGACCCTTTGCGCGGAAACCTCTACGAAAACCTGGTGATCATTGATATCCTGAAAGGTGCCCTGAACCGCGGAATCAGGCCGGAGGTCTATTTCTTTCGGGATTCCCGCGGCAATGAGGTTGATTTACTCATCCGTGAGCAAGGCGTACTAATACCGATTGAGATCAAGTCCGCCGTAACCTTTTCCACTGCTTTCATCAAACAGCTTGAGCGGTTTCAGGCGTTGGGCGTCAAAGGCGTCATGCCCGGCGCGGTGCTTTGCAACATCGAACGCCGGTTTACCATTCGGGGCATCGACGTCCTTAATCCTTTCCACTTGGACGATATTTGGCGAACTCTTACCGAACCTCCCGAGAAAAAAAGCAAATGATCCCCGCTTGAACCGGAACTCCTGGATTGCGCAACGCAGCAAATCAGGCTCGGCGTCGACAATCCTGTTGCGCAGCCGTTCCAACATGTTTATCCTGTCCATGACCGCCGTTCCTCCTTGTGGATAGAGTTTTTTTCGCACGCTGAAGGATGGATACGCTGGTCGCCTTCGGCAATCCCCGTGCCTCATGCTTCGGGGCTGCCCATACGCCACTTCCCTGGGCTCTACTAACCCCGTTTCCTAAGTTTCACTCCGCAACCCGGCTTCAAGTGCTTCAAGCATGACGCGCATCGCGGCGTCGGGGTCGAGGGCCAGGGTCGCCCCGGCGGCGGAAGGGTGCCCTCCCCCGCCGAACCGGGCGGCCACGACGCGCACGTCGACGTCGCCCACGGAACGCAGGCTTACCCTGCACTTGCCTTCCGCGTCCTCGCGCACGAAAAGGCCGACACGCACGCCTTGCAGGCAACGGAGCCGGGAGGAAAAGCCTTCCAGGTCGTCGGCGCTCAATCCCGCCTTGTCCAGCCAGGCCTTGCGGACCAGACAACAGGATACCGCGCCGCCTGCATGCAACGTAACGCTGCTCATCAGCTTGCCCCAGAGACGCATGCGCGCCGGGGACCAGTTATTTTCCGTGCGGCGCGTGAAATCGGCCACATCCAGGCCCGCGGCCACGATGCGCGCGGCCATGCTCAGGCTGTCGGCGCTGGTGTTGGAAAAGGTGAAATTGCCGGTATCCGAGACCAGTCCGAGGTAAACAGCCTCGCCCATACCGCCCGCGAGGGGCAGACCAAGGTATTCGGCGAAGCGTCCGACCAGTTCCGCCGTGGCCGCGCATTCCGGGCATACCAGATTGATGTGCCCGTAACCCGGATTGTCGGCATGGTGGTCCATGTCGACAATCCGCGGACGAGCTCCTTCCGTGCCGGGGAACACCCCGCTCTCGATCAGCGCCTGCATCTCCGCGCCCGCTCTGGCCGCGTCCCCGCAGTCGGCAAATATCACCAGATCGGGCACAAAACCCGCAAGGCCGGCGCAACAGGATACCGCGGGCGCGGGCAGGATCGTCGCCTGCCGGACGCCGCGTCCGCCTGAATCCAGCAGAATACGCGTATCAAGCCCGAAGTGCAGGGCAATATGAGCCAACGCCGCCGCCGAGCCGACGGCATCGCCGTCCGGCCCGACATGCGCGGCGATCAGTATCCGCCGGGCTTCCTTGAAGGCCTGTTCCAGAAAAGCAAAAACGCTGTGCATGTGTAATTCCGAATTGTACCGGGAGCGAAAAGTCGTGTATGCTTTCGCCTCAGGATCGCCCGGCGTTGATAGTTTGCCGTGCCGCGACAATGCCGCTCAGGGCATGTCTTCCCCCTGGACGACAAGTTCGCTGTAGACCATTTCCTCCGGACACACGGCTTCAATCATGGACAGGCACTTGGTCATGCGGCTTTCCATGTGCCGCTTGTCGTTGCCGACGGACACAAAGGCCAGACGCAGACGATCTCTGTCGTTTTCGCTGTCCACCTCGGCAACGCTCACGTTGAAGCGGTTGCGGACCTTGCGCTTGAGGCTCAAAGCCACACGCCGCTTGTCTTTCAGGCTTTCGTTGCCGTGCAGGAGGAACTCCACGCCGAGTATGCCTATAATCATACATCCCCAGGCCGGCGCGTTTAAAGGGCATCCGGCATGTTTCAATCCTCGCACGGCGCGGGAGGCGGGGCCTTCGCCCCCGGACCGTTTACAGGGTCGCCGCCTCCTCGACCGTTTCAAAGGTTTCAATGACGTCGCCGACCTTGAGATCATTGAAGTTGTCGATGCCTATGCCGCATTCGTAGCCCTTGACCACTTCGCGCACGTCGTCCTTGAAACGGCGCAACGAGGAAACCTTGCCGTTGTGCACGACCACGCCGTCGCGCAACAGACGCAGGCCGGCGTTGCGCACGATCTTGCCGTCCGCCACGAGGCATCCGGCAATGACGCCGATCTTGGGCACCGTAAAGAGTTCCCGCACCTCGGCCGTCCCCAGGAAGACCTCGCGCTCGACCGGGGCCAGCATGCCCTCCATGGCCCCGCGCACGTCTTCCACAAGCTTGTAGATGATGTCGTAGAAGCGGATGTCGACCTTCTCCTGCTCGGCCAGTTCCCTGGCCTTGGACGAAGGACGCACGTTGAACCCGATGATGATGGCCTCCGAGGCCGAGGCCAGGAGCACGTCGGATTCCGACACCGCTCCCGTGCCGCCGTGAATGATGCCGATACGCACCTTGTCCGTGGACAGCTTGAGCAGGGCGTCGCCGATGGCTTCCAGCGAACCCTGCACGTCGGCCTTGATGACCAGACTGAGTACGCGGGCTTCCGTATCGCCGGCCTTGCGGGCCAGGAAGGTTTCCAGGGTCACCCTGGATTCTCTGGCCAGTTCGCGGTCCCGCTGCTTGAGGGCGCGGGATTCGGCGATGCGCCGGGCCGACTTTTCGTCCGTGATGACGATGAATTCCTCGCCCGCTTCAGGTACGCCTTCAAACCCCTGGACTTCCACGGGCATGGACGGACCCGCCTCCTTGACCTTCTTGCCCTGATCGTTGAACATGGCGCGCACGCGCCCGGAATGCACCCCGCAGATGAAGGTGTCCCCGAGCTTCAGCGCCCCCTGCTGGATGAGCACGGTGCCGAGCGCGCCTCTGCCCTTGTCCAGCCGCGCTTCCACGATATGCCCCAGCGCCGGGCGCTTGGGGTTGGCCTTGAGTTCCAGAATTTCCGCCTGCAGGGCCAGCAGTTCCAGCAACTCGTCGAGCCCCTGGCGCGTTTTGGCGGACACATAGCTGAATGTCGTTTCGCCGCCCCATTCTTCCGAAACCAGCCCGAGTTCGGCGAGTTCACGTTTCACACGGTCGGTGTCGGCGCCCGGCTTGTCCATTTTGTTCACGGCCACCATGATCGGCACCCCGGCCGCGCGGGCATGGTTGACCGCTTCGCGGGTCTGCTCCATAACCCCGTCGTCCGCGGCCACCACGAGCACGACGATATCCGTGACCTCCGCGCCGCGCGCCCGCATGGCGGTAAAGGCTTCGTGTCCCGGCGTATCCAGAAAAACGATTTCGCCCTTCTTGGTCCTGACGTGGTACGCGCCGATGTGCTGGGTAATGCCGCCGGCTTCGCCCGAGGCCACCGAAGACTTGCGCACGGCGTCCAGAAGCGAGGTTTTGCCGTGATCCACGTGGCCCATGATGGTAACCACCGGGGGACGCACAACGTAATCCTCGCTGTTGTCTTCAAAATGTCCCTGCTGGGCGTCGATGATCTCCTGCTCGGAAAAGCCTGTTTTTTCAATTTCATAGCCGAATTCGCCGGCGACCAGGACCGCTGTGTCGATATCCAGGCTCTGGTTGATGGTGGCCATGACGCCGAGGCCGAAGAGCACCCTGAGGATCTCGCCGGACTTGAGCCCCATCTGGTGGGCGAGATCCGAAACGCGGATGAATTCGTCCACCCGGATCTTGCGTTTGACGGCCTTGACCGGCTGTGTGCCGCCCAGGGGAGCGGCCTCCTTGCTTTTGCGCGCCTTGCGGCGCGGGATGCTCCTGCTCCAGATATGGTCGTCGTCCACAGGCCGGCCGCGTTCCGCGAACTCGACGGTTCTGCGGCCTTTGCCGCGGTTTCTGCGGGATTGTTCGCCTTCCTGCGGCGGCAGGAGCGGTGCGCCCTTTGCCGCCCCGGCGCCGCCCGCGCGGGCGGCTCCGGGGCGTTGCCCGGGACGATCCGGCCTGCCGGGGCGGTCGGGTGCTCCGGGACGGGTGCCCGGCCCTGTCCGGCGCGCTCCCGGCGTCGGCCTGAGACGACCCGCGCCGGGAGCGGCGCCGGGCGTCTTTGCGACATCGGGGCGGGAAATGACGCGTACTCCGGCAGCTCCCGCATTGTCCCCGCGGGTGCCGTCGGCGTCGATGCGCACGCCAAGAACCGGCGCCGAGGACATGGCCCGACCATCGGCGTGGCGTTCCGGTTCGGCGGAAAAAGCGGCCGACCGTGCGGGCGCGGTCCTTTTGCGTTCTTCGCGTTGCGGCGCGGCGGGGATTTCCGGCGTTGCGGAGGCAATCTCCGGAGCGGCGGAGATCTCCGGCATCGCGGGTGCGGGCTCCGGCGCGGCCGGAGCGTCGCCGGCCGGGATAAGGTCCGGGGCTTGCTCAGCCTGACCGGGCGTCGCGGCCCGCTCCGGCATGGACACGACGCGGGCGCGCTGCGTTTCTTTGCCGGCGCCGCCGCGCCTGCGCTCGCGTTTTCCCGCACGGGGACCGGCCGGCGCGGACGTTTTCGCTTCGGCATCGGCATCGGCATCGGCGGAGCCTTGAGCGCCGGCATCGGCAGGAGGCATTCCGGTTTCGGGCTTCGTTTCCGGCACTTCAGCGACCGGGGGCTGCGACTGGGACATTTCCGGCGCGGCATCATCCCCGGCACGGCGCTCCGCCCCGTCCTCGGCGGCGCGGGGACGGCGGCGCACCCTGACTTCCTGCCTGTCCGGTTCCGGAGGCGGGGAAATCTTGTTGCGCAGGCGCGCGGCTTCCGCCTCGGAGACGCTGCTGCCCGCGACCTTGGCCGGGATGCCCAGATCCTTCGCCGCAGCCAGAACATCCTTGCTGTTGACGCCGAGTTCGTCCGCCAGTTCTTTAATTTTTTTTCTCTCGTCGCTCATAATGCCCGCCTCTTTTTCCTTTTCGCGCCGCGTTGCGCGAAAGCCTCCCCGCACTGCGCATCCGGGCAGTGGTATACCCCCCGACCGGGGGCTTTTTGCGCGACATCCGGCACGGGCGCCGCACCGTCCGCCGCGCGGGTGTAGCGCAACAGTTCGCTTTTGGGCCTGCGCTTTTTGCAGACGACGCACATGCGCATCGGTATGTGTCCGCTCACGGTGTCTCCCGCTCGGCCCGCAACGGTATAGAGCATTTCAAAGTTTGATTTTACGCCTCCGGCGGCCGGGGGAAACGATTCCGCCCGGACCCCCTCATCATGGGGCGCCCTTATCCGTTGCGGCCGCATCTTCCGCTTCCGTTGCATCGGCCGCGCCGGTTGCGTTATTCGTTGCGGCATCGTCGTCGTTGTCCGCGTCTTTCGCGTCGGCTGCGTTGTCCGCATCGGCCGCGTTGTCCGCGTCTTCCGCATCGGCTGCGTTGTCCGTTGCGGAAGGATCTTCCGCGTCGGCATCGCTTCCGTACTGAGTATCCGGCACTGCCGTGTCGCCCGTGCCGTCCTCGTTCCCTTTTTCCGCAGACGGCCGCAGGAAGTTGACGGCCGCGCGCAGGTTGCCGAGTTTTTTCCCGGTCATGCCGGTGACGGCCAGAAGTTCTTCATCCGAGGCAAGGCTCACGGCCTCAAAACTCACAAGCCCGGCGGCCGCGAAGTTTTCCGCGGGCACTTCCACGACGCCTGCCAACTGCTCCAGGCCGCGGCCTATGGCGTTGGCCTCGTTGTAGCGTGTTTCGGTATAGATATCGATTTTCCAGCCCAGGAGCTTGGCGGCGAGTTTGACGTTCTGGCCTTTGCGGCCTATGGAGTTGGTAAGTTGGTCGTCCGGCACGATGACTTCCAGCAGTCCCTCGGCTTCGTCCACGACGATGCGGGAGATGACGGCCGGGGAGAGGGCGTTGCGCGCGTAAGCGGCTATGTCCGGGCTCCAGACCACGATGTCGATGCGTTCGCTGCGCAGTTCCTGCACGATGTTCTGGATGCGCGAACCACGTACCCCGACGCAGGCGCCCACGGGATCCACGTCCCGTTCCCGGCTCAGAACGGCCACTTTGGCCCTGCTTCCCGGATCGCGGGCCACGCCCATGATTTGCACGATACCGTCGTCCACTTCCGGCACCTCGCGTTTGAAGAGGGCGGCCATGTAGTCGCGGTGCGACCTGGAGACAATGACCTGGGGGCCGCGTCCTTCCTTGCGCACTTCGATAAGCAGGGCCTGAACCCGGTCACCGCGCTTGTAGTGCTCGCGGGGAATCTGCTCTTCCTTGGGCAGCAGCGCTTCCGTGCGCCCGAGGTTGATAATCCAGCCCGCCTTGTCCCGTCGCTGAATGATGCCGGAAACGATCTCGTTGATGCGGTCCTTGTATTCGTCATAGATAATGCCCTGCTCGGCATCGCGCATGCGCTGGATGATGACCTGCTTGGCGCTTTGCGCCGCGATGCGGCCGAGGTCCTCGACCTTCAGGCGGAAACCCATTTCATCGTCGATGCGGATGCTTGGGTCATGCTTGCGGGCCTCCTCAAGAGACACCTGGGTGCTTTCGTCCTCCACCCCGTCAACGATTATTTTGTACTGGAAGACATCAATCTCTCCGGTTTCTTCGTTGAAGGAGACTTCAACGTCGATGTCTTCGCCGTATTTGCGCTGGACCGAGGTACGGACGGCTTCTTCCAGGGTTTGGACCAGCATGGCCCGGTCCAGGCCCTTGTCCTTGCTGATTTGATCGATAGCTTTCTTGAGTTCGAGGCCCATCGGGGAAACTCCTCATGCTTTCTTTTTACCGCCCCGTCCGGGCGGCTTTTTGTCGGGAAACAGCGGGACGAGGCGGACTTTGGCGGCATCGGCAAAGGCAAAGCGCACCGCGGCGTCCGCATCGGGGTTGTGTTCGTCGCGTAAACTGAGAACGAAGTCCGCGCCCTCCCTGCCGAGGAGGACGCCGCGGAAGCGCTTTCGGCCCGGAAAGGCCGGGGCCGGGGCGCGCAATGTCACTTCCACGCAGCATCCGGCGGCCTGTTCAAGCCTGTCGGCGTCGAAAAAGGCGCGGTCCATGCCCGGCGAGGACACTTCCAGCACATAGGGGCCGGGCATGATGTCCTCGGCGTCCAGGGCTAAGCCGAGCAGGCGGGAGAACTCCGCGCACTGTTCCACATCCGCTCCGCGGACGGGGTCGTACGCGCCCGCGTTGCCTGCGCCCGCATCGCCCGCGCAGGCGTTGTCCGGGCCGAGGTTGCCCGAAGCGACAAGGCTTTCGCCTGCGCGCGGCCCGTCCCTTCCCGCATTTTCCACGAACACGCGCACGCCGAAGCGGCCGGCGTGCATCAGTTCGACCCCCCAGAGCGCAAGGCCCATGCCGCGCGCCAAGGGAGCGGCCAGTGCCGCCACGGCTTTCGTCAATATTTCGTGCGCCATGCCTGTCCGATTCCACCAAAAAAAAGGAGGCCGCAGGGCCACCCTTAAAAAGCCCGCAGGCCCGCAAGGATGTTTCACTCCACCGCCGGCGGAACAGCCGGAGCGTCCCGGCGGACCGGGAGGCCTGTGGAGCGCTCTTTCCCCGGAGGGGAAGGAGATACCGAAAAACGCCTTCCGGCGGAACCGGAAAGCAGGCAAAAAACTGTCGCACCGGGGAAAACTGCCGGTTCGTCGCGGCCGCAACCCTGAAAGGACCGGCCGGTTCCCGCAACGCGGGCCGGCTCCGCTTGTCCGAAAATACGCCGAAATACGCTGAACTTCAGTAAACAGCGGGCACATATCCTGTATCCGCATCGCCGTCAAGGTGTTTTTTCGGAAAAAAAAACGGCGGCCGGGCCCCGCTTTGCGGGAACACGCGCCGGCGTTTTGCCGGAATTCCGTGTGAGGCTCGCTCCGCTGCATCCCACTCCGGTTTCCCGACCAAAACTTCCTTTATGGTCTGAACCTCTCCCTTCAGGGAGATTCCAGCTTGACGCCCGGCTTTGCCGGGCATATCTTTCCGGCAGTCCCCCCCCCCCTTCAGGGAGGCGGCAATCCACCCGGCTCCAATCCGTCGGGGCGGAGTCATCCGGCGGAGGGCGCCGGGTTGTGGATTGAAACACAAAAGAAGGGGCGGCATATAAGCGTCCGATGTAAGGAGCGGGTTGCCGTAACGCGTGCAACTCGATTCCCTCTTTGAACGAAAGGAGTTCCGCGACGGCAGTTGCCGCAACGCGCGCAAGCGTTCCGCGGTGCTTTGCCGGACGATCCGTACCACAGACGGGGAGTACAGCCATGGTGAAGATGTTCACGGCGTATACCGAGGAAGTGGATGATGTCGAGAGCGCCCTTGACGATATATTGGAGCAGATCGACATCACCCGCCTGTCCGCCGAGTCCGTTGGGATACTGTTCTGCCATCCGGAGTTTCTTGAATCCGACCTGATCAACGCCTTGTGCGCCCGCCTGCCTTTCGCCATAATCGGCATGACGACCATGGCCGGAGCGACCGGCGCCGGGCGCGGCGTTTTCATGCTCAATCTCGCCGTGTTGAGCGGGGACGACGTTGTTTTCCGGACGTTCTCCACCGAGCCGCTGACGGCCGCAAACGCCCGGGAAGCCGTGACTGCCGCGTACGGCGCTGCGCGCGCAACGCTGCCGGGCGACCCCTCCTTGATCATCAGCCTGTTCCCCTTTCTTTCCGACATAAGCAGCGCTGAGGTTCTCAAACATCTGGATACGGCCTGCGGCGGCATACCCGTATGGGGCAGCGTTGCCGGCGGCAGGGACATGTCCTATGCCGGCGCCGGCATCATCGACAACGGGGACTTCCATGAAAAATCCGCCGTCCTGCTGTTGCTCTACGGCCCGCTTGAGCCGGAATTCATCGTAGCCTCCATTCCCGACAAGAACATCGGCGACCGCCGTGCGCTCATTACGGAATCAGACGGCTGCATACTCAAGAAAGCCAACGATGTCCCCCTGTTGGAATACCTGGAAGACATCGGCATCATCATGCGCATCGGACAGGACAACACCACGCTGCCGCTGATGGTGGATTACGGCAACGGCACAAAACCCGTGGCTCTGGCCGTCTACGCCCTGACCCCGGAGAACTGGGCCGTGTGCGGGGGCGAAGTGCCGGAGGGGGCCTTCTTTTTCTGCGGTGAAATAGACAAAGACGGCATTATGGAAAGCGCCGGCGATGCTCTGGCCCAAATTCAGAAAGTGGAGGGTAAAACCTGCCTGCTGATGCTCCCCTGTGTCACGCGCTTCATCATGATGACGCCCGAACAGGACGAAGAAATGCGCCTCGTCGCCGAAACGATCGGTCAAAAGATGCCCTTCGTCTTCGCCCTGTCCGGAGGAGAAATCTGCCCTGTGAAAGACCGCAACGGGGTCCTGCACAACCGGCACCACAACTTTACCTTCTCAGCCTGCCTGTTCTGATGTGATGATGGAAGGGGGCAACACTGCAGGTTTCGGCGCGAAAAACGGCGGCGTACGAGGTCCGCTTGAAGGGGACGATACGGCGGCTTGCGGCGCGGTGAACGAAGGCGCGCGCGACGAGTTGCCGGCATTGCGCGCGCTTGTTGAAACACAGCGCCTGCGCATTGCGGAGCTGGAGAAAAACGAGAAAAAAACCGCGCGCGAAGTGAACAGGCTGCACAGGGCCATCGAACACGAACGCACCGTCGGCATCGCCAAGGCCAACCGCGAAGCGGCAAAATCCTTTGCCCGGCGCGAACGCGAACGCTACATGCGCCTGCTGCTGGAAAACAGCTCCGACATTATCCTGTTGTTGGACAAGAACTTCAGGTTTGTCTACTGCACCAGGGTCTTTCTGGAGAAAATAGGCAACCCGGACGGCAAATACCTTGTCGGCAGCACCTTTCAGGAAGTTTTCGGGCGTTTTGCCGATGAAGAGATTACCGGCGCCCTTTTAGATCTGATGCGCGGAGCGGTGCGCGCGAACTCCCCCGCCGACCGGACCGTGGAAATAGACGGGCAGGCGGGCAGGCACAAGTATACCGTGGTCTTTACTCCCATGAGCGGGGAAAGCGGGGCCAACGAAGGCATCATGGTCCACCTGCACGACGTGACCGCCATCGAGAAGGCGCGGGAGA
Organism: Desulfovibrio sp.; assembly: GCA_031271265.1. Taxonomy (GTDB): domain Bacteria; phylum Desulfobacterota; class Desulfovibrionia; order Desulfovibrionales; family Desulfovibrionaceae; genus Frigididesulfovibrio. Next base: position 18,592 of record JAISWB010000068.1, on the reverse strand, counting down.
TGGCCGAACGCGCCAATACGGCGAAATCCGACTTTCTTTCGAACATGAGCCACGAGATACGCACTCCCCTGAATGCCGTCATCGGCATGACGTCCATTGCCAAGGCTTCGCCCTCCGCGGAGCGCAAGGAATACTGTCTGGACAGGATAGGGGACGCTTCCCGGCATTTGCTCGGGATCATCAACGACATTCTGGACATGTCCAAAATCGAAGCCAACAAGTTTGTCCTTTCGCCCGTAGAATTCAATGTCGAAAATATGCTCCGCAAGGTGACCGATGTGGTCAACTTCAAGGCCGCGGAGAAACAGCAGAATCTTTTCGTCAACATCGACAGGAACATACCGCGCGTCCTGGTCGGCGACGACCAACGGATCGCGCAGGTCATCACGAACCTGCTCTCCAATGCCGTAAAATTTACCCCGGAAGCGGGCGCCATACGCGTGAACATCGCGCTGGAGCAGGACTACGGCACGCACTGCTCGCTGCTTGTGCGGGTTACGGATACGGGCATAGGCATCAGCGGGGAGCAACAGTCGCGCATCTTCAGTTCTTTTGAGCAGGCGGAGAGCGGAACTTCGCGCAAGTTCGGCGGCACCGGCCTCGGTCTGGCCATATCCAGGCGCATCGTGGAAATGATGGACGGGCGCATATGGGTGGAATCAGAGGCGGGCAAAGGCGCGACCTTCGCCTTTACCGTGCGGCTGGCGAAAGGGACGAGCGAACAGCACGCCCTGCTGGAAGGCGTGGACTGGAATACGGTGCGTGTCCTCGCCGTCGACGACGACCCGGAAGTCCTGCAGTATTTCGCGCAGTTGGCCGAACAGCTCGGCTTTGCCTGCGACACGGCGGCCGGCGGCGCTGAAGCCCTGCGGATGATTGACAGCAACGGCCCCTATGACCTGAATTTTGTGGACTGGAAGATGCCGGGCATGGACGGCATGGAACTGTCGAGGAAGATCAAGGAGCGCGGCGCCGACAAATCCGTCGTCATCCTGATTTCGGCGGCGGAATGGAGCCAAATCGAAGAAGAGGCGAAACGCTCCGGGGTCGGCAAGTTTCTGGCCAAGCCCATTTTCCCTTCCGACTTGGCCGACTGTATCGGCAGTTGCCTGGGCAGGGGCAGCCTGAAGGAAGAACGCATGGAGACAGAGGCGGACTGTTTTCGGGGTTTTCGCATCCTGCTGGCTGAGGATGTGGAAATCAACAGGGAAATTGTCGTCAGCCTGCTTGAGCCGACGGGCCTGAGCATCGACTGCGCGGAAAACGGCACGCAGGCGGTCGCGATGTACGCAGCCGAACCCGAGCGCTACAACATGATTTTCATGGACGTGCAGATGCCGGAGATGGACGGTTACGAGGCCACGCGGCGCATCCGCGCTCTGGAACACCCGCTTGCCGCCCAAGTGCCCATCGCGGCCATGACCGCGAACGTATTCAAGGAAGACATCGAGCGCTGCCTGGAGGCGGGCATGGATGATCATGTGGGCAAGCCCATCGACCTTAACGAGGTGCTGCGCATGCTGCGCCGTTATCTGATCCGCTCTGCGCCGACTTCCCGCAACGTAAGGAAGAAACAGATCTGATTTTGCCGTCGGTGAAGTGTCTGATCGGCAGGACGGCCGCCGGGTCGTCGACCTTGGTCCGCCGGACAAAGTCTTCCCGAGCCCCGACGCTTTCGCCCTGCGAAAGCGGGTGCAGCGTGAGTACTTCCATACGTCCCGCCGGGGAATATGCGATGCGGGGCAAGGTCAGGACGTCGGCCGAGCCGGTAAGGAGGGGGGCGCCGGGAAATTTTCCGGGCCGGCCGGCAGGCAGGCAGGACTGGATCCGCGGGAGCAATCCGCGCTATACGGTCAACGGCCGAGGCGAGATCGTCCGGCTGCAAAGCAGGGCGGTTGTCAAGCCGAACGAGCGACATGGTATCTTTTTTGAACAGGAATAAGCGGACCGGCAAGAGCGCGGACGCGCCGTTCCCGCCTGTGCCGGACTCCGTGCGCCGCGTCCTGATCTGCCAGCTTCGCCAGATAGGCGACGTGCTGCTGGCGACGCCCGCCGCGGAACTCCTGGCCCGGCACTACCCGCAGGCCGAAATCCATATGTTCACGGAAAAAAAATGCCTGCCTGTCCTGGAAAACAATCCCCACATTCACGCGTTCCACGTGCTGGACAAGGAAGCCCTGCCCACGCCGCTGCATGAATACCTTTTTTACCTGAAAGCGGCCTCGCTTTCCTACGACATCGTTGCGGACTTCCAGCAACTGCCGCGCTGCCGCGCGCTGACGGCCCTGTCCCGCGCGCCGGTGCGTCTGTCCTATACTCCGCCGTGGTACCTGCGTCCTGTTTACAACTACAGCACAAATCCGCGCCCGGCCTATGCCGCCGCCTACAAGGCGGACATCCTGGCTCCCCTGGGAATCACCCGGCGCGGGGAACGCCCCCGCATATACCTGACGGAAGCGGAGCGGGCGGCGGCTTCGGAACGCTTGACGGCCCTCGGCCTGCGCGACAAACGCTTCATCAGCATGGCCGCCGGCCACGCTCACGCCCCGAGGCGCTGGCCGGCGCGTTACTATGCGGCGCTCCTGGACATGCTTGCCGACGCGCTGCCCGACATGGGCTTTTTCCTGACGTACGGACCGGGGGAAGAAGACTATGTGAAGGACCTGCGCGCCCGCTGTCGACACCGGGAACGCATGGCCGTCCCCGCGGCCGGGATGGGCCTGCGTCTTGCGGCGGCCTGCATGGAACGGGCGCTGCTGCAGATCGGCAACTGTTCCGCCCCGAGGCATATTGCCGTGGCTCTGGATGTGCCCAGCCTGACCGTCCTCGGCGCGGGCGGCCTGGGCTGGACTTTTCCTTCACCGGAACACGTCCACATCCACGCCGGACAGTTCACTTCCGTACCGTGCGCGTTCTGCCGCAGGAATACCTGCGACAACGGGCTGGTTTGCCTGGAAAGACTGACTCCGGACCTTGTCTTTCCCGCCGTTATGAAGCATCTGCGGGAGCATTGCGTAAGGCCGGGTTTTTGAAGGAAGCGGGGATGTACTCTTTTGAGGGAGAAGTATTCTTTTACCGCCCGCCGGCGGGCAGGTAGATGCGCAGTTTAGCCAGGACTTCTTCCAGGTTAAGGGGTTTGCCCACGTGGTCGTTCATGCCGCAGGCGAGGCAGGCCTCGATGTCTTCGCGGAACACGTTGGCGGTCATGGCGATGATGGGCACGGTGCGCGCCCGCGGCACATCCAGGGCGCGGATGGCGCGCGTGGCTTCCATGCCGTCCATTTCCGGCATTTGGATATCCATGAAAATCAGGTCGTAGTCATACGGCGCCTCGCTGAACATGCGCAGGGCCACGGCGCCGTTTTCGGCGCAGGCGATATCCAGACGGGCAGGTTCCAGCAGGGCGCAGACGATTTCACGGTTGATGTCCACGTCTTCGGCCAGCAGCATGCGGCGGCCGGAGAAGTCGTCGGTCGCCTCCATGTGCCGGTCGTCGGTCGCGGCGCGTTTACTCGCCCCCATACATTCATTGACACAATCAACGAGGGAGGACGGGAACAGGGGCTTGGGCAGAAAGTGGTCTACACCGGCGTCCGCGGCTTCTTCCTCGGCGACGCCCCGGTCGGCGGCGGTCATCAGCACGAGTACAGGCCGGCCCTCGCAGCGTTTTCTGAGTTCGCGGGCGAGTTCTATGCCGTTCATCTCCGGCATTTTCCAGTCCAGAAAGTACAGATCGTAAGGGCCGCGGAGTTCCGTCAGGGCCAGGGCCGCCGCACCGCTCTCCGCCGTATCGCAGACGCCCCCGATACGGCTCACGATTTCCGAGAAGAAGCACAAGGTTTCCGCATCATCATCGACGGCGATCATTTTCAGGGATTTCCAGTCGACGCCGACGGCGTGTCCGGCTTTGCCCTCATCTCCGCGCCGGAGCCGTACCGTGAAGAAAAAGGTCGAGCCTTTGCCCGGCTCGGATTCAATCCAGATGCGCCCGTCCATCATCTCTACGATGCGCTTGGAGATGGCCAGTCCGAGTCCGGTGCCGCCGAACTTGCGCGAGGTGGAGCTTTCCGCCTGTTGAAAGGAAGAGAAGAGTCGCGCCTGTTGTTCCGCGCTGATGCCGATGCCCGTATCCGCAACGGCGAATTTGACGGTACAGGTGTCCGCTTCCTCGTGTTCAAGGGAGGCCGACAGGCGAATGGAGCCGTTTTCCGGCGTGAATTTCACGGCGTTGGAGAGCAGGTTGGCCAGTACCTGCGCCAGACGCTGGTCGTCGCCGATGACCGTGCCCGGGATGCCGCGACCGAGTATGACGTTGAAGTTCTGTTGTTTTTCTTCAATGCGGAAATTGACGACATCAACCACCTTGCGGAGCATTTTCTCGAAATTGAAGGGGGCGGGGGAAATCTCCAGCTTGTTGGCCTCAATCTTCGACATATCCAGAACGTCGTTGATGACGCCGAGCAGGTGGGTTGAGGCTTCCTCTATTTTTTCGAAGGCGTAATCCTTGCGCGTTATATCCGCCGAGCCGAGGCCTATGGCCGTCATGCCGATGATGGCGTTCATGGGCGTACGGATTTCGTGGCTCATGTTGGAGAGAAACTCGCTTTTAGCCTGCGTGCCGGCGAGGGCTTCCTCGCGCGCCTTGATGAGCTTGTGGTCCATTTCGTTGCGCAGCAAGGCATTGGCGATGATCAAGCCGGCCGATTGCAGGATGAGGACATCGTCGCGCGGAAAACTCCGCTTTTTCCGGCTGTCCTCGTAGGAAATAAAGCCCCACAATTCTCCGTGGATGCTGACGGGCAGCGCCAGAACGGAGCGGATGCCGCGGCGGGCGAAGCGGTCCCGTTCTTTCGCGGGCAGATCGGCGACGGGGCCGACGATGAATCGGCCGTCTTCGAATATTTTCTGCCGGTCCGGCAGGACATCGTCGTAAGCGGCTTCGTCCCGGCACGCGCGACCGCTCTGCGGATCTCCGGACTCATGCCATGCGAACAGGCAGCGGTAATGCAGCCTGCCGTCCCGCACGAAATTTTCCCAGACGCGCAGGCTGTCTATGTCTGCGCAATGCGCTATGATTTCCATGCAGGACCACAGGTCGTCGTCAAAGCAGGTCTCGTCGGACTGGAGCAGAACCTCTGCTATGCGGTTGACCGCGCCCGTCATGACGGCATGGCGGTCGCCGACTGTTTCCGCCTCGTTGCGTGCCACGGCATTGGCCAGCAAAAGGCTGCCGGACAGCAGTATGTCCGTTTCATCGGGGGGGAATTCACGCTCCCTGCGGAGGTCGTCAAAGGAAACAAAACCCCAGAAGGAGTTATGCAGAAAAACGGGGATAACCAGAATGGACGCTATGCCGTAAGGGGTAAGCCGTTCGCGCTCCACGTCCGAAAGGGACCGCACGGGGCCGTTGACGTTCTGCTTCGCGGCAAAGCGCGCCTCCCAATGCGGTATGCTCTCAATATAAGAGAAACGCATTACCTTTTCCATGCAATGCCGCCAGTCCGTAAAATCTTCCTCCCAGGCGAAAACGCGGCGGTAATGGAGCTTGCCGTCCTCAAGATGATTTTTCCAGATAATTATGCGTTGAACGTCGACGCCGGCGGCCATCATGCCCATGCTTTTCCACAAGGCATCGCCGAATCCGGTCCTGTCCGCGCCCAACAGTATAAGGGCCGCGTTGTTCACCACGTTCAGCAGTTCCCCTTGCCTGACGAGTTGCGCAACGGGAATTTCCTCGGAAAAAATATAACGTCCGGTCGGCTGGTTCATCGGCAATTCCTTGCACCGGGCAGAGACGTTACAGACCGCGTGCGGTCGCGGATTATTCAACAGCGGTCAAGCGGCAGAGGCATAATAACGTCAACTGTGGTCACAGGCTACACGCGGTTATGGATTATTCAACAGCGGTAAAACGACATAGTCATAATAATGTCAAGCGTGATCAACTGTGGAGAAAGTCGGAACGGCGCCGTTCAGCGCGGCGCGGTTCCGGCCGTCTCACGCGCAAAGCTTTGTATGCCGTCGGCGATGCCTTCGCATTGCCGTGCAAGGTAAGCCTCCGACTTCAGGTTCGCCGCGTCGTCCTTGTTGGTGATGTAGCCGAATTCCACGAGGACGGCCGGCATGCGCGCACCGACCAAAACATAGAACGGGGCGGCGCGCACTCCGTTGTCGAAAGACGGCAACCCGTTCCTGCGCAGGCTGTCCCGTATGCCCCGGTGAACTGTTTCCGCCAGACGGCGGGATTCCCTGACTTTGGAACCGAGCATCAGGTCGGTGAGAATGAACTGGAGATCGCTGATTTTGCTCACCGCTACTCCGTTTTCGCGGGCGGCCACCGTGGCCGCGTCACCCGTCTTGGCCTCGCTCAGGTAATACGTTTCAAACCCGCGCACGGACGGCTTGGGGTTGGCGTTGACGTGCAGGGAAATGAAAAGATCGGCTTTTTTCGCGTTGGCGACGTCCGGCCGCTTCTGAAGGCTAAGATACCCGTTTCCGGAACGTGTGTAAAGAACGGTGAACCCGCGCTTGCGCAGAATCGCGCCCAGACGTTTGGCCGCATTCAGGGTGAACTGTTTTTCCACAATGCCCGCCGCCTCGGCGCCGGGGTCTTTGCCCCCGTGGCCGGCGTCGAGCATGATGACCTTGACTTCCAGACCGAGTTGGGCAAGCAGTTCGTCCTGCTTGTCGTCATCCTTGCCGCGGCTTTTGCCGGCCGACTTGTTCGCGGACGTCCCGGTCGGGGCCGCCCTGTCAGGGGCGGGCGTGCCGCTTTTTTTCGCGGCCGGCGCTGTACGGGATTTCTTCGCCGCCGGGGTGGTCTTTTTTTTTGCCGCCGGGGTGTTTGACGGCTTCGCCGTCTGGACGGTCGTTTTTTTTGCCGCCGGAGTGCTCGGCGGCTTCACTGCCGGGGTGGTCGTTTTTTTTGACGTCGGCGCAACGCTTTGGGATGTCCCGGCAGACGCGGCCCGGCAGGCGCCGACCCCGGCTACGCACAAGACCGTCAGCAACAGGCAATACGCCGGCAGCTTCAGCAGTGCGGGAAAAGAAGGGATTACGGGATGCGGCGCGCGAAACGGGCCGGAAGGTCCGGCCCGTGGGAAAGCGGCGCGCCGCCCCCGAAGGAACGGACCGGTACTATGTAACGCATACATTTTCGCATTCGCCTCTATTGAGGGGTGCGGGGGAAATGATTTCCCCTGCCGGGTCCGGGGCGGAGCCCCGGCCGCCGGAGGCATAAAAATAAAGCGTTACGCGGTACTCAGAAGGTCTGGCCCATGGAAAACTCGAAACGCCCGCTGTTTCTGCTCCCGTTGCGGTCTTCGTCGAAGGGGATACCGTAGGAGAACCGCAGGTCGCCCATGGGCGAGCGCCAACGCATTTCAAGACCGGCGGATTTCAAGATTTCCTTGTCCCACTTATAGGAGCGGTCCGCGTCCACGTTGAAGCCCATATCGTAGAAAGGAACCAGATACAGTCCCGCCTCGCTGCTCAGGGTATAGATATACTCCAGGTTCATGAAGGCCATGCGCGTGCCGCCGATGCGGTCGCCGGTCCTCGGGTCGCGTGGCACGATGTCCTCGCTGTCGTAGCCGCGCACCGTATTCATGCCGCCCATCCAGAAGCGCTCGAAAACGGGGACCTCGCCCTTGCCGTTCTCGAAGATGGCCATGCCCTTGATGCGCCCGTGCAGCACATGGTCCTTCCAAAGCTCGTAGTAAGTCTGGTGTTCGGCGGACACGGTGATGAAGGAGTCGTCGCCGCCGAGCAGACCGCCGCCGTATTCGACGCCCAGGACGTCGATGTTGCCGGAGGTGGGGTTTTCCCGGTTCGTGGAGTCGCGCACGAGACGGAGCAGTCCCACGCTTGTGTAGCGGACGCCGTCGGCATAGTCGCGGATCAGTCTGGCCGCGTTGTCGTTGGTGTCGTATATTTCATACTGGTCCAGACGGTAGCCCCAGCCTATGGAAGTATATTCGCCCAGGGGGTAGGCGAAGCGCAGCACGCCGCCCGTCGTTCTTTTGGTGAAGTCTATGTAGTCGTCGCGCCAATGGTAGATGTCCAGGCCCACGCTCAGGTCCGTGTCGTTCCAGCGCGGATTGCCCATGCTCAGGGTATAGGCGTTGCGCCGCGCGGAAAAAGCCGCCTGGAGCGAGATGTTGTAGCCTTTGCCCCAGAGGTTGCGCTCCATGATGGTGGCGGCCACGCCGACCTTGGAAAAGGTCGAATACCCGACGCCGGCCATGAGCGCCCCGGTGGGTTTTTCCTTGACCTTGACCTTGAGGTCCACCTCATCCTCGCGATCCGTCTTCGAGAGTTCGACTTCGGCCACTTCAAAGTAGCCGAGCTTGTTCAGGCGTTCCGTGCTGCGGCGAAGTTTGTCGCCTTGGAACTGTTCGCCGTCCGTAACGCGCATTTCGCGCAGGATGACGTTGTCGCGGGTTTTGATGTTGCCCTCCGCGGTAACGCGGCGCACATAATACTTGTTGTGCTTGGCGACGGTGAAGACGACGTCGGCGACTTCGGCACTACCCTCGCGCTTGCGCGGCGCGGCGTCGATGTCCGCATAGGCATAGCCGTAGTCGGCGTAGAATTCCGTCAGCTTTTTCACATCGTTCTGCATCTGCGTCAGGTTGAACCAGCCGCCGGAGGAGGCCGCCTCATCCAGGCCGATTTCCTGTTTCAGACGTTCCTCGGTATCGATGAGGTCGCCGGTGAGGAGGATGTCGCCCAGAGCGTACTGCGGGCCTTCGTGGATTGGGAAGGTGATGACGATGCCGTCGTCGGTATAGTCGATTTTGGGAGCGGCCACGGTCACGTCCAGAAACCCGCGGTCGAGGTAATAGGCGGTGATGGCCGTCGAATCGCGCTCGATGAGTTCTTCCTTGAGGACGCCCGTCCCGGTTATCCAGGAAATGATGCTGCGCGCGGACAGCAGGAGCTGGTCGCGGACATCGTCCTCGTCGAGGCGGTTGCAGCCGTCCAGGCGGACTTCGCTGATATAGAGTTTTTTTCCTTCATTGATGTTCAGGTTCAGGGCGGCGGAGTTGGTGCCGGAGCGCACGTCGACATGTTGTTCCACGGTTGCCAGATAATAGCCGTCCTTGCGGTAGGCTTCCAGGATTTTCTGAATATCGTCGGCCAGCAGTTTTTCGTTGAGTATGGAGCCGGCTTTGCTGCCCATGACGGCCAGGAGGTCGTCGTCGTCCAGCTCGGAGTTGCCGGTGAAGCTGATGCTTTCCAGCTTGGGTTTCTCCTTGACCGTATAGACGACCCAGAGCCCTTCCGGGCGGGGTTCGAGCGTGACCTGCACGTCGCTGAAATAACCGAGGTCCCAGATTTGTTTGACTTCCTGATCTATGGCCGCCGCATCGGGTTTATCGCCTTTGCGGGTGTTGATGCGCATGAGTACGACATCCGGATCCAGGACCAGGGTACCGCGCACTTCGATACCGGCGACGGCCGTTCCGCCGGCGTCCGGCGTCCCGGGGCGGGGCAGTTCGGCGAGAACGGCATCGGCCAGTTGCTCCGCGGCGGCGGGCAGGTTTGCCGTGCCGCCGTCGACTTCCACGAAAACGGGCACGGGCGGGCGGGCGGCCCCGGCCGGGGTCAGCCGGGCGTCGATGCTCATGGCGGAGCCGGAAAGGTTCACGGTGCCGTAAACGGCGTAGGCCGCGCCCGCAGCGTTCGCCAGGGAGCGCACGGAGCCGGGGTCCAGGGCCTCGGCACGGCGCGTCCGGATCAGGGCCAGCATGCGCTCATGCGGCACAACGGCCGCTCCGGAGGCCGCCAGCCGTGCGTTCATGCGCCGGGCGAACTCGGCGTCCGCCGCCTGCCTGCCGTCCTCATGCCGCACGTTGAAAGGCAGTACGAGAATACGCGCCGCGCCGGACCCGGCGGACGCCCTCGCCCCTCCGCGTGATGCCGCCTGCGCCCCGGTCGCGATGCCGGTCAGGATGAGCAGGCAGGACAGGAAAAGCGACAGGACGAGGCCATGCCGCGCGCCGTGCCCGGCGCGGAGCGATGCGGTCCGGAAGATCGATGCGGCCTGCAGGACCGGCGCGGTCTGGGGGACGGGATGCGCGGCGTTGCGCGGAGCCGGCCTGGGAAGTACGCGGGCGGGTCTGCGGGGAGCGCGGCCCCCCGGCTGTATTCCTTGGTCAGCGCGATTACTCATACAGATCTCCGGACTTGGGTTCGAAGCGTCCGGCCGTACGGCCGGACTGCTCCGGATTGTGCGTCGCCGCAGCCGTGGCCGCGCTCCGCTCCGCGTTCAGATATATTCCTTGGTCAGCGTGATTGCTCATACAGTTCTCCGGACTTGAGTTCGAAGCGTCTGGCCATGCGTCCCGCCAACTCCGGATTGTGTGTCGCCACAACCATGGCCGTGCCCTGCTCCGCGTTCAGCCGCACAAGCAGTTCCGCGACCAGCATGCCGTTTTTCTCGTCAAGGTTGCCCGTAGGTTCGTCGGCCAGAAGCACGACGGGGTCCTGCATCAGGGCTCTGGCTATGGCCGCTCTCTGGCGTTCGCCGCCGGAAAGCAGGCCGACGGCAAAGCGCGCCCGGCCGGCCAGCCCCACGCGTTCCAGTATGTCCGCCGCCTTGTCCAGCGCGGCCTGCATCGGGCAGCCGCCGATCACCGCCTGCATGGCCACGTTTTCCAAGGTTGTAAACTCCGGCAGCAGGTGGTGGAACTGAAAGACGAAGCCGATGCTTTCATTGCGCAGGCGGGCTTTTGCTCCGGCATCCAGGGTCCGCATATTCGTCCCGCGAAAGTACAGTTCCCCGCCGCCCGGTTCGGCAAGGGTGCCCAAAATGTGCAGAAACGTCGATTTTCCGGACCCCGAAGCGCCGACAACGGCCGCGCTTTCGCCTTCTTGTATATCAAGGTTGAGGCCTTGTAAAACACTAACCTTTTCGCCCGGACCGTCAAATTCCTTGACCAGATTGCGCAGCGAATAGAGCGGAGGACGTTGCCCGGAGCTATCCGCCGGGGTGTGCGGGGGGCGCGGCTCCGCACATGTATGCACGGCTGCAGGCGTCATTCGTGCCTCAGCGCCTCGACGGGCTCGATGCCCGCCGCCCGGCCCGCCGGGTACAGGGTTGCGAAAAAGCAGAGCAGCATGGCTCCTGCTCCCGTCAACAGCACATCTTGCCAATGCAGCAGAACGGGCAGATAGTCAAGCGAATAGACGCCCCTGGGCAGTTCGATAAATTTATAGCGTTTCAGCAGCATGCAGCAGCCGAGGCCCAGGGCCAGCCCGGTTGCCGTGCCCATGAGGCCGATCAGCAGTCCCTGGAGCATGAAGATGCGGCGCACCTTGCCCGCATCGGCGCCCATGGACATCAGCACGGCGATGTCCCGGGTTTTTTCCATGACCAGCATGACGAGGGCGGTCACGATGGAAAAGGAACCGACCAGCACGACCAGGGTCAGGATGACGGCCATGGCGGCTTTTTCCAGTTTCAGGGCGGCGAAAAGGTTGGCGTTCATTTCCTGCCAGGTGCGGGCATAGAGGTCCGGCCTGCCGGTGCGGGACAGGGCGTTGCGCAGGATGTCGCCGGCCGCGTAGACATCGTTCACGGCCGTCTCTATGCCGGAAACGCCCCGGCCCGGCCGGCCCAGGGCTTCCCTGGCGTTGGGCAGGTTAACGAAGGCCAGGGCACCGTCGTAATCGGCGAGGCCGATGCGGAACAGCCCGACAACGCGGAAGGACGTGATGCGCGGGGTGAACCCCGCGGCGCTTTGCCGGCCGGAGGGGGCCATGACGTTGACCCTGCCGCCCATGCTCACGGCCAGTTTGTCGGCGAGGACCTCACCGATGATGATGCCCGGCAGCCCTTCGGGGGCGTCCAGGTCTTCGACTTTGCCGCGGGTCATATTTTTGAGGCCGCCGAGTACGGTTGCGGCGTTTTTCGGGTCCACGCCGCGCAGGTAGATTCCGGAGCCGCCGGAGCGACCCGAAAGCAGTGCCCCGGAATGGATGAAGGGCGTGAGTCCGATAATGCCCGGCGCCGAGCGCAGAGTTTCCTCAAGCGCCGGATCTTCCTCAAAGACGGGTTCGGAACTGTAAACAACGGCATGGGCGGCCATGCCGATAATTTTGTCGCGCAAATCCGTTGTGAAGCCGTTCATGACGCCCATGACGACAATGAGGGAAGCGACGCCCAAGGCCACGCCGGCCACGGACAGCCAGGAAATGACCGAGATGAAGGCCTGTCCTCGGCGGGCGAAAAGATAGCGCCGCGCGACGAAAAGTTCAAAGCGCATCCGGAAGAAAACCTCGTACGGGGGATTGTTTCTGCGCGTTTTCGCAACCGCATGCGGCGGACTTTAGCCCATTTTCTAAAAAAACTCCAGAGTTTAGGCGAAAAAAATTGCGGGCGTCATGCTTCGTTTATTATTCCTCCTTGCCGAAGATTAGAAGCCGTCCCGTAACCGATGTTATTCCGGCGGACGGATATGCCGGCCGCTGTGGTAGGAGCCGAGAATGCGCACCCGGAGACAGATGTGATGCAGGTTTTCGAGCAACCCTCCATATTGCGGGGCGGTTATGTCGCAGTCCAGGTCGGCAAAGAAAATATATTTCCAGGATTCCCCGCGCATGGGGCGCGATTCGAGTTTGCTCAGGTTGATGTCTGCCTGAAAAAAACTTTGCAGCACAGTCGCCAGGCTTCCCGGTTTGTCGGGTATGATGAAGAGTATGGAGGATTTCAGCGACGCGGCCGGGGCTTTTCTTTCCGCGGCGGGCTCGGCGCCGATGACGAAGAAGCGGGTCAGGTTGTCGGGAAGATCTTCAATACCGGAGGCCAGGGTGTTGAGGTTCAGGCGTTCGCCCATGCCGGGACGGCAGACGGCGGCTGCGCCTGCCTCGCCGGCCGCGCGTTCGGCGGCGAACACGCTGCTCTCCATGGAAATCAGCTCGGCATGGGGGAGGTTGTCCTTCAGCCAGGCGGAGCATTGCCCCAAAGGTTGGGGGTGGGAGTAAACCCTGCGCACGACCCCCGGGGAGTGTTCTTTGCTGATCAGGCAGAGGCGGATGCGGCTGAACCATTCCGCCTGCACATGCACGTTGTGGGTGACGAAGAGGTCGAAACTCTGCGCTACCGTGCCGTAGACGGAATTTTCCACAGGGACGATGCCGAGGTCGCAGTCGCGTTTTTCCACGGCGGCGAACACGGCGTCCATGCGCTGCATGGGTGCGCCGGTGAAGCCGCGGCCGAAATATTCCAGGCAGGCCATGTGTGAAAAGGTGCCTTCGGGACCGAGAAAGGCCACGCGCAACGAGCGCTGCAGCGCCCGCGACGAGGAAAGAACCTCCCGGTACACGGCCCTGAGATGGTCGTTGGGCAGAGGTCCCTTATTGGCCGCGGCCAGCCTTTCCAGAATCGCTTCTTCCCGTCCGGGGCGAAAGATCGGCGCATCGTCCCGAGCCTTGATTTTACCCGCCTCAATGCTCAAGGCGGCGCGTTTGTTCAGGAGCGCGAGCAGTTGCGTGTCGGTTGCGTTGATATCCGCGCGGACGCGCTCAAGACGGTCTTCTGCGGCGCGGGCATTGTCCGCTCCCGTCTTCACGGAGAGTTTCTTCTCACGCGCGACACCGTTGTTGTTTGCTTCATTCTTCACGGATATCTTCCTTGATGCGCATGCCGAAGTGGCGTCCGGCATCGTCGAGCCGGCAGAGTACGGTATCGCCGGGCGCGAGGTCGACAACGCTCACCGTTTGTCCGCCCGGACGGACCAGACGTATGGTTTCGGCATTTTGCAGAAATATGCCGCCTTCCCTGTCACCGACCTTCGCGCCCACATAGAGCATGGGACGCCGCTCCACCTTGACGCGGCCGACTACGGCGCGGCCGGTGTTGCCCGCATGGTCTACGGTCAGCACTTCGGACCCGGCGCGCAGTTCCTGAAGATACGCGGTCGCATCGCCCGGCGCCAGGGCATAGGCGTGTACAGCGCCAGCGTTGACGCGGAAGGGACGCGAGGCGACGTATTCGCTGGCTTCGGTTTCCGCGTTCACAAGGAAAGTAAAGGCGGCGGAATTGCCGGTGAGCATCCCCTGTCCGCTGCGGAACACGGACAGAGTATCCACGCAGACCCTGTGCCCCATGCCTGCATTGCGTATCTCTGTGATCACGGCTTCCGCGAGAGACAGCACGCCGTCGGTCTGCCGGATCACGGCGATGATCTCCTGAAGCCTGTCCAGTCCCGCGCCGGGCACGACGAGAGAATCGGCGCCTTTTTCCAGGATGCCCGCGGCGGTGGCCGCTGCTTCGGGAGTGATGACCTCGACGGCCAGAAGGCCTTTTTTGCCCGCGGCCTGCCCGCGCGCCAGCAGGTTTTCCACGGGGATGATCAGGCGGCTGTTGCGCAGCAACACGGTTTGCCCCCTGTCGAGGCAGGCGGCGGCCCTTTCTTCGTCGTCCCTGGAGAGCAGTTCCGTTTCTTCGAGGGCGCCGGCGTCCAGCACGATGCAGCGGGCAAGGGAGGACGCCGCGGCAAGGTGTTCCGCGGGGACGATCAGGCCGTCGACCCCGGCTTCCAGGGCGCGCGTGACGTCTTTTTTGACGAAGGGTACGGCCTTGAAGAGTATCGGTTTCACGTGCGGTCTCCGTCTATGCGCCGATAAGGGCGCATGCCTGCTCGACGCTCATGTTCTCGTGCACGATGCCGTTGAGGGCGCTCATCAGCCTGCGCGGCTCGGGATGCTGGAAGATGTTGCGCCCGACGGACAAACCTTTCGCTCCGGCTTTGATCGCGTCATGGACGGTTTGCAGAAATTCCCTGGTGGTGCCGGTTTTGGGTCCGCCGGCGATGAGTACGGGGATGCAGCAGGATTCAACGACGAAGCTGAAGCTGTCTATGTCTCCGGTGTACGGCACCTTGACCGCGTCGGCGCCGAGTTCGGCTCCCACGCGGGCGCAATGGGCCACGATTTCCGGGGCGAGGCTGTCCGGAATTTTCGGACCGCGTCCGTAGACCATGGCCAGGAGCGGCATGCCCCAGCGCTCCGACTCGCGGGACACGCGCCCGAAATCTGCCAGCATTTCCGCCTCGTAGGTATCGCCGAGATTCACGTGGACGGATACGCCGTCGGCGCCGAGACAAACGGCGTCTTCAACGGAGGCGGTCAGGGTTTTGCGGTTGGGGTACGGAGAAAGCTCGGTGCCGGCAGAGAGGTGCAGGATGAGGCCGAGGTCGCGTCCGCTTTTGCGGTGTCCGCAACGCACGAGGGCCTTGTGGCCGAGTACGGCGTTCGCCCCGCCTTCCGCGACATCGGTGACGGCCTTGGTCATATGTTCCAGACCGTCGAGGGGGCCCACGGAAACGCCGTGGTCCATGGGGACGATGATGCTTTTGCCGGTGTTGCGGTTGAAGAGCCTTTCCATCCTGATTGATTTGCCGATCTGCATAAACTGCATCTGCATGGCTGTTTTCCTTGGGTATGGGGAAAGGGATGTCCCCGGCTCCGGTTCCCGTCGCCCGTCCCTTGCGCCGCCGCCGGCGGAAAAGAAAGGGCCGCCGGCATTCAGCCCGCGGCCCTTGGGTGACGTTGTACCAAACCTGTCAGACACGTCCCTCGTCGCCGCGGGTTCCGCTGTAGAAAAAATAAAACCGGAACACGGAGTTCGGTTGAATTTCAGCATTTGCGGGCCGGGCGGCCGGGGCACGGGTCTTCACGGTGTCGTTTTCCTTGATGTTTTCGGCTGCTTACATGGCGGCGGGGCGCGTGTCAAGCTTTTTTTCGACAATTTGCCGACAATTTGCGTAAGTCACTGTTTGAACAGCGCATATATGTCAATAATATGGTGACTTTTAAGTAAAAATTCAGTAAGCGCATTGCGCCCGGGACGCGGCCTGTCGAATTGCCGTGAGTATCTGTCGGCGTTTTTACCGAATCGGCCGCCTGGACACAGTGTTTCGTTTTCCGCTCGGCCGGGCAGCGGATTTCACACTATACGCCGAACAATAGGCAAGGAGGTACGGCAAATGTGCGACACAAGCAGGCAGAAGACAATGTTGCTGGCCAGACCGGGACAAACATTGCGCGACCATTTGCTCAATGTGGGCGAACACGCGGCGGAGTTTGCCGATCGTTTCGACGCGGCCGCCTGGGGGCGCATCCTCGGTTTGCTGCACGACATCGGCAAGGCAAGCGAAAAGTTTCAACGCCGTGTGCGGGGAGAAAATATACGGGTGGATCATTCCACTGCCGGCGCACGTCAGGCGATGTCCGATGTTTCTTTGGCAGGCTCTGCGCTGTGGTACGCGAGAAAGCTTCTTGCTTATTGCATTGCGGGACACCATGCGGGACTGCCGGACGGCCGTTCAAAAGATCAATCCTCCGAAGCAGGCACCTTGCAGCGCAGACTTGAGCCCGCACGCCGCAAAATAGAGGATTATTCGGCCTGGCGGGAATGCCTTGGGGCGGATATGTGCGACTATCCGGATGGCAATGCATACCCCTTTGACACACAATCACGCAATGTCGGTTTCCGTGTTGCCTTCTTTCTGCGCATGCTTTTTTCCTGCCTTGTCGATGCGGATCGTTTGGACGCGGAAGCGGGCGGGGACCAGCAGGACCGCACGCGTGCGGCCCGTCGGACCTATCCCGGTATACATGAGCTGCGCGCTCGATTGGACATTTTCCTGCAAAAAAAATCCGCAGAGGCGCAACCCGGCGATGTTAATCGGATCAAAGCGGAAACATTGCAGTATTCGGCGGCGATTCGGGGACTTGATGTCAACCGGACCAGATCGGAAGTGTTGCAGTTTTGCCGGGCAGCAGCAGAACAGGAGCCCGGTCTGTTTTCGCTGACCGTGCCCACGGGGGGCGGCAAAACCCTCTCTTCCCTGGCCTTTGCTTTGGCGCATGCGGAGCGCCGAAACCTTGACAGGATAGTTTACGTCATACCCTATACGAGCATTATTGAGCAAAATGCCGATGTATTCCGCGAAGCGCTGGACGATGCCGGCGGGCAATTCGTGATTGAGCACCACAGCAATCTTGTGCTTCCGAAAGAACATGACGATGACAGTCCGCACCCCGCCACGGAAAATTGGGATGCACCGGTCATCGTCACTACATCTGTGCAGTTTTTCGAGAGCCTTTTCAGCGCACGAGCCGGGCGTTGCCGCAAGCTGCATAACTTGGCCAAGAGCGTTATCATTCTGGATGAAGCGCAAATGCTGCCCTTGCCGTACCTGCGCCCATGCATTGAAGCAATACGTGAATTGTCGGCAAGTTACGCGGCGAGTGTCGTTCTCTGCACGGCAACTCAACCGGCATTGAACGCGCCTTCCGACGCACCGGACGGCAACAGCGAAGGACTTGCGAACGGTCTTACCGGAGTTCGGGAAATCGTTCCCGATCCGAAAGCCTTGCATGCATCGTTAAAGCGTGTGGAGATACATCATATCGGTGAGTTGTCCGATGCTGCGCTTGTTGAACGCCTAGCGGCGGAACCGTGCGTGCTCTGCATCGTACCCACGAGGCGTATGGCCCGAAAAATTTTTGACGGATTGCGTGACCATGCAGCGCTATCGCAAAACGTGCCCCGAGAGCAAAAAGAACTCTTTCATCTAAGCGCGCTGATGTGCCCACAGCACCGGACTGAGGCGCTTAAAGACATCCACGCCGCCCTTGCGGCGTATAAGAATGAAGGGCGACCGTGCCGCGTGGTAAGCACAACACTTGTCGAAGCCGGCGTTGACCTGGATTTTCCTGTGGTTTACCGCGCCGAGGCAGGTATGGATTCAGTTGCCCAGGCGGCCGGCAGATGCAATCGTGAAGGCCTGATGAAAATAGGACGAGTCTATGTTTTTCGGCCTGAATCGGGATTGCCGACCGGCATCATGAGTCGCTCCGCCCAAGCCGCGCGTTCGGTTGCCGAGCGTCATAAGGCGGATTTGCTGCATCCGGATGCCGTGCGGGATTATTTTTTAGAACTTTATTGGCAGAGCGGCGAAGGCAAGTTGGATGAAAAAAATATTATTGAACGTATCGGAGCAACGGCAAATACAGCAGATTTTCCTTTTCGGGAAATCGAGAAAGACTTTCATCTCATTGATACGCTGACACAAGGTCTCATCATCCCGTACGATGCGACAGCCAAAGAATTGCTGACGCGTCTCGACTCGCTGAAATTCGGCGACAACGCCCGACCTGTATTGCGTCGTCTGCAGCGATACAGCGTGTCACTCTACGAGCGGGATTTTGCAGCATTGGAGCGGGCCGGAGCCGTCCGGCCCGCCGGGCCGGGCGGTCAGGTCGCCGTACTGAGTAACAGCAGCCTCTATGACAAAACGGTCGGTCTTGACCTGTACAAAGCCGACCCTTACGTCCTTGCGCCGGACGACTGCATGTGTTAGGGCGTGTTTTCAAAATCTAGACAAAATCTAATAAATGGGCAATTATGGACCCATGAAACATAGATATGAACTTACCGACGATGAATGGGAACGAAGTGAGCCGCTACTACCGCCGGAACGAAAAGCAGGCCCAGGGCGACCTGCGCGTGATAATCGAACCATGGTCAACGCAATGGTTTGGATCGTCCGTAGCGGTGCCCCATGGCGGGATTTGC
>JAISWB010000066.1 GCA_031271265.1 Desulfovibrio sp. | reverse complement strand
GAGAAATCTGATGAAAAAATCCTTGGCGCTTGCTGTGTTTACCGTACTGCTCGGCGCCTGCTTTCCGATCATGCAGCAGCAGAAACATTGAGCGGCCACAGGCGGCAGCCGCTCCGACGCCGTTGTGCGCATGTCTTACGAATACGCCTCTTGGGAAATACCCGATGTCAACCCGCAGGAGGCATTGGAACTCGCCTCGCAACGCTGCCGAAGCCGGGGCTACAGCGAGGCGGAAGCCTTCGGCGGCGAAACCGGGCAGTGCAACCGGTACAGCGGCAGCGGCTGCGCAAACCGGCTGGTGACCAAGGAATTCCAGTGCATCGGCCGCGGCGACGCCAAGGTGACTTCCAGAAAAAAATAAACGCGCAGGCCGCTCTCCCGACACCGCTTCCGAGCGGGAAGCTCCCCGAAGAGAGAGCCTGACCGTAAGGTACATGCGGATGAAGACTGCTGTATTGGGCAACCAGGCCAGAGCGATGAGCAATTTCTGGAGCGTGCTCCTGCGGCGGGCGCAGGCGCGCGGCCATGATGTCCTGTGCCTTATCCCCGTTGCCGATGCAAACGACGACCCGGTCTGGGAACAGAAACTTGCCGCCTGCGGCGTCCGCCTTGTCCGTTATCGTCTGGACCGCAGAGGATTGAACCCCCTGCGCGACCTGCTGACGCTCCTTGATCTTCAGCGCATTTTCAGACGGGAGAAACCGGATGCGCTTTTCGCCTGCGCCGTCAAACCGGTGATCTACGGCGCTTTCGCCTCCGCCCTGGCCGGATTCCCGCGGAAGAGCCGGCGCAGCTTTATGATTACCGGCCTCGGCTACATGTTTGAAGGAGACACGCCCGCCAAACGGCTGCTGATGCAACTGGCGCGCCTGCTCTACCGTTGCGCCTTCACCGCGGCGGGCAGGGTGTTTTTTCAAAACGCCGACGACAGGGAGCGCTTTGAGGAACTCGGCATACTGCCGTCCTCCCCCGTTGTTCTCATGTGCAGGGGAACAGGCGTGGATACCGGGCATTTCGCCTTCCGCCCGCCCTGTGACGGTCCCCCGGTGTTTCTGTACGTCGGCAGGCTGGTGGCTGCCAAGGGATTGCGCGAATTTATGGAGGCGGCGCGCCTGACGCGCGAAACGCACCCCGAGGCAGTCTTCCGGGTACTCGGGCCGGCCGAGCCGGGGCCGGGCGGTGTGCCCCTGAAAGAAGTCCTCGCCGCACAGGACGCGGGGCATATCGAATACCTGGGGGAACAGCCCGACGTGCGGCCCTATCTTGAGCAGGCGCGGGCGGTCCTGTTGCCGTCCTACCGTGAAGGCGTTCCGGTATCGCTGATGGAGGCCTTGTCCGTCGGCAGGGCGGTCATTGCCGCCGATGCGCCGGGGTCGCGCGAAGTGGCCGTGGACGGGCTTACCGGCTTCCTTGTCCCGCCGGGGGACGCGCGGGCGCTTGCCGATGCGGCGGTACGCCTGCTGCGCGACCCCGAACTCGCGGCGCGCATGGGCCGGGCCGGCCGGACGCTCATGGAAACCGAATACGATGCCCGCGTCACGGCCGACTACCTGCTCGACGCAATCGGAGCGCGTTGCAATCCGCATCCGGCGCCGTCCGCGGGCCGGATTCGCCCCGACGGATGAGAACCGGCCGGGCATGCCCCTCCCTGAAGGGAGAACCCGCCGGAAAGGCATACCCGGCCCTGCCGGGCGTCAAGCGGGAATCTTCCTGAAGGCGGAGAGGTTTCAGGCCGTAAAGGACTTTTCTATGAAAAGCTCGACCCGCATCATCTTTCGCTTTGTGGACCTGCTCTGCATACTCATTGCTCTGGCCGTGAGTTCCCGCCTTATGCTCCCTCCCTACCTGGAAATTTTCGCGGATTATACCGGGGCGTCCACGTTTACCGTGCTCATCTTTCTTTTGTCGTTCTACATGATGGACTGTTACAACGTGGGACGCGAAGACTTCCGCGACAGTTGCGTGCGCGTGCTCGTGGCCGTCGTGGTCGGCATCGTGGCCGCCGGTTTCGCCTTTTACACCTTTGAACACTGGCGTTTCCCGCGCATGATGTTCGTGGTGCAGATGGCCGTGAACCTGACGCTTTCCCTGGCCTGGAGGCGTGCGTACTTTCTCCTGGCCCGGCGGGCGCGGGCGAAACCCGGCAAGGTCGTGTTTTTCGGTTCCCGCGGGGCGCAACGCGCCCGCGGCATCCTTGAGGAATACGAACCGGAAACCGAGATACTGGGCTATGTGGGATACGCCGAGGCCACCGGGCACCCCCCCCCGAATGCGTCCGGAAACGAAGGCCCGGCCGGCCCGCGCCTGGGTGCGGCCGAAGACATCTTCGCCGTCATTGCGCGTTTTTCCCCAACCAGGGTCATCATCCTGGATTCGGCCTTTCCGGACAGAAACACGGCCCACGGCCTGTTCAACGCCAAATTGAAAGGCCTGAACGTCGTGGACATCCGCGGGCTGTACGAGCGCCTGGCCGCGCGCGTGCCCGTGGATCTTGTCAGGGACGACCTGCTCCTGCTGGAAGACGGCTTCAACCTCAACGTCAATACCGCCATGCGCAGGCTCAAGCGTGCCTCGGACATCTGTTTTTCTCTGGCGCTGTCGGCCGCGGCCTTGCCCGTCCTGCTGGCGGCCGCGGCGGCCGTGCGTTGCGGGTCTCCGGGACCCGTACTCTACAGGCAGCGCCGCGTCGGGTTGTACGGCAGGGAATTCACCGTCTATAAAATCCGCTCCATGCGCCTCGACGCGGAAAAAAACGGCGCCGTGTGGGCCGGTAAAAACGACCCGCGCGTAACACGCATCGGGCGCTTTATCCGCAAAACCCGCATCGACGAACTGCCTCAGCTCGTCAATGTCCTCAAGGGCGAAATGAGCCTCATCGGCCCGCGTCCCGAACGCCCGGAATTCGTGCGCGAACTGAGCGCCCTCATCCCCTACTACGACGTGCGGCACAGCGTGAAACCCGGCATAACCGGCTGGGCCCAGGTCTGTTACCCCTACGGCGCTTCAGTCGACGATGCGCGCCTCAAACTCGAATATGACCTCTTCTACATTAAAAACATGTCCCTCTTGCTGGAAGCCAAAATCATTCTCAAAACCATAGGCGTCGTGCTCTTTCCCAAGGGTGCGCGCTGAGGCCGGACGAAACACCGCCGCCCGGAGCCTCGGGATTTCGTCCCGGACACAGTCTGGGCTCCGTCCAGAACCCCGCCGCGAGCATCAGGACAAATGTTCGGCTTTGCGCCTGCTCAGGCCGGCGTCACGCCGGCGACACGAAAAATCCGCGAAAAATGTTCAATTCCGTGTAGACAACCCCCGCGATACGAATTATGCAGCATTTGCGCTCTTAATCTTACCAAACAGCAAAGCGTTTTGACGGATACGGACGCAATGCACGCCGCACCTGCGGCATGCTTGCCCGTGGAAAGACACGACCCCGCACCGGCTCTACGGGACGGGAACGGGTTCCGTCGCGTAACACGCCGAACACGACAGGCGCGGGAACAATTTCAGGAGGTATATCATGACCGGGCAAGTGTATGAAAAGTTTTTTGAGGCGCAAAAATCCCTGTTTGATGAATGGCAGAAAAATATGCAGGCTTCGTTCAAGAAGTTTGCCGGCGACAGCGGGGAAGGAGAAAAACCCTCCGACTTTTATAAAAAGGCTTTCGAGTCCCCGCAGGATTTTATGAAAAAAATCGCGGAAAGCACCGAAGTCTACCAGTCCCTCTTCGAGCTCTGGAAAAAGCTGTCGGAAGGCGGTGCCAAGCTGGACGCCAAGACCGCCGGCGCAATTTACGACGCTTGGGCCGGGCGCTTTTTCACGCTGCTCCACAATGCTTTCGTCCCGTCCGTCCCTGCTTTCATGCAGAAGTTCGCCGAAATCTTCGTGAGCAAACTGGAGTCCTCTGACAAAGTGCTGAGCGACAACTACAAAAATTTGTTCGCCGCCGACGAGCAACTCCGCACGGCCTGGTTCAATTCCCTGGACAAGGGCCCAAAGGGATACATAGATTTCCTTGAAGTATTCCGCAAAGTCTACGATGAGACAGCGGGCAAAGCCGCAAAGGCCCCCACTTTCGGCAAGGACATGGACGTCTGGAAGAGCCGGCAGGCGGTCATGGACAGTTGGATCAAGTACAACATAGCCTCGAACCGCTTTTATGCCGCCTTGGCGGAAATCGCCGGAGAAGCGACCAAGAAGGCCCTGAACGACTATGTGGAGATGTGCGCGGGCGACAACAAAATCAAAACCTTTGAGGAATTCTACAAATACTGGAGCAAGACCGTTTCCGCGACTTACGACAAAGTGCTCTTTTCCGATGAAGTGAGCATGCTGGCCGGCAACATGGTGGACGAAATGGCGAAATTCCGCGCGGAATTCGACAGATTCTTCGAACTCTCGTTCGCTTCCCTGCCCATTCCCAAAAAATCGGACATGGACGACCTGTACGCCACAGTTTACGAACTGAAAAAGGAAGTGCGGGCGCTGCGGAAGGAAATCAGGAATCTGGCCGGCGCCAAAAGCTGACCAACGCCGTGCGTGTCGGAATCAAACGATAAGGAGCGAATCATGAGCAAGACCGGAACAATCGTGAGCGAGGCCGCGGATGCCTTCAAAATGTACGAAAGCGCGGTGGGAAGCGCCATGACCTACGGAGAAAAACTCCTCAAGGGCACCGAGGTTTTCACCAAGCTGGACTGCGACGACATCAACAAGACCCCCAAAGACCTCGCTCTGCGCATGGATAAAGTGCAGATCTTCCATTACCGTCCCATGGTCAAAAAGCCTTCTTCCATCCCTGTGCTCATCGTCTATGCGCTGATGAACAAACAATACATCATGGATATTCAGCCGGACAAAAGTTTCGTCAAAAAACTGCTGGAACTGGGTCAGGACGTGTATATCGTGGACTGGGGCTACCCCACGGACGCGGACAGATACATCACCACCGAAGACTACATCGAAGGCTACCTCGGCGATGCCGTCGACTTTATCCGTGAAAAACATGCCCTGCCGGCAATCAACCTGCTCGGCAAATGCCAGGGCGGTACTTTCTCCGCCATCTATACCTCCCTGCACCCGGAAAAAATCAAAAACCTGGTGACCATCGCCGCCCCCTTCGACTTCGCCATTGAAGACGGATTGCTGTTCAAGTGGTCGAAGTACATAAACATCGACCTGTTGGTGGATTCCTTCGGCGTGCTGCCCGGTGATTTTCTGAACAACACCTTCATCATGCTCAGCCCGTATAACCTCGCCGTCGGCAAATACATCAACATCGTCAACAGCTTTGACGACCCCAAGGCCCTGGGCGAGTTCCTGCGCATGGAAAAATGGCTCTTCGACTGCCCCAATCAGGCCGGCGAAAATTACCGTACCTGGATGAAAGACCTCTGGCAGGAAAACAAGCTCATCAAAGGCGAATTCGTCCTGGGCGACAAAAAAATCGATCTGAAAAACATCACCGTGCCCGTGCTCAACGTGTACGGCCTCAAAGACAACCTCATACCGGCCTCGTCATCGAAACCCCTGCTCTCCTTTATCGGAAGCAAAGATAAAGAAGAGGCGTCCTTCCCCGTCGGTCACGCAGGCATAGTCGCCGGCACGCTGTCCCAAAAGGAAATCGCCCCTAAAATAGCGGCCTGGCTCAAGGAACGCAGTTGACGGAACATGCCGGCGCGCTGCCCGCGAACCATCGGCCTGAGCAAGCGCATGACCGAGCATGAGGACACGGCAATGCTGATTTTGTATGCCTTGGGCGTCCGGGGCGCTGCCCCGGTCCCCGCCGTGGTGGAGCAGTCATCCGGCGGAGAGAGCCGGGCGTGGATTGAAGCATCAAAAACAACTTCAGCATTGATAAAACATTGCTCGGATTGTCCCCTGCGGGACTGACCTATAAAAAGGAGTGGAAAATGTCCGATTCAAAAAAGATATCCGGCATCAGCCGGCGCGACGTGTTGAAAGGCGCTGCCGTCACCGGCGCTGCCGCCCTGGTGACGCCGCTGTCGGTGACGCCTGCGGAAGCTGTGCCGCCGCCGGACAAGTGGGATCAGAGCGTTGACGTCGTGGTCGTCGGCACCGGCTATGCCGGTTTGTCCGCCGCCGTTGAGGCCAAAGACGCGGGCGCGAACGTGCTCGTTATCGACAAGGCGAACATTGTCGGGGGAAATTCCGTCATCGCGAGCGGCGGATACAACTGCGCCGATCCTGAGAGGCAAAAACCCCAGGGTATTGAAGACTCCCCGGATTTGCATTTCGCGCAGACCATGTCCGGAGGAGATTTCCGGTCTGACCCGGCCAAGGTGCGCTATTATGTGGACCACGCCCTTGACGGTGTGAAATGGCTGGAAAAACTCGGCGTCGTTTTCGAACCGAAGGTGTACACCATTGTCGGTGCGCTCCACCCCAGAAGCCATGATCCCGTCAATCACGGACGCGGTGGGGCTATTATCGCGGTGTTGAAAAAGAATGTCGATGAGCGGCAAGTACCCGTACGCTTGAATTGCGCCCTGAGCGGCATTGTACGCCGCGGTACCCTGGACGGCGAGGTTCTGGGCGTGCAGGTCAAGGAAGGGAGGGGGATCAAGCATATTGAGGCCAAGCGCGCCGTGGTGCTCGCCACGGGCGGTTTCGGAGCGGATGTGCCCTTTCGTTCAAAATATGCCCCGCAATATGACGACAAGCTCCCGACGACCAATGTGCCCTGGGCCACAGGCGAGGCTCTGACCTATTCTCAGGACGTAGGTGCGGATGTTGTCGGCATGGACTATATCCAGCTCCTGGTCGCCTGCAATTACTTCACAAAAAAATACGGCGACATCGCCAATCTCGGCGTGGATCACGCTGTTTTCCTCAATCTGCTGGGCAAGCGTTTTGTGGCGGAAGACGCCAGGCGCGATATTCTGTCCGGCAGCACCATGGCCCAGCCGGAGAAGGTGTTTCTCTGGGTCGCCGATGACCGCGCGGCCAAACGGTATTCTCCGGACAGGCTCAAGGTGTCTCTGGACAAGGGATTGTGTTTTACCGCTCCGACCCTGGAGGAGCTGGCCAAGATACTGGAAGGAAAACTGAAGGTTCCGCCTGCGGATTTTCTTGCCGCCGTCAAGCGCTACAACGAACTTGTCGCCTCCGGCAAGGACAGTGATTTCGGGAAAAAGGACGTCAACCTAAAAACTATTGAGCAAGGGCCGTTCTGGGCAAGTCCCACCCAGGCGGGGGTGCATCACACCATGGGCGGGTTGCGCACAATGCCCACAACGGCGCAAGTGCTGGACAGGTACGGCAAAATTATTCCCCGTCTGTATGCCGCCGGCGAAGTCGCGGGCGGCGTGCACGGCACCAACAGGCTGGGAGGCAATGCCACCGGCGACTGCATTGTCTTTGGACGGTTGGCCGGTCGGTTGGCGGGTAAGGAGACCCCCAGGACGTGACGCGGTCGTCTGTCTGATTCGTTTCCCGCGCAGCATACACCTTGGCGTATGCTCCGTTGCGGTATTTAGGCCGTACTCCCGTCAGGTGTTTTTGTAGAGAAAGTGCGCTTCCGCCTGCCCCTGACTTGACAATTATGATAAAAGCCGCGCCCCGCAAGGTTTTTTTGACTTTGCGGGGCTTTCTTGGGCCGGACGGAACAGAATTTACCGGGGCGGCTCATTTTTTCGTGCCTACCCGGCCTTTTTTACATGCCCCTCAACACCCGCGGAAGATGTAGTTTGCATCCACAGCCGGAGTGAACGGCGTCGCCGCCGCATAGCCTTTGATCATCCTGCCTGGCGGGAAACCGCTGAACGCGGTTCCCGCGTCACGCTCGGTCGGGGTAGGTTTTTCAAGACGGAAACGGTATCGGACATGATTTTCTCCTGAAAAAACAGGAAAGTTAGCTTGACAGCGTATTTCCCGATAAAAGGGTTGACCGCACGGTGTCTTCGATGTATATACAAAAACGACATGAATTTTGAGTGGGATCAAAAGAAGAACGCGGCCAACTACGCCAAACACGAGATAAGCTTTGAGCTTGCCTCGCAAGTATTTGACGATCCGCTTGCAACGTATATTCTTGATCGTGTAATTGACGACGAGGAGCGTTGGCACGCGATAGGAAGGGTACTTGACCTTCCGCTTCTTGTGGTTGTCCACACATACAGAAACAGCGAAGGGAAGGAAATAATCCGAATCCTGTCGGCACGGCAGGCAACATCCCACGAAAGGAAACGCTATGAACAAGAATGGTATCCCGCCTCTTGAAGAGCAGATTGCCAACTTGAAGCAGAAGGACGATAAGGATATAGATCTTTCTGATATTCCTGAAATTTTGGATTGGACCGGCGCAATCCGCGGTAAGTTCTATCGTCCTCTCAAACGGCAGGTTTCCATGCGTCTTGATGCGGATATAGTTGCTTGGTTCAAGAACAAATATCCGAAATACCAGACAGCGATCAACAGCGTATTGCGGCAATATGTCCATACGCAAAGCTGAATTCATTCATCCGCATCATCAAAGTTGATGCTGCGCGATATACACATGCCGAATGGATTATCCCAGATAAACGAAAAAGGAGAGTGTTTACTCAAATATATATAAAGCAGTTTGTCGAAGTGAAAAATAAGTCATCAGCGGTGACTGCATGCCGCATTCACAGCGACAGATCAACCATGAATGCTTTCTGCGAGACAGCTTTACTTCGACGTGTAAACCGCCCTAAGGGGGGTCGTGTGTTGCTGTTATCCCGCTCAATACCGGCTGTGTACGCTTTTCCTATGATATGTCGCATTTTTTGCAGAGAAACCGTTGCTTGTCTGCTTCACGCCGCTTTTCACCGCCTGCCCGGATCCGCATTTTACAGGTCGGCATTGTCCCATCTCCTTGTTCTCGGACGGGAGCATTCTGCCGTAAATATATATTTTAGTCAACACCCTCAAATTTGTATCTTCACACGACGCCCTTCCACCACTATAAAGAGAACATCAGGTGGCTCGCCTTGAACCCCGGCTGCATGTACAGCTCAAGACTTTGAGAAAAACAATCGGCCGTTTTTCGGCCGAGCATGAGGAAACACCATGCGAAGACGCGATTTTTTAAAACTGCAGGCCGCTGCCGCGCTCAGTATCGGCACAGCTTCCCTTGCGGGATTTCCGGCCCGCCTCCTGGCCGCGCCAAACCCGGACGTCATTGTGGTCAAAGCGTCCCCGGCCGCGGCAACCCGCGCGGCCGTTGAAGCGCTCGGCGGCATGGCCGCCTTTGTCAAACCCGGCCAGAAAGTGATCATCAAGCCCAACATGAGTTTCGCGTCTAACGTCGATTCCGCCGCCAACACGCATCCCGAAGTTGTCCGAGAGCTTCTGGTCATGTGCGCCGAAGCCGGTGCGGCCTCCGTGCGCGTGCTTGACCATGCCTTTCAGAGCGGCATGCGAAGCCTGGAGTATTCCGGAATCCTCGACGCCTGCAACTCGGTTGTCGGCGGCGTCTGCCATAACCTCACCCAGGAGCGCCATTACCGGGAAAGCGCCCTGGCCGGGGCGCAGGAAATGAAAAGCAACGCCTTCATGACGGACGTGCTGGAAGCCGATGTGATCATCGCCGCGCCCGTTGCCAAAAGCCACAGCTCGACCGGCGTCAGTCTGTCGCTCAAGGGCCAGATGGGGCTTGTCCGCGACCGCAACGTCATGCATTCGCGCTACAGCCTGGATACGGCCATCGTGGATCTCTGCTTTCAGGTAAAGCCCACGCTTTCCGTGATCGACGCCACCCGTGTTCTCAGCACCAACGGCCCCGGTGGGCCGGGCAAGGTGCTCACCCCGGGAGAGGTCATCGCTTCGGCTGACCCGGTGGCGGCGGACGCCGCGGCGGTCGCCTCCTACGAATGGTACGGGCGGAAAATCCGGCCCCGGCAAGTAGCGCACATCGCCCAGGCCCACGCGCGCGGGTTGGGCCGTATGGATATTGAAAACCTGACCGTGCGGCGGTTGAGTCTCTGAATGAAGAACTCTCCCAAGCCGTTCAGGCTTGCCGCAACAAGGCGAATCGTCCGGGCGGCCTGCCTGGCGCTGTTCTGCCTGTTGCTGGGGGTTGCGGAGAACGGCGGCTTCACCGGTCTGCCCGCAGATATCTTTCTGCGCCTGGATCCGCTTGCGGGCATTGCCGTGCCCCTTGCGGCGAGGGAAATCATTGTGAGCCTGATCCCGGCGTTGGGGGTCGTCCTTGCGGCGGTATTCGCCGGACGCATTTTCTGCGGCTGGGTCTGCCCCATGGGAACGACCTTGGACGCGGCGGGAAGTCTGGTCAGGTGGAAAAGACTTGGGCGCAAAACAGACCCCGTGCCGCGCTGTCTCAAGTACGGCATCCTCGCGGCGATTCTGGCCGCCGCGCTGCTTGGCGTGAACATGGCTTTCTGGGCAAGCCCGATACCGCTGGTTACCAGACTCTACGCTCTGGTGCTGCACCCGCTCGGGCTGCTCGGGCTGGACGGGGCGCTCGCCGTTTCCGCGCCGGTTATGGAACAAATGGGTTCCACCGACCTTCAATATAGGTTTCCGATCTTGCGCGGCTATGCTGCGGTCTGGTTCGTGGCCCTGTTCTGGCTCGGCCTGATCGCGCTTGAGCGTATCCGGCCGCGCTTCTGGTGCCGCTACCTTTGCCCGGCCGGAGCCTTGCTCGGCCTATTTTCCCGGCTTGCGCCGCCCTTTTCATGGAAACGCCGCACTCCGCATTCCTGCAATGCTTGCGGACGCTGCGCCGCGCAGTGCCCCGCCGGTATTTTGCACGATGATCCTTCCGTAACGGACGTATCCGAATGCCTGACCTGCCGGGCCTGTGAAACGGCCTGCAAACGAAAGAGCATCCGTTTCGGATTGCCGGGTCCGCTGGAGACGGCCGACGGCCCTGCGGACGGTTTTCGTTCCGGACAGAACACGCGAACACTCTCCAGGCGCGCACTTTCCAGACGCGCATTCTGCGGTTCGGCGGCGGCAGGAGCGGCGCTCGCGGGGGTCTCGTATTTTGAGACGGCGGGCCAGGCGCTTGAAGGAACGGCCGGAAAAAACCAGGGATCTCTTATCAGGCCGCCCGGCAGCGTGCCGGAAATCGACTTTCTCGCTCGTTGCGTGCGCTGCGGAGAATGTATGAAAGCCTGCCCGACCGGAGGCTTGCAGCCTGCCGGGTTGCAGGCCGGTTTTTCGGGCATGTTCAGTCCCTTTCTCGATCCGCGTTCAGGGCCGTGCGCCCCGGACTGCGCCGCTTGCGGCTCAGTCTGCCCCAGTCGGGCGATTCAGGCGCTGCCTCTGGAAGAAAAGCGTTGGGCCAAAATCGGCACCGCCGCTGTGGACAGAAAACTGTGTCTGGCCTGGGCCGAGGACAAACGCTGCATGGTCTGCAAGGAAACCTGCCCGTACGGAGCCGTCAGCGTGGTTCCCCATGAGGGGCACATCGCTCCGGTGCCCGTAGTACGGCACGAGCGCTGTTATGGCTGCGGCTTTTGCGAACGGCACTGCCCCACCGCCACAGCCGCCGTCAGAGTGGACCCTATCGGGGCGCTACGCCAACATGACCCGGCCTTTGAAACGGCGGCGAAAAACGCGGGCCTGGAACTTGACCCGTCACAGCACGCGGTTGAACACCCGGAATACAACCCGCAAAACGACGGCGCGCCTCCCGGCTTTCTGGACTGATGCGGACATGTGCCGCGCCCGTGGTCCGGACGTGAATGGATCTGTCCGCCGGGAAAATTAGGCACCTCCGGCGGACTCCGGCGTCGACCTGCGGTGTAATTACGGCACAACAATCTCGTTGATAGTGTTTTCAATATCAAATATAGTAGCGCAAGCGAGCCATATTTGGAGCAACTTTTCGTTGCATGCCCTGCGCAACAAGTAAGTTCAGGTTGTTGAGCGAATTTGTTTCAAGTCTAAAGTGTTTTAGTAATACTACTCTGAACAGACAGGAGGAGGGCGGAGTGATAAAATTCATTTCCGCAAAGGAAGCGGCAAAGAATTGGGACATCTCACACGCGTGCGTTGCCGTCCTCTGCGCCGACAACAGAATTCTCGGAGCGGAGATACGCGGCAAGATGTGGTTTATTCCAAAAACCGCACAGAAGCCCGACAATATCGGATGTACAGGGTTTCTTCCTGACAGCGGTATGCCGGCCAAGCCTTTTTTGAAATGGGCTGGCGGCAAGTCTCAAATTCTGAGTGAGATTCGGGCAAAATATCCAACAGGACTAGGAAATACTATAACCAAGTACGCCGAGCCGTTTGTTGGTGCCGGTGCCGTCCTGTTCGATGTTTTAAGCAGTTGTATATTGTTGGATGTATACATCAGCGATATTAACCGTGAGCTTATCCAAACCTATATTTGCATTCGCGACGAGATAGATGAACTTCTCGAAAAGTTAAAAACTCTGGAACGCAGATACCTACGGGCCGATGACAATAAACGAAATTATATTTATTATAAATGCCGTGAACGCTTCAACTTCCTGAAACTCAGTGACAGTAAAAGCCCGGAACTTGCTGCATTGTTTATTTTTCTCAACAGGACTTGCTTCAACGGCCTGTATCGAGTAAACCGTAAAGGTGAATACAATGTGCCTATGGGTAGCTATAGAAATCCGACTATTTGCGATGCGGATAATCTCAGGGCTGTTTCGCACAATTTGCAAGGAGCAATAGTTGTTTGCGCTGATTTTAAGGAATCCCGTAACTTTATAGATAAGAACACTTTTGCATATTTTGATCCTCCGTACAGGCCGTTGACGGTAACCTCCAGCTTTACGTCTTACTCTCAGGACGGCTTCGATGACCGGGCACAGGCTGATCTGGCTCGATTTATCGACAGTATGAGCGAAAAGGGAGCTTATATTATAGCGAGCAATTCCGACCCGAAAAATATTGATTCTGCAGATAACTTTTTTGATGAGTTGTACGCAAAGCATAAAATTCATCGCATCAGCGCTTCTCGAATGATCAACTCGGTCGGCGACAGCCGCGGAAAAATCAGCGAGTTACTGATTGTAAATAGTTAACTAAGTGAGGCGACATATATGGAGCGCGCTGAGGCCGTGCATCGGCTCAAACAACTTGAAGGGCAAGACCTGCACATACTTGCGGAGCAATATGGTGTTACGGTCACAGCGGCGGATGGAAAAATGAACAAAGGGTGGGCAGGTCATGTATGCGAGCGTTATTTGGGTTTGTCGGCCAACTCAGCACAGAGCCCGAATTTTGGTTCGTGGGAGTTAAAGAGTATCCCGCTCAAACGTAAGCGTGACGGCAGCCTCGGTTTCAAAGAAACTATGGCGGTTACCATGATCGATCCGTATCATGTGGCGAAGACGCCGTTTGAGGAAAGTCACCTTCTGTCAAAACTGCGAAAGCTTGTTATTGTTGCTCGTATTGTAGGTGTGCATAGCGGGGCTCCGACATTTGTACATACGGTTACGGAAATTGATTTGAATGGAGATTTGTATCGTGCAGTTAAAAATGATTACGAAATTATCAGTGACTGCTTGAAGGATCCGGAACGTGGATTTTCACACCTGACGGGCAGTATGGGAGTATATGTCCAACCACGCACCAAAGGAGCCGGGCACGGAAGCACATCGAGGGCCTTTTATGCACGTCCGTTATTTTTAGCACAATTCATTGATTTAATAGAATAAAGAAGAATACTACCAAGAAGGTAGCATGGGCCTTCAGGCCCATGCGCCTTGCGCTTGGGTGGGGTTTGGACCCCGTCCAAGCTTCCGCCCGTACGGATACCCCGCCCTTCAGGGCGGGGTCGGGCTATCCGGCCTGAAGGCCGGGTCTCAAACCGTAAAGGAAGCTCAGATGAAATGGGGGCCTGAAAATTTTGAGCTTGAATTGAAAACGGTCTGGAGTTTTCCAGAACGCGGCAATTGGGCAACGCATGATGCAAAATATCGCGGCAATTGGTCACCTTACATTCCACGCAATATCATCCTGCGCTACTCTGAAGAAGGCGACTTGATTCTTGATCAGTTTTGCGGTGGAGGTACGACGCTGGTCGAAGCTAAGCTGCTTAACCGGAATAGTATAGGCGTTGATGTAAACCCCATTGCGTTGGAGCGTTGCAAAGAGAAGGTTGACTTCAAGCACTCCAATGTCGGACAAGTGAGAATCCAAAAAGGCGATGCCAGGCGACTTGACTTTATCAAAGACAAGAGCATTGATTTGATCTGTACTCACCCACCGTATGCCGATATTATCCACTATAGTGAAAGTATTGCTGAGGATTTATCTCAGTTTGGCATTTCAGAATTTCTTCAGGAAATGAAAATTGTAGCCGCAGAATGTTGTAGAGTGTTGAAGAATGGAAAATTTTGCGCGATTCTTATGGGTGATACGCGCAAGAAAGGCTGTGTCATACCGATGAGTTTTTCAGTGATGGATCTGTTCGTAGAAGCAGGATTCCAAACTAAGGAGATCATCATTAAAGTACAGCATAATTGTAAAGCTACAAACTATTGGAAAGCAAACAGCATAAAATATAATTTCCTTTTACTTGCACATGAATATTTGTTTATTTTTAGAAAACAGGTTTGAAATATGAAACAAATGCCGTCAATGATTAGTCATGAAAAAGATCTTTTGCTTACGATCTTGGTCAACTGCAAGTTTTTGTTGGGAATTTATCAACGTAAGGCAGTATTTATTAGAATTATATAAATCCGCCATGCACACTCATGATCCATTCCAAAACCTCCGTTTCCAGGCGGCCGAATGCCGTGCCGCCTCTGCGCCGCGGACGCGGCAGGTCTACAGTCAGATCCTCGGCAATCCGGCCGCATTCCAGCAGGATAATCCTGTCGGCCAGGGTAATCGCCTCCCCTACATCGTGCGTGACCAACAGCGCCGTAAACTTTCTCTCCAACCAGAGCCGTTCGATAAGCCGCTGCATCTCCAGGCGCGTCAGCGCGTCAAGGGCGCCCATAGGTTCGTCCAGCAGCAAAAAACGCGGCGCGTGCGCCAGCGCTCTGGCCAGCGACACCCGCTGTTTCTGCCCGCCCGACAGCACGGCCGGCCAATCGTCCGCCCTGTCGGCCAGCCCGACCGCCTCCAGGGCTGCCCGGGCCGCCTCCATGCCCCGTTCTCCGTCCAGCCCCAGGGCCACGTTGCGCAACACGCTTTTCCAGGGCAACAGGCGATCTTCCTGAAACATCATGCGCGTATCCGCATGCAGAAAGTCGCGCCGTTGCCCGTCCACATACACAGCCCCGGCATCCGGCAACTCCAGACCCACCAGATGGCGCAGCAAGGTGCTCTTGCCGCAGCCGCTGCGCCCGACCACCGCCGCAAATTCGCCGGGACGCATGGAAAAATCCAACGAATCAAGCACCTTGCGCCCGGTATAGGATTTTTCCAGGCCGACTATGCGCACCTCCACCCCGGCCGGAGTATCACCGGGTCGCCGCGCCGCGCCGCCTTCCCCGCTTGTTGCGCCCGACAACGGCATCACGGCGCAGCCTTGTATGTTGCGCCCGACAATGCCGTCATGCCGCGGCCTCGCGTGTTGCTCCCCGCAATACTCATCATCCCGCAGCCTTCAGAAATTCCGGCCTCCAGGCCAGCCATCGCCGTTCGAGGTATCGAGCCGTCACGTCGGCCAGCTTCCCCAGCAGGGCGTACAAGAGTATGGAAAGCACCATGACGTCGGTCTGCATCATTTCCCTGGCGTTGGACGCCATGTAGCCTATGCCGCTGGATGCCGCTATGGCCTCGGCCACGATCAGCGTCATCCACATGACGCCCAGAGAAAAGCGCACGCCGACCAGTATGGAGGACAGCGCGCCCGGCAGTATGATCTGCCGCCACAGTTCCCGTCGCCCCAAGCCGTACACCCTGCCCATGTCGATAAGCCGGGGGTCCACCGAGCGTATGCCGTGAAAGGTGTTGAGATAGATGGGGAACATGACGCCGCAGACAATCAGGAAAATCTTGGCCTGTTCCCCTATGCCGAACCAGATGATGACCAGCGGCGTCAGCGCCAGATGCGGTATGGTGCGGAACATCTGCAGCGAGGTGTCCAGCAGAATTTCCAAACGCCGCGAAGTCGCTGTGGCAAAGCCGAGCAGCAGCCCCAAAGCTCCTCCTATGACGAACCCGCAACCGGCCCGGAAACAGCTTATGCGGAGGTTGTCCCACAACTCTCCGCTTGCCGACAGGCGGAACACGGACGCAAAGACGTCCACAGGCGAAGGAAGCACCCGCGCGTTGATCCAACCGAACGACGACCCGGCCTGCCAGACAAGGAAAAGAAGGACCGGAAAGAGCCAGGGCAAAAGGCGCGCATCCGTTTCCCCGCGCAGGCGACGCGCGGGCGACGTTGCCGCGCGCGCTCCGCTGCCCGCCGCGAATCCGGTTTTCGCGCCGGCCGTGAGCCCTGCTTCCCCGCCGGCCGTGAGTCCTGTTTCCCTGCCGGCTGAACGCCCGGTTCCCCCGCAGGCCGCACCGGACCGTTCCGCGCCCCGATCAGATCTCCGGCCGGTGCCCTGGTCAGGGCAAAGCCCGGATGCGTCCTGCCCGTCCCGCCGGACCGCAAGGTCCGCTCCGTTCATTACCTGCCGCCCCATACCGGCACGTCGGCGACCTTGACAGCCTTGGGCAACAGTTTCTGCGCGACAAAAAGATCGGCGATTTTCTGTTGCTCGGCTATCGCCGCCCCGTCCACGGGGGCCACGTCGTAACTGCGCCTGCTGTTGGCCTTTTTGACAATCTCTATGTTGAGACCCACCAGCGGGGCATGGACTTTCGCCGCGGCCTCGGGGTCGGCCTTCACCCATTTGCCGATTTTGCCCAGTTCCTCGGCCACTACTCCCATGACGGCGGGGTTGTTTTGCAGATACTTTGTCGAGACGGGATAGAAACGCGTGTAGGAGACGCCGGAGCTTTTGCCGTCGGCAAGTATGCGCGCCCCGCTTTGCAGTTCCACCGTCGCCAGGAAAGGATCCCAGGTCGTCCAGGCGTCCACGGCGCCGGACTCGAAGGCGGTGCGGGCGTCGGCAGGCTGCAGGTAGGAAATCTGCACGTCCTTGCCGAACTCCAGGCCGGCCTGCGCCAGGGCGACGACAGTCAGGTAATGCGCGCCGGACGCCTTGGCCACCGCCAGTTTTTTCCCTTTCAGATCCGCCGTGCTCTTCGCAGGCGAATTCTTGGGGACCACCAGCGCCTCGGCCGTGGGCGACGGCTTCTCCTGCAGGAAGTATGTGAAATCCGCCCCGGCCGACTGGGCGAACAGCGGCACGGTGTCGGCCACGTCCGCCGAGAGATCCAACGCCCCGACATTCAGGGCTTCAAGCATGGGCAGGCCCGAAGTGAACTCGTGCCACTGCACCTTGACGCCCTCGGCTTCGAGGGCTTTTTCCAGAATTCCTTGTCCTTTCAACAGGATGAGCAGGGATGAGGATTTCTGGTAGCCGATGCGCAGCACGGCGTCCGCGGCCCGCGCGGGAAGCGCCGAAGCCGCAAAAGCAAACAGGATGAACAACGAAACAACGATGGAATGTCGACTCTTCATAAGAAACATAACCGGCTCCTTTACAATGTGAACCATGACGCAATTCCTTGCGTGTGACAGTGTTGACGACAACGCGCGTGCGGGCGCGCTTACCCGGCACAGTGAGGACAGTGGGCACAGCCTGCGCGCAGTGCCCGGATATTGCTCTCCGCATGCCGGGGCATCAATTCCCGCAACGCCTGTTCGGCGTAATCCGCGGGGAAAAGGTTCAGCCTGCGCAGGACGACTCCCAGCATGACAATGTTGGCCGCAAGCGCGGTTCCGGCGGACTCCAGGGCGATCCCGCGGGCCGGAACGGCTGTGGATCGCGCCGCCGGCGCCGGGCCGGTCGCAACCGTTTCCGGGTCGTACAACACGACTCCCTGCGCGGCGGACTGCGCAAAACGGGTGTACGCGGCCTGCGACAGCGCACAGAAAATATCCGGCTTTTCCACCAGGGGGCTGTCTATGTCGTCGTCCGCGATGACCACCTGGCTGCGCACGTAGCCGCCGCGCGTTTCCGTGCCGTGGCTCGGCAGCATGGTCGCCTGCAGGCCGGCCGCGACGGCGGAACGGCCCAGAATGCGGCCCGCAACGGCTACACCCTGACCGCCGAATCCGCTTATGAGTACTTCATGCCTGAACATGCCTGCCCTCCGCACCCCCTTGCGAATTCTTCAGATATGGATTGGAACATGCCGGGACATGCCGGCCCTCCCGGATTTCCCGCGTCCGGGCCTTCAGTGCGGCGGCGAATTCAGGTCTGGTCCCCCGCGCATCGTGCGTAATGCCCGAAGTCAGATGCGGCCCCCGGCCGGACCTGTTTTTCGCGCTGAACAGCTCTTCAAACCAGCGTACGATTTCCCCGTTGTCCCTGCTGTTCAACCCCACGGCGCCGAAATGCGTGACACAGGGGTAGATGCAGTGCACAAGGGAAAATCCCTTGTTGTCCAAGGCCTTTTTGATGCCGGCCACAGCCTTTTGCCCTTCAAAGCTCGAATAGCGCGCCAGGAACGTCGCCCCGGCGCTTTTCAGAATATCCAGAATGTCCGCGCCGCCCTGCAGCCAACCCGGTTCATGGGTGCCGTAGGGACTGCTGTCGGTGACGAAACCCTGCGGGGTGGTGTAACCGTATTGCCCGCCCGTGGACTGGTAGCCGAAATTGTCGGCCACAATGACCGTCATTCCCACATTGCGCCTGGCGCAGTGCAGCAGATGCGAAAGGCCGATGCCGAAGGCGTCGCCGTCCCCCACGGTCAGCAGTATCTTTTTTTCTTCCGGCAGGGCCGCGCGCAAGCCGACAGCCATGGCGTACACGCGGCCGTGGGTGCCCGCGAAATTGTCGCCTTTCCAGGTGTTGAAGGTCTGCCTGCCCGAACAGCCTATGCCCGTGCCCCATACCAGGTCGTCCGTACCTATGCCGGATTGCTCCACGGCAAGGAGGATTTTCTTGTGGACCTGTCCCAGGCCGCAGCCGGAGCAGGCGGTGCCGGGAATCTTGCGCGGCCTCAAATACCGTTCAGCCAGATGATCCATCAGCGGATCTCCCGCAAATACCGTTCAGTCGGATAATTCATCAGCGGACCTCCCTTGCGTACCGTTCAGTCTGACGATGCATCGGCGGATCTCCTTTACATACCGTGCGACCTGATGATGCATCAGCGGATCTCCCTTTCGTCCGTCGACTGCGGCAGGGCTTCCCCCCGCTCAAGCCGGCGAATCGCCCGGACAAGTTCGGCCGTGGACGGCAATTCTCCGCAGGCTCCCATAAAATGCACGGGGTAACGCGCCGCCCTTTCGACCTCGCGCGCGAGCTGCCCGTCGGCGTTCAGTTCCACCACGAGATAGTCCGCTTTGCGGCGAAAAAGCTCATCCTGAAAAGGCCACAGCGATTGGAGACGTATGCAGCCCGCTGACAACCCCTGCCGCCGTGCCTCCTTGACGGCGCCGAGGACGACCCTGGAAGGACTGCCGTAGCTGACCAGCACGATATCCGGATCGTTTTCCAGTCCGTAGGCATCGTACCTGTCGACGAGTTCCCGGTGCGCGCGGATTTTGTATATCAGGCGGCGGGCGTGGCGCATCTGCTCCACCGTATCTTCCGTATCGTAGCCTTCCTCCGTGGGCGTCCAGTCCGAGCAGGCCGCTCCGGTTCCGCGCCCCAGCACAACGGGCGGAATGTCGATGTCGGCGCAGGCCGGATAGAAATCCGGTCCGGGGTGCGCGCGCCGGGGAACGACCTGCAGCCCGAGAGCGCGCAATTCTTCCTCGTTTTCGGGCACGGCGAACGAGGCGTAGCCGTCCGTGACCAGTTGATCGGCCAGAACCGTCACCGGGGTACGGAAGCGTTCCGCCAGGGCGAAGGCTTCCACGGTCATGGTAAAGGCTTCCTGAACGCTGTTCGGCGCAAGGACGATAGTTTCAAAATTGCCGCCGTGCGTGGGATAGCGGCTGAGATAGAATTCGCCCTGACCGGGCGCGCCGGTGATGCCGCTGACCGGGCCGACGCGCTGGGCGTTCACGATGACCAGCGGCACTTCCGCGCTTATGGCCCAGCCGTAAGGGTCCGCGTACAGCACGTAGCCGGGGCCGGACGTGGCGGTCATAGCCTTGAGACCGCCCAACGCGCCGCCGATGCAGATGTGCAGGGCGGCGGTTTCATCCTCGGCCTGTATGTACAGCCCGCCGGCCGGGGGCAGGCGGCGCGACATGTGCTCGGCTATTTCCGTGGCAGGCGTGATGGGATACCCGGAAAACAGGCCGCAGCCCGCGATGACGGCGGCTTCGACCATCGCCGCGTTGCCGGTGTCAAAGTAGGTCTTCATGCCGTTTTGTCGCACTCTCCCGCTTGGCCGAATATGTCTTCATGCCGTTTTGCCGCCGTCCTTCGCTTTCCGCGCCGTCTCGGTCACTTCCAGGCAAAAATCCGGGCACATGTAAAAACAGCGCAGGCAACCCGTGCAGGCATCCGGGTTCGCAGGCCGATAGGGCGAGTAGCCTTTTTTGTTGAGGTCCGCGCCACGCTCAAAGATCTTCGCCGGACAGATCAGGGCACAGTACCCGCAGGCCTTGCATGCCTCAAAGTCCACATCAATGCGGTATCGTCCGTCCGGCATAATCATCGTCCGTCGTCACGGTGAAACAGAACCTCGCAACCCGCACCCTGCGATATGCAATGTCCGCGTTCCGCCAGTTCTCTCCGCCGAATTTTGCCGCTCGGCCCCTGCGGGAAATCCCGTATACAATATACGCGCTTCGGGACCTTGAAGGCGCTCAGTCTTTCCCTGCAAAACTGCCGCACGGCTTCTTCGGAAAGCGTTTCTCCGTTGCGCGGCCGCACAAAGGCGACTATTTCCTCGCCGTACACGGGATGCGGCACGCCCACGGCGGCCGCAAGCTCCACGCCGGGAAAGCCGTACAGCACCTCGTCCACTTCCTGCGGGGAAATCATTTCGCCCGCGCGGTTGATGAGTTCTTTTTTCCGGCCGCGCAGAAAGAGATAGCCGTCGGCATCCAGGCAGCCAAGATCTCCCGTGAAAAACAGTCCGTCCCTGAAAACCGCGCGCGTCGCTTCAGGATTGCCGTAATAGCCCGCAGCTATGTTGTCCCCCCGCACGGCTGTTTCGCCGACTTCCCCGATGCCGGCCTGCGTTCCGTCCTCCCGGAGTACCAGGACCTTGTTGCCGAAGGGCAGGCCGACGGAACCGGGTTTGCGGACCGCCGGAGGAAGCGGGTTCGCGGTGATCTGGCTGCCCCCTTCGGTAAGGCCGTAGGATTCAATCACCGGCACGCCCGTGCGCTGTTCAAATTCTCGGAGTACGGTCGCGGGCAGGGCGGAGGAGGCCGAACGGGCAAAGCGCAGGCAGGACAGCTCCTCTTTCGGCGGCAGAGCGTTGCCGAGCAGAATGGAATAGACGGCGGGAACGGCACTGAACCACGCGGGTCTGTCCGCGCGTACCCAGTCCCAGAAGCGCCGGGCGCTGAAGCGCGGGGGCATGACGACCCGCAGGCCGACATACAGCGGCGTGAGCAGGGTAACCACCAATCCGTTGATATGGTGCAGAGGCAGTATGCAAAGGGCGGTATCGCCGCGTTCCAGGCGGTGGGCTTCCTGAATGTTCGCGCATTCCGCAAGCAGGTTGCGGTGTGTGAGCATCACCCCCTTGGGCGCGCCGGTGCTGCCGGAAGTGTACATGAGCAGCGCCGTGTCGTCGGGGGGATCGGTATGCAGCGCTCCCCCCGGAGCGAGCGTGTACAGCAGCATGTTTTCGGGTAGGTGGACAACATTATGTATTTCCTGACTTTTCCTCTGAGAAGTAAGCCTTTCACGGGACATGCCGGCCGGCAACCCCGCCGCGGACGGCAGGATTTCGGGCGCCGGGAAATTGCGTAATTTTTGCCGCTCTTTCGTGGCAAGGGAGGCGGCGGCAAGCAGAAAACGCGCCCCGGAGTCTTTGCGTACAAGGTCCAATTCCCGCTCCGAACAGTCGGGTCCAACGGGGACGGCAACGCCTCCGGATGCGGCAACCGTGAGAAAGGCAACGGCGGCGGCAACGCCGTTGTGAAAAAGCAGCAGCACCCGGTCGCCCCGGCGCAGCCCCTGCCGGGCGAGTAAATGCGACAAGCTTTCCACCGCCCGCACCAGTTCTCCGAAACGCAATGCGGTGCGGGTGTCCGGCTCGGTGATGAATACGCGCCCGTCGTCTTCTTCGGCCCGCAAGGCTATAAGCCGGCCCAGGTGTTCGTAATGCGTCATGCCGTGACTACTCCGTAATTCGATAAGGCTATAAGCCGGCCGAGATGTTCGTAATGCTCCATGCCCTGCGCGACTCCGTAATTCGATTCAGCACGATGCCCGTCCATGCCGTTGTGCTTCGGCAACACGGCGTTATTTTTCCGGCGCCGGCAGGAGGTTGAACCGGGCCGTGCCGTCGCGGCGGATCTGTTCCACAAGACCCAGTTCCCAATCAATGTAGTTCTGCATGGCTTCACGGGAATTGTCGGTGCCTTCGTAGGGGCGTTTGTAGCAGTCGTCCACCGGGACAAGCGAACGCGGCAAACCTGTTTCCAGGGGGCGATGCTCCGCCTGCCAGGCGGCGGTGCCGCCGGCGAGCGCCGACACGGGACGGCGTGCCCGGACGGACAGTTCCGGCGCGGCGAGAGCGGCAAGAATACCGTCCGGAGAAGTCAGGATAATGCGCGCGGACGCGGGCAGGGAGGGCAACGCTTCGAGAAGATGCGCGCGCGGGCACGGGTAAGCGCCGGGTACATGGCCGGCGGCATAGCGGGTACTGCGTGCCGAATCCAGCACTACCGCCGCTTTTTCGGCCGTCAGGCGCGCCGTTTCTTCCGGGGTGACGAGCATGGCGGCCGGGCAGGCCCGGTCGCAAAGCGGCGTTTCCGTCTGTGCGACGGTGGGGCGCAGCCTGCTCCGCAAACCGTCGCGCAGCACGACCGCGTGGTTCCAACCCATTTGCCTGAGCCGGGAAGCCGTCACCAAAGCGCGCACGCCGTCGTCGTCGGCCAGCACGATGCGTGCCCCCCAAACGCCCATATATTCGTCGGCGGCCTGCACAAGCTGACCGCCGGGCGCGGAGGAAAAGCCGGCTGCCCGTTCGGCGGCGTATTCCTCCGGGCTGCGCACGTCAAAACGGAACAGGGTTTTGCGCTGCGCTTCCCGTTCCCAGGTCTGCAATTCCGCATCGTCGATCATGCGCACGCCGCAACGCTCTGCCGTGCCGCGTGCCGCCTCCCGCGCGCGCCGCAGGTTTTCGGGCCGCACGGTACGCGGCGCACGGCGCGCTGCGCCGTATTCCAGGTCGAAGCCGGCCGTGACCCAGCCTATGGTGCCGTTGCGCAAGGCGGCCGCGCACGGGAACAGCCCGCTGTCGACAAGGGTCTGCGCGGCGATGATGGATCGCGTGCGTCCGGCGCAATGCACGATGACCAGGGTATCGTCCGAGGGGACAAGCTCCTTTGCCCGCAACAGCAAATCGGCTCCCGGCACGTTGACCGAGCCGGGCAGGGTCATGACGGCGTATTCATTGAACGGACGCACGTCCAGCAGGGCAACGTCCGCGCCGGAATCAAGCAGCGCCTTGACTTCCGCGGCGGACAACGAAGGCGTTCCGGCGAAATGGTCCACCCATTCGCCGAAGGCCTTGGAAGGAACATTCACATCACGGAACAGCTCTCCGCCTGCGTCCAGCCATTCCCCAAGGCCGCCCGTGACGACCGCGACGGCGCTGTATCCCATGTCGAGAAGGCGCTCGGCGGCTGTTTCCGACAATCCCCGACCGCCGTCGAAAAGCAGGACCGGCACGGACAGGCGCGGAACCAGACGGGAAACGCGCAGTTCCAGTTCCGAGAGCGGCAGCGAAACAGCCTGCAGGGGATGCGCCCGGCTGAACGCGCCTTCCTCACGCACATCAAGGAAAGCGAACTCGTCGTCCGTTATCGACAAAGCCCGGACTGCCTCCGGGGTCATCCTGTTCAGCGGCGAATGCGGCATGCCCGTGTTTCCTCCTGTTCACGAGCACATACAGGGAAACAGGGGGGCGGGAAAACGTATTCTTTTGAATATGCTTATATCACCGGGGATATATAGGCGTAATTCGGGCGGAAAGCGCCTTCCCTTCTTGCGGCGTGCGGATGGAAATCCCGGCACTCAGCGGAATCTTGGATAGCGTGTCCGTACAAAGCAGTTCACTCGTTTCAGCAGTATAAAGAATCCTGCTTCAAATGCAATGCGTAGGCTACATTCGAGCACCGTATTCTGTTTTGTTTGCTATTTATCAACATGCCGCAATCTTGAGCCCTTCTCCAGGATAGTCAGTATTGACTTCCACTGAAACTCGGTCAACACGTCCCAATCGCCGACATCAAGGCCCCACAACACTGCTTTTCGCAGGTTCGCCCGACTTTCCTTGGCCTTGATATCACCAAGAGTCGTAAAGGCCTCGTAGGACACATCAGATTGCGCCTTGTTGCCTTGCCGCACGAATCTGAGTTCGTGCGCACCGTCAGTAAAGTCGCCAAAGCACACTGTATATGTATCATCGTCTACTGCTGTAATAGTGCCTTCATAAATTTTTGAATTGGTTTCTATCCAATTACCGTGCCGCACATAAATGTTTTGCCCTACTTCAGGATTCACTGTCAAACCACCTCGCGTCTTCCGGATACCGTCCATTTATCTGGAAGCTGAAGGAAAGTTCACTTCATTTTTCATTATCCCGGCCTGCCGCCTTTGACTGTCCCGGCCGCGGCATCAACTACAGCAAATCCTGCATGCCGTACAGCTTGCCTGGTTTGCGGCCTTGCATGCGGCGCGCGGCAAAAAGCGCCCCGTTTGCGAAATTCTCCCTGGAATGCGCCTGGTGCGTCACTTCCACGCGCTCGCCCGGCCCCATGAAATACACGGTATGCACACCGACCACGTCGCCGCCGCGCAGGGTCTGTACACCGATTTCCCCCTTGGGACGCTCCCCGACCAGCCCGTCCCGGCAATGCCGCTGCACGGCGCCCGGCGACATCCCGCGCGCTTCGGCCAAGCATTCGGCCAAACGCAATGCCGTGCCGCTGGGGGCGTCTTTCTTCTTGTTGTGATGTATTTCCAACACTTCCATATCGTAGGCGTCGCCCAGGGCGCGGGCCAGTTCCGGCAACAGCTTCAGCAGCACATTCACCCCGACGCTCATGTTGGGCGACAGAAACAGCGGCGTCCTGCGCGCCGGTTCCGCCAGTTCCGCCTTTTCCTCCGGGCTGAAGCCCGTGGTGCCGATGACGTGCACCGCCCCGTGTCCGACCGCCGCACGCGCAACGGCCAGGGAAACGGGCGGGGCTGTAAAATCTATCACGGTCGCCCCCGGCGTCCGCCGCAACAGCGCCTCCACATCCGTATCCACAGGACAATCCAGCCCGCGCAACTTGTGCAGACAGGCGGGGCTCTCAACGGCGCCCGCCAGGCGCAGGTCCGGAGCCTCGGCCGCAAGCCGCGCTACCGTAGCGCCCATTCTCCCGGCCGCTCCCATAACAATAATGTCGATGACCATGTCGCTCCTCGGGAATGTT
Source organism: Desulfovibrio sp. (assembly GCA_031271265.1). Lineage (GTDB taxonomy): Bacteria > Desulfobacterota > Desulfovibrionia > Desulfovibrionales > Desulfovibrionaceae > Frigididesulfovibrio. The sequence goes on along the minus strand of JAISWB010000066.1, from coordinate 3,369 downwards.
TCGGCAACGCCGTTACAGGTAGATGCGCCGGGGCAATTACCGATTTCCGCAGAAATCGGTAATTGGTCAATCCCAGCTTCGCTTGTCCTCTATGGGCCGGATCTGCGGCGGCAGCGTGCCGGGGGCCAGAATTTTGAGTACGGGCCGCAGCTTGATCTTTTCCCGGAAGAGATGCATCAGCTCGTCCTCGCGTTTGAACGCGCCCGTTTCAACGTGCAGGGTCATTTCGTCGATGCCGCCGGGGTTGGTGACCTCTATCTGCCAGCGTTTTATTTCCTCAAAGCGGGCCAGCACCTGCTCCACCTGGTGCGGATAGACAAACATGCCCTTGATGCGGGCCGTGGTGTCCACCCGTCCGACGATGCTGCCCAGGCGGGGGCTGGTACGGCCGCAGGCGCAGGGCGCGCGATCTATATAGGAAAGATCGCCGGTAGCCAGGCGGATCAGCGGGTAGGTCTTGTTGAATGCGGTGACCACGACTTCCCCCACCTCGCCGTCCTTCAACGGTATGCCCGTGTCCGGGTGGCAGATCTCCACGTAGGCCCGGTTGGCGATGTGCAGGCCGGTCTTGTGGAAACATTCGTAGCCGATGCAGCCCACGTCCGCCGTGCCGTACCCCTGGCGCATGATAAGGTCGAATTTTTTCTCCAGCATGTTGCGGTTCTTTTCCGAAAATTTTTCGCCCGTGACGAAGGCCACTTCCAGAAACATGTCCTTGCGCAGGTTGATGCCCCGCTCTTCGGCCTTTTGCGCCAGGTGGGTCAAGTAGCTCGGCGTGCCCACATAGCCCTGCACGCGCAGTTTCTGCATGATTTCAAGCTGATTCACGGCATTGCCGGGGCCGGCGGGCATGATGGCGCAGCGCAGGTTGCGCAACGGTTCCTCAAACATCAATCCGGTCGGAGCCATGTGGTAGTTGAAAGTGATCTGGGTCACGTCGCCCGCACGGAAGCCGACGGAGTAAAAGGCTTCCGTGTATCCCCAGTAGTCGTCGCTGCGGTCCTCCGGGTCGAAAATGGGACCGGGAGAAATGAAGATGCGTTTCAGTTCCCCCATGTCCTTGGTCAGCAGCCCACCCAGACGCGGCCCCATGGACTGGAGAAAAATAAGTTCTTTCTTCTTGAGTATGGGTATGTGCTTCAGATCGCTGAGTTGCCGGAACTTCTCCACATTGAATTGGGCGCGGTCAAAGCGCTTTTTCACGTCTTCGGAATAGCGGAATGCGTAAGAGAGCAGGTCCTTGAGCTGGATAAGATAAAACTGCCTGCGCTCCCCTTCGTCCAGAACTTCGCGTCTGCTGTAAATGCCTTCGATTCGATCCTTGCGGGTCATCTGAGCCTCCTTTGAATGTCCCGAAACGCGCACGGGAGCTGTATCTGCAAAAAATGTAGCGATTGCCCGCGCAGAATGCAAGGAAAAATTTTTTTATAAAATAATTTCAGCGTGTTGTATGGTATTTGACAGAGCGGGCGCGAAAGGGAAAAATGACTTTGCTTTTTCTCGTTGCCGCTTGCCGGTGATGCCGGGCCGCGCCCGGCCTTCAATTTCGGGCGCATGCCTATACGGAGGATGTTGAGGTGAGGCTGTGGGCGCGCCTTTGACCGTGCTGGGCATTGATCCCGGCTCCCGTTGTCTGGGCTGGGGTCTGGTGCGGGAGTGTTCGGGCGTATTGAGTCTTGTGGACTGCGGCGTCATCCGGCCCAAAGGAGACTCCTTTTCGGCGCGTCTGGCCTTCATCTTCAGCGCACTTTCGGAGGTGACAGCGGCCGGCCGGCCGGACGAAGCGGCGGTGGAAATGGTCTTCACGCACAAAAATATCCTGAGCGCGCTGAAACTGGGGCAGGCCAGAGGGGTTGCCGTGGCGGCCTGCGCGGCTCAAGGGGTGCCGATTTTCGATTATGAACCCGCTGTGGTGAAGAAAACCCTGGTGGGGACGGGGCAGGCCGAAAAAAGCCAGGTTGCCTTTATGGTCGGCAGGATGCTCGGGGTCAGGCCGGACTGGCCGGACGACGTCGGAGACGCCTTGGCCTGCGCCGTCTGCCGGCTGAACATGCGGCGCATGGAAATGCTCACGTCCGGAGCGCGAAGCCCCCGGAGTACCCCGTGAACGCCGGGCAAAGGTCCGTGCCCGGCAGCGCCGGCAATCACGGGCGACAAGGGGAGTGCTTCGCGGGAGCTCGGGAAAAATCCGCAAACGAACGTGACCGGCCGACAACGGACTCGTCCGGAGAAACCCTGAGCGCGCGGCAACGCGGCGAACTCAAGCTGTACCTTCTGGCCGGCGCGGCCGCGCTGGAGTTCATGCTGGCGTCCGGAGCGCTGCTCTACGCCTTTGTAAACGGGTACACCGGCCCGGACGGGCGCTTTGTCTTCGCCTTTCCCGTAACGGCTTTTACGGCGGCGGCCCTGCTTGTTCCGGCCCTGCTTCTGCTGTTCGTCCATCTCGCAGGCGTCGGGCTGTTCCGCGAAGGCAAGCGGGGAAGCGCACCCGGCACGGAGGCTTCCGATACGTTTCGCGCGGAAGAGGAAAGCGCCGGCGGACAGGACGCAGCGGCATGGGAGGCGCTCTTGCCGGAGCGGCCTGCGCGGCTTTTCCGCATCCTGCGCGGCGTGCCCGCCGTGGCCCTGCTTGTGGGGATCATTCTCCTGGGCGCTGCTTTGCTGACCCTGGACAGCGTGCTCGGCGCCCTGGGCCGGGTGGCCTCGGTCTTTGCGCCCCACGCCGAAATGCTCCTGATCTGCCTGAGCATTCTGGTCTGCTTTGCCGTGGCCGGAGTTTTGCTGTTGCGCTACCGTACGCGCAAGATGCGGGAGGAATACGCCTTCCGCCGCGAAGTACTGGAAAAGACCGGCGTGATCATTGTGGAAAAGGGCAGCCGCGCCTTGCCGCCGGACGGAATGGAGTATGTGCAGCAGGTCCTGCCGGCCGTCGAACTTGATCGGCCCGCCCTGCCGCCCGCGCCGGAAGACAACAACGCGGCACCTTGACATACTTCAACAGTTAGAGCGTTTCACCGTTTAAAGTGCGCTTCCCCGCTGAGGCGGTCCGGGGTCGGACTAAGCAGGCGCAAGGTCGCCCCTCGAACCTTGAAATGTCGTTCTGAGCGAAGCGAAGAATCTATCTTGATGCCTTTCAGAAAAAAAGCCGAAAACAGTAAGACGGATCTTCGCCTTCGGCTCAGAATGACGGAAATGAGCCGCCAAGAGAGAGCCGCGACCATCGGAAGCGTGTAAAATGAACATTGAAATGTTCTACTGATATCCGCATTGAAAAGTAAACTTTTCCCTGCGGAGGATCGTCAGCCGAAAAGCGTGGTTTTCGGCTGACTCACGCCGCTTCGCGGCGATATCAGCCTAACGGCTGCTGTT
>JAISWB010000041.1 GCA_031271265.1 Desulfovibrio sp. | reverse complement strand
CTTACGCGTGGAGAACGAGAAACTCAGGAAGGCTGCGCAGCCTGCGGCCGGCGGTTACGCGGGCGCTCACCCTTCTGCATAATAAGCGTCAGACTGTAAGCATCCACGAGAGAGATGTATACGCACACGGCGCAACAGGCCGCAGGTCATGTGCGCAGGTTGAGCGGAGCAGGCAGGGAATCAGCTTTTCCGCACGGCAAATTTTTGCTGCAGTTTTTTGTACAGGGTCTGAAGTTTTTTCCGCGAGGCCTGCTGCATTGTGATGAGTGCCGGCGTTTTTTCCCAGCGTTCGAGCGTGGCCGCGGCTATGTCGAGACGATAGGCAAAGGAGGGGAGTGAAAGACCTGCAGCTTCGCGCAGCGCCGTGATCTCCGCGCCGGTTACTTTGGTGAAATCAAGAACGGGCAGCGCGGGAGGAGTGTCCGCTCCGGCGCGCTTGCGCCGGACGGCTCTTTTTTGAACGACCGGATCGGCTGGCGTTTGCGCGGCCTGCGGGGTGAACGCCCGTGCCGCGGTTTCTTTCGCGGCTCGCCTGCCTGTCTGTTGCGCCGTTTGTCTGCCCGCCTCTTTCGCGGCCCGCCTGCCTGTCTGTTGCGGGGTCTGTTTTACTGCTTGCGGCACGGCTTTCCTGTCCGCCTGTTGCGCGGCCTGTTTCGCAGCCCGCCTGTCCGTCTGTTTAGACGTTTGTCTGCCGGCCTCTTTCGCGGCCGGTCCGCCTACCTGTTGCGCTCCCCGGCTGTCCGCCTGCGGTGCCGTCTTTGTGCCTGCTTCTTGCGCGGCTTGTCTGTCTGACTGTTGTGCAGCCTGTTTATCCGGCCGACCGGCGGCTTGTTTGTCCGGCTGTTCAGCGGCCTGTTGCGCGGCAGGGGCCGTATCTTCGGCAGGGACCGGACGCCTGTCGGGTTCGCGTGCGGCCGCGCCGTCGTCCGCGAGGTCGATGCCGAACAGACCGCCGAGGTCCACGCCCTGCAGCGCGGCGGCTTCGCCGCCGCCCATCGGGGCGGCCATGTCCAGGCTGAACAGTTCCCGCGGGTCCACGTGACGCAAGAGAAAAAGCAGTTCCGGCTCCTCGTCCAGCCGGCTGCCCACCCCGTAAAGCACTGCGGCCGTGTGCTTGCACAGTCCTGCCCAATCCGGACAGGAACAGTAGAAGGAAATCTCGGAGGGTTTGGGGAAAATGCCGGTTTCCGGATGACAGACGACGGCCAGGACCTCTTTGGACAGTTTACCCTGCAGGAGGTCGACAAGGGTGGATATTTTCTCTTTGCAGGCAGCCTGAATAAGTTCCCAATGCCTGCAGGGCAGGGGTGCGACGCGCACGGTCACGGAGTACAGTTTCGTGCCGCTGACCAGGGCCTCTATCTCGCCCTCCCTGATTTCCAGGTGGCAGACGGCACCGTTGCGGACATAACTGCGCCCCCGCGGCAGGCGGTTGCTGTAATCGGCCGTCATATCCATCTGCCTGCACCATTCCTTGCCCCAGAAGGTGCGGGACAGCAGGCGGCCCTGGATGTGGACCGGCCTGAGGTCGGACCGCTTTTTCCGCAATTTTTCGACCGTCCGCTCCGCCTTCAGGCGTTTTTCTCCCACGCTCTCATGTTCGCGTCTGTACCACCAAGCCATGACAACCTCACTCACATAACGGCGCGGCCGATGTCCAGTCTTACCAGCTCAAGCAGCGCCTTGTCGTCCAGGTTCGTGATGTTGATTTCCCCGTCCTTGCCGAGAATCTCGCCCGCCAGGTCGCGTTTCCTCAGGAGCAGGGCGTCGATGCGCTCTTCAAGGGTGCCTCGCGTAACGCACTTGTGTACCAGGACGTTTTTTTTCTGTCCGATGCGGAAAGCCCGGTCCGTCGCCTGTTCTTCCACCGCCGGGTTCCACCAGCGGTCGAAATGAATGACCTGTCCCGCCGCAGTCAGGTTAAGGCCCGTGCCGCCGGCCTTCAGGGACAGGATGAAAAAGGGCGGCCCGTCGTCGCGCTGAAAGGCGTCCACCAGTCCCTTGCGTTGTTTTACGCCGACCGCGCCGTGCAACGCAAGCCCAGGACGCTCGAAAACGCCTTCCAGATGGCGGGAGAGCGGATCAATGATTTCCCGAAACTGGGTAAACACCAGCACGCGCTCCTGACGTTCGGCCATTTCCCGGCACAGTTCGGCCAGACGTTCGAACTTGCCGCTCTTTGCGGGATTCCAGTCCGGTTCGCCCGTAAGCTGGGCCGGGTGATTACAGAGCTGTTTCAGGCGCATGATGCTTTGCAGCACCAGACCGCGCCGTTTGTTCCGAATGTCTTCTTCCTCGGCGAGCCGTTCAAGCTCCCGGCGCAGATGTTCCGTCACCTGCGCATAGAGTTTGGCCTGCGGCGGCGTAAGTCGGCAATAGGCCACAGCCTCCGTCTTGTCGGGCAAATCGTCGATAATGCGCTTGTCCGTCTTCAGCCGGCGCAAGATGTAAGGAGCAACCAGCCGGCGCAGGGGAGCGTAGCGGTCCTCAAGCCGCTTCTCAAGGTTGCTCACGACGCTCCTGAAGGTTTTGGCCGACCCGAGCAGGCCGGGATTGATGAAATCGAAGAGCGCCCAAAGGTCGGCAAGACGGTTCTCAATGGGTGTGCCGGTGAGGGCGATGCGGGCGTCGGCCTTGATTTTTTTCAGTTCCCGCGCCTGCCGCGTACCGGGGTTCTTGATGTTCTGAGCCTCGTCGACGATGACGAGCCGCCAGGGGCCGGCCGAGAACAGTTCACTGTTCCCGGCCAGCATGGTGTAGCTGGTGACCACGAGATCGGCGGCCCGCAATTCTTCGGGGCGCCGGTCCCAGCGGGCGATACGTTCTTTGCCGCTTTCGGCGGGATGGTAAAAATGCAGGACAAGAGAGGGGGCGAAGCGTTCGGCCTCAGCCCGCCAGTTGCCCAGAAGCGAAGCGGGAACCACAAGCAGCGAGGGCAGGGAGCCGCGCCCGGCGCGCTCCTTGTGCAAAAGCAGCAGGGCAAGCACCTGGAGGGTTTTGCCGAGGCCCATGTCGTCGGCCAGACAGGCCCCCAGACCCAAGCCGCTCAAGAGCGACAACCACGACAGGCCCACCTGCTGGTATGGACGCAGGTGCCCGTTCAGGGTTGCGGGAACCGTTTCCGCTTCGGGGTTGCGCACCTTGCGCAGCAGTTCGCGCACGGCGCCGCCCGCCTCCACATGCGGCCAAGCGACGGCGCCCGCATCCTCGCCGTCCCCGGCGGCGCCCAGATTCATGGGCAGGCCGGCCAGCAAACGCATCCCCTGGGCAAAGGTGATGCCCTCAACCTCGGAAGCCGCGCGGGCCTCTTCCCAGTGCTCAAGAGCCTGTTGCAGTTTCCGCCTGTCCGCTTCGATCCAGCGGCCCTTGAACAGCACGAGGCCGTCCCCGGCTTCGAACAGTTCCCGTATTTCCTCGCGTGACAGGTCGTGCTCGCCGAGCGCAAGACCGACGTTCCAGTCCAGCAGTCCCTTCAGACCTACGGCCGGGGCGGAAGTTTCACCGACAGTGATGCGGACTTGCGGGCGCGGCCGTTTTTGCCACCAGTCCGGAATACTCACGCTGAGACCGCTGAGTTCCAGGTCCGGCACATCCAGCAGCAGGCGGTGGGCCTGGGCGATGCTGAACGCCTGCGGGCGGTACACGGCGCCGCTTTCCACCAGCGCGGCGACCCAGGGCAGGCGTTCCGCCGCAGCGCGCACCGGGGACAGCAGGCTGACAAGGACGGACCTGTCGGCTTCCCCGGCATAGTGTTGCAAAGCTTCGCCGAGAATTTTATGCACCGGGCGTCCGTCCCGGTTCAGGGCTACCGTATAGGTTGCCAGAAAGGCGAAGGGAACCTCGGCGTCGGCCTTGTTTTCCGCCAGATGGAAGGTGACCCGCCCGACGCGCCGCCACCGGGGCGCGTTTTTTTCCATGAAGGCGGCCAATCCGCCGCTGCGCGCAGCTTCCCCCAGGCACCATGCGGCAAGTTTGCCCCAGATATCCTGCAGGGTCCGCCGGGACAGGTATTCGCCCCCCGTCATGGGCGGGGCGTTTTCCAGCACGGCGTCGAGACGGGCATCGGAAGGACAGGGAAGCAGGACGGCCGGGTTCCGGAGATCCGATTCATCCGGCAGGCGGCACAGGGCGAAGATCAGGGCCTCCGCAAAGCTCCGCCAGAAGCGCAGTACGGCAACTTCGTCCGGATCGCCGGACAAATCGGCACCCGCGGCGGCCAGTGCAAACAGACGGCGCTGCCGGTCGGACGCGCCCCCCGCTTCGTCGCGGGGAGACGCATCGAAGGCCGATGCGGTCCAATGCAAGGTTGCGTGAGGAGTGAGGGAAATACGCGGCATGGAGAGCTACCCTCCCGCCCCTGAGGGCCGGGAACAGCCCGCGGCAAGGCCGCATACGGCGACCGCAGGCGGTATTTCCGAGACGGCTGGCATGCAACCGGGCGCATAAAAAGCGCGGATTCTGAGAACCCGCGCCTTCCGGGAGCCGGACACCCGGCACAACCGTTACCGTTGCTTCCTTTCGGACCTGGCGGGGTTGGCGGCGTTACCGCCGCCCGGCTCCCCCGCTTGCGGCAAACAAGCTATCCTCACGCCCGGCCCGCGTCAAGAAAAAATTGTCTGACTGTCGCGAACGGGATATGAACAGCATCACGGTTCCCGCTTGACTCCCGGCAAAGCCGGGAATACCCTGCGCGCTCCTCATTCCTTCAGAAAAAGGAATTCCTGATGAACCGGAACGGCAGCATTTCCGCAACCAAGCGGAAACCCTCCGGCGCCGGCATTCCCCGCACCATAGCCGTTATCGGCAGCAAGGGTCGCATGGGCGCCATGCTGGCCGGACGCCTCGGCGCTGCGGGACACGCCGTCACCGGCGTCGACAGAACGCAACGCGCCCCCGGCCCGCCCGCCCTCGACCCGGACGAACTCGCCCAAGCCCTGGGCACGAGCGATTTTGTCCTGCTCGCCGTGCCGGTCACGGCGTTTCCGGAAGTCCTGAAACTTGCCGCCCCCTGCCTGAATCCGCGGCAGGTGCTGTTCGACATCGCCTCCATCAAGGGAACCGCCCTGCGTTGCATGGAAGCACGGCACCCCGGCCCCGTCGTCGGCGCGCACCCCCTCTTCGGTCCGCAGCCGCAGCCCGCCGACCTGCGCGTCGCTCTGGTGCCGGGACGCCGCGCGGACGAAGACGCATGCCGCGCCGTGGAAGCCCTGTTCACCGACATAGGCTGCACCTGCTTCCGCGTAACCGCCGAAGAACATGACCGCAATGTCGGCCTGATCCAGTCGCTCAATTTTGCGGGCAGCGCGGCCTATCTCGCGCAGGCGGCGCGTTCCGCCGACACCCGCTTTTTCACGCCTTCCTTCAGACGGCGCATGGAATCCGCCCGCGCCCTGCTGACCGACGATGCCGCCATGTTCGGCGAATTCAGCGCCGCAAACCCCTGCTTTGCAGAAATACTGACCGAATACGCGGACACCCTGCGCGGCATCACGGCATGCGAAAACGACCGGGAAACGCCGACCGCCGGCATCCGAAAAAGACTCGCCGACCTCGCCCTGCAAGCCGCCGGGATTTACAACGACACCACATGACCGCAGCCCCGCCCTAACCCAGCCGAAGGCACAGGCTACAAAGGAATGTACAGTGAAGAAGACTTTACTTATTACTTGTTTTTTGTGTATATTTTCCCCTCAAGTCTTTGCAATGAGTCCTGCTGAAGAATGGCGCACGTATACCGAATTAGATAAGTCCCTTTTTTATCATGCTTTTTCATATGGTTATATCACTGGAATGGTTTATATTCTAAATCAAAATAGTTTGGGAAAAGAGGATATAGAAAAATATAGATTAGTTGCTACACAACATAAACGTATATTAAAATTTATGGATTCAGCTTACAAAAAAAAACAATATCAAAATATGCCTTACGGCCCTATGATAGAAATAATTTTTCAAGGAATTTTCCATGACTTGGATGATGATGCTATATATAAACATCTAGATAGAAGAGCTGCTAAATATAACACAAACAACATTGAGGAAAAAGATAAATTGGATATACAAAAGCGCCGTTCACAAGCCAGGGACTTGATGCAATAAGCTGCACACGGGACATGAGAAGATGTCCTTCTGCGGCGGCACTGACGCTCGGGGAGAGAAAGACTTCGGACCATCAGGAAATTTTTGATGAACGCTACTCTTTTGTTGCCCTTTCCCCCCGGAGGACTGCGGGCGACCTTGGTTCGCCGCGAAAAACGCTTCATGGTGGAATGTGAAACCTCGGAAGGACGTTTTTGGGCACATACCAACAATTCCGGTTCCATGCTCGGCCTCACCCGCCCCGGCATACCCGTTTTCCTGTCGCCTGCGGCGGGCGCAAACAGAAAGTCGGCCTGGACGCTGGAAATGGTCGGGCTGCATCCGCCCAAAGCCGGGGAACCTGTTCTCTGGGCGGGCGTGAACACCCTGACCCCCAACCGGCTGTTGCGCGCGGCTTTTCAGGCGGGTCTGCTTCCCTGGACGCGGGGCTACACGCAGTACCGGCCGGAGGTCCGGCGCGGCGCAAGCCGCTTCGATGCCCTGTTCACCGGGCCGGGTTTGCCGCCCCTCTGGGTGGAGTGTAAAAACGTGACCATGGTGGAAGACGATGCGGCCGCCTTTCCGGATGCCGTCAGCGAACGGGGACACAAACACTTGCGGGAGATGGCGGCTGTGGCCGCCGCGGGAGAGCGGGCCGTCTTTTTTTACTGCGTCCAGCGCCCGGACGGGCGCTGTTTTACCCCGGCAGATTACGTGGACCCGGTTTACGCGGAACTGTTTTATGAAGCCGAGGCAGCCGGCGTGGAGTGCCGGCCGCAACGGGCGTTGCTTTCGGAAAAAGGGGTTTCCCTCGGCGACATCCTTCCGGTCGCGCCCCGCAGTTCTACCTGAGAGAGTATTTACTCAAATATAGATAAAGCAGTTTGTCGAAGTGAAAAAAATAAGTCCGCAGCGGTGACTGCATGCCGAATCCGCAGCGACAGATCAACCATGAATGCTTTCTGCGGGACAACTTTACTTCTTTCGGATGGGAGTATTCTGCCGTATATATGTATTTTAGTCAACACTCTCTGCAAACCAAAACTGCGTCCATGCGGTTTTGATTTGTGGGCCGCGGCGGTAACGCAGTCCCGATGAGCTTCACGCCCGGCCGTGATCCGCCAAAACGCGTTCGGCCGTGCGCAGGCCGTCGTCTATGGCCCGCACGACCAGCGAAGGCCCGAGGGCGGCATCGCCGCAGGCGTATACTTTCGGACCGCCGGGCAACGAGCACACGCGGGGCAGGCGTCCGGAGCGGTCCGGCGTGCAACCCGAAGCCTGCGTCAGCGCGCCGTCTTCCGCCCCCGTAAACCCCATGGCCAGCAGCACGAGGTCGGCGGGCAACGAAAATTCCGTACCGGGCACGGGAACCGGGGCTCCGCTTTGCCAGGACACTTCCGCGCAGTTCGCCGCGCAAACGCGTTCCCGGTCGTCACCTTCGCCGGGCGCGGTTGAAAAGGAAAGCGTGCCGATGTTCCAGCGCCGTTCGCCTCCCTCCTCGTGGCTGCTGGAGGTCCGCAAAACGCGCGGCCACTGCGGCCAGGGATTTTCCGGCGCGCGGCCTTCGGGCGGCCTGGGCATGATTTCCGTCTGGCAGACCGAAAGCGCGCCCTGTCGCCAGGCCGTGCCCATGCAGTCCGAGCCGGTGTCGCCCCCGCCGATGACCAGCACCCGTTTGCCCGCGGCATCACAGTCTGCCGGCAGGCTTGCGATTTCCCCTCCGTTCAGCCTGTTCTGCGCGGTCAGGTAATCCACGGCGAAGTGGACGCCTGCCGCATTGCGGCCGGGTACGGGCAGGTCGCGTTTTTTGCCTGTACCCGCGGCCAGGATCAGCACATCGTGCCGTTCGCCAAGCAGCCGGCTGGAAATATCCACCCCGGCCTCCACCCCGCATTCGAAGACGATGCCTTCTTCCTGCAGCAGGCGGATGCGGCGGTCAACCACGCTCTTTTCGAGTTTGAAATCAGGTATGCCGTAACGCAGAAAGCCGCCGGGCCGGGCGTTTTTTTCGTAGACCGTGACCGTGGCCCCGGCGTGGTTCAGGCGCCGGGCCGCGGCCAGACCGGCGGGGCCGGAGCCGACCACGGCCGCCCGCAGCCCGGTCCGTTGCGCCGGGAGATGGGCATGGACAAGACCCGCGGCAAAACCGCCTTCAATCACCGCGTATTCAATCTGCCGGCAGGGGACCGGCGTACCGTGCAGTCCCTGCACGCAGGAGCCTTCGCACAGGGCGGGGCAGACGCGGGCGGTAAATTCGGGAAAAGGCGAGGTGGCCAGGAGTACGCCGAGGGCGGTGCGCAGGCGTCCGCCCAGGACGGCGGCGTTGATTTCCGGCACCGCGTTGAGCAGGGGACAACCCGAGGCATGGCAAAAGGGCACGCCGCAGTCCCGGCAACGCCGCAGTTCCCGTTCCAGTTCCTCCCGCAACGGCGGCAGTTCCACAGGCTTGAAGTCGTATACGCGTTCCAGGATCGGCCTATAGCTGCTCATCAGAATTTCCTTTATGGGGTGAAACCTCTCCTTCCAGGGAGCTTGCCGATCGGTATTTCAGCAAGTCACCTAATGCGGGGCATCGGCCTGAGCAGGCGCAAGGCCGAACATTTTACCTCACCGTCCCGAACGTAGTGAGGGACGGCTGAGGGGGTCCGGGGGGAATCATTCCCCCCGGCAAGGTCCGGGGCAGAGCCCCGGCAAGGTCCGGGACAGAGTCCCGGCGAGGTTCGGGACAGAGTCCCGCCGAGGTCCGGGGCAGCGCCCCGGCCACCGGGGGCATAAAAAACTCAAGCACGGCGCGGTATTAAACCGGGCCGGCTTCCCTGCGCGGCGTGGCGGCGTCGGCCTGCGACATTTCGCCCAGCACTCTGCGGTATTCCATGGGGAAGACCTTGACGAAGCGCCCTTTTTCCGTGTGCCAGTCGTTGAGCAGGTCCCGCGCCCGCGGGCTGCCCGTATAGGCGGCGTGGCGTTCGACGAGGGTGCGCAGGTTCGCTTCGTCGGAGGGGGAAAGCAGGTCCAGGTCCACCATTTCCAGGTTGCAGCGGCTGTCGAAAAGTCCGTCCAGGTCGTAGACGTAGGCCAGTCCGCCGGACATGCCGGCGGCGAAATTGACCCCGGTCAGGCCGAGTACGGCGACCAGCCCGCCGGTCATGTATTCGCAGCCGTGGTCGCCGACGCCTTCAACCACGGCAACGGCTCCGCTGTTGCGCACGGCGAAGCGTTCGCCCGCCCGCCCGCGCAGGAACAGTTCGCCGCTTGTTGCGCCGTACAGGGCGACGTTGCCCGCGATAATGTTGCGGTGGGACGCAAAGGAGGGCGCTACGTTTTCCGGCAGGGTGATGATGATGCGTCCGCCGGAAAGCCCTTTGCCCATGTAGTCGTTGGCCTCTCCGCGCAGACGCAGGGTCAGCCCCCTGGCGGCAAAGGCCCCGAAGGATTGTCCGGCCGAGCCTTCCAGGTTCAGCACGACGCTGTCGTCGGGCAGCCCGGCCGCGCCGTGCGCACGGACGATGCGCGAGGAAATCTTGGCGCCCACGGTGCGGTCGGTGTTGTGTACGGCGCGCGTCAGCTCCAGGCGGGTTCCTTCGCTGAACGTCGCGTCCGGCATGGACAAAATTTCGTCGTCGAGCCCTTTGCCCGCGGGCGCGACGGCGTGGAGCGGGCGGGTGCAGCGCAGGACGTCCGAGCCGGTGCCGCGCAGCAAATCGGAAAAATCAAGGTGCCGGGTCCAGGGCAGGTCGGGGTCCGCCTGGAGCCGCAGGCGTTCCACGCGGCCGGTCATGTCGGCCAGATTTCTGAAACCGAGTTCGGCCGCGATTTCCCGCACTTCCGAGGCTACAAAGCGAAAGAAGGCGATCACGTGTTCAGGTTTGCCGGCGAAGCGGGCGCGCATGGCCGGGTCCTGGGTGGCCACGCCGACCGGACAGCCGTTGGTGTGGCATTTGCGCATCATGATGCAGCCCATGCTCACCAGCACGGCCGTGGCAAAACCGAATTCGTCGGCGCCGAGCAGGCAGGCGACGGCCACGTCGCGCCCGGTCTTGAGCTGTCCGTCCACCTGCAGGCGGACCCTGCCGCGCAGATTGTTGAGCACAAGGGTTTGCTGCGTTTCGGACAGCCCGATTTCCCAGGGACAGCCGGCGTACATGATCGAGGACAGGGGGGCGGCCCCCGTGCCGCCGTCGAAACCGGAGATAAGGACGGTGTCGGCCATGCCTTTGGCCGCGCCTGCGGCTATGGTGCCCACGCCGGTTTCGGAAACCAGTTTGACGGAAACCCGTGCGGTGTCGTTGGCCTGGCGCAGGTCGTAAATGAGCTGGGCGATGTCTTCTATGGAATAGATGTCGTGGTGCGGCGGCGGGGAAATCAGGCTGACGCCCGGCGTGGAATTGCGCACTCTGGCTATCTCGCCGTTCACCTTGTGCCCCGGCAGATGCCCGCCTTCGCCGGGCTTGGCCCCCTGGGCGATCTTGATTTGCAGTTCGTCGGCATTGACCAGATATTCCAGGGTAACGCCGAAGCGTCCGCTGGCCACCTGTTTGATTGCGGAACGCACCGAGCGGCCGTCGGGCAGAGGCTTATAGCGGGCGCTGTCTTCGCCGCCTTCGCCGCTGTTGGAGCGCGCGCCGATGCTGTTCATGGCCAGAGCCATGGTTTCGTGCGCTTCCTTGGACAGAGAGCCGAAGGACATGGCCCCGGTCACGAAGCGGCGCATGATGTCCTCCACGGGTTCCACTTCGTCCACGTGCAAAGGGGGACGGGCGGGGTCGGGGACGAAGCGCAGCAGGTGACGCAGGGTAAAGGGTTGTCCGGGGGGGGAGTTTATCAGGGCGGCGTAGGCCTTGTAGGCTTCGCGGTCGTCGGTGCGCACGGCGCGTTGGAGCAGGGTTATGCTCTCGGGGGTCCAGAGGTGCCCTTCGCCGTCGCGGCGGTAGCGATAGGCGCCGCCGACGGGCAGGACGTTTTCCGGCCTGTCCGGGGCAGGGTCGTCGCCGCCGGGCGCATCGAAGGCCGGGGGCGCGCCCCCTTCCCTGTCCTGTATCTCAAGGGCGGCGTCGCGCCTGCGCAGGGCGTCGCGCTCGATATGGTCCAGTCCCACGCCGCCGACGCGCGAGGAAACAAAGGGGAAATAGGCGTTGACCAGGGCTTCGCCCAGTCCCACGGCCTCAAAGATGCAGGCCCCCCGATAACTGCGCAGGGTGGAGATGCCCATTTTCGATATGATTTTGCGCAGGGCGGCGCACAGGGCATTGACGTAGTTTTCGACGGCCCCGGCGGGCGTCAGTCCCGGCAGGGCGCCGCGCGCGGCCATGGTGCCGACGCTTTCAAAGGCCAGCCAGGGGTTGACCGCGGACGCGCCGAGTCCGAGCAGCATGGCCATGTGCGTGCCTTCGCGGGCTTCGCCGCTTTCGCAGATGAGGCCGACGCGCACGCTGCCGCTTTCGCGCAGGGCGCGGGTCGCGGCGGCTGCGGCCAGCATGGCGGGCACGGGCGGATGGGCGGCATCGGCCTTGCGGTCGGAAAGCACAATGATGCCCGCGCCTTCGCGCACGGCCTCGGCGCATTCCCGCTCCAGGCGGCTCAGGGCGTCGGCCAGAGCCAGACCGGTTTTTTTGCCGGGGTCGGGGCTGAACAGGCTTTCCACGGTACGGCAGGCGAAGCCCTCCGTGTGCTGTTCGCGCAAACGGCGCAAATCGCCGTTGGACAACACGGGGTAACGCAGCTTGATCAGGTGGGCCTGGCGCGGTTCTTCGGCCAGAATATTGGGCAGGTAACCGATAAAGGTCATCTGGGACATGACCAGAGCTTCGCGGATCGGGTCTATGGGCGGATTGGTGATTTGCGCGAACTGCTGGCGAAAATAGGAAAACAGGGAGCGGGGACGCCTGTCCAGCACGGAAAGGGGAATGTCCGCGCCCATGGAGCCGACGGGTTCCACGCCTTTTTCGGCCATGGGTCCGAGAAGTATGTCCGGATCGTCACGGTCGTAGCCGAAAAGGCTTTGCAGGAAGGCCAGACCGCGCACGCTCTGCGTGAACTCGGTGTCCACGGTGAAAAAACCGGGGATGTCCACGCGGTTTTCCTGCACCCAGCGGCGGTAGGGCTGCCGCCGGGCCAGACGTCCTTTCAGTTCCACGTTTTCAATCAGCCGGTCGGACACGAGGTCGGCCAGGAGCATCTGGCCGGGACGCAGGGCTCCCTTCATCACCACCCGCTCCGGGGGGATATCCAGCACGCCGGCTTCAGAAGCCAGCACCAGCAGGCCGTCGTCGGTCCGGACATAGCGGGCCGGGCGCAGGCCGTTGCGGTCCAGGCATGCCCCCACCCGGAAACCGTCGGTGAACACCACGGCGGCCGGGCCGTCCCAGGGTTCCATGAGACCGGCATGAAACTCGAAAAAGCCGCGCAGGTCCGGGCCCATGGGGTACTTGTCGCCCCAGGCCTGGGGAATGAGCATGGCCATGGCGTGGTCGGGGTCGCGCCCGCCGCGCATGAGCAGTTCCAGGGCGTTGTCCAGATTCGCGGAATCGCTGGCGTCGGCGTCGATGAGCGGAAACAGTTTTTCTATGTCCCGGCCGAACAGGGGCGAGGAAAGACCCGGTTCCCGCGCCGTCAGCCAGTTGCGGTTGCCGCGTATGGTATTGATTTCGCCGTTGTGGGCCAGGCAGCGGAAGGGGTGGGCCAGACGCCAGGAGGGGAAGGTGTTGGTGCTGTAGCGCTGGTGCATGACGACGAAGGGCGAGACGACGCTTGCGTCGGCCAGATCCGGGTAGAAGCCGGGCATCTGGCCCGCCAGCATCATGCCTTTGTAGACGACCGTGCGCGCGGAGAGGCTCGCGAGGTAAAAGTCGTCGGGGGCGAAGCCGTCGCGGGCGGCCGCGCGTTCGATACATTTGCGCAGCACATAGAGGCTGCGCTCAAGGGCGTCCGGGTCGTCGGCCGGGCCGCCGGTCACGACGAACTGCATGACGGCAGGCCTGCTTGCCCGCGCAGTTTCGCCCAGAACGGAGGGGTCGACGGGCACGGCGCGCCATGCGGCTATGCGCCGGCCTTCGGCCGTGGCCGTCATTTCCGCGAGTTTCCGGCAACGGGCCGCGCCGGCATCGTCGCGGGGCAAAAAAGCCGTGCCCAGGCCGTAGCGGCCTTCGGGAGGCAGTTCGCAGTCCAGGTGCTTACGCAAAAAGGCGTCGGGTATCCGGAAAAGGATGCCCGCGCCGTCGCCGGAATCCGCATCCGCCCCCGCCGCGCCGCGGTGCGTCAGGTTGCGCAGGGCTTCTATGCCCATGGATATGATATCGTGGTCGGCTTCGCCGTTAAGACGGCAGACAAACCCCACCCCGCAGGCGTCATGCTCGCGCTGCGGATCGTAAAGGCCGATCTTCTGCATGCGGAAACCTCTCGGCCGGCGCCCTGATTATCCTTATAGACGGGAACCTTTCGGCCGGCGCTCAGTTTTCTTAGTGGTATACGCGCGGCACGGGCTTGTCAACAGCGGCGAGGTAGGTGTGTCGCGGGCCGGGCGGCCGGGCGCGGACCGGCGATTTTTTTTACGGCAAACGAAGAAAAAATCTTGACCGCCGAAATGCGGCGGTGTATAGGCACCGTTCGCGCTGCCGAACGGCCGTTGCCGCAACGTGTCCGCAATCGGCAAAGCGGGAGGCGGATGGATTTCGCCTTTGGTGCTCCCGGTCGTACCTTCGCCGACCGGGGTTGACATTTGCAGGCTTGCCGGCTTTTTCAGTGTCCGATGTCCGGCTCCGGCTCCAGGGCCGAACATGCGCGCAGGCCCTGCCTGCGGAGCCTGCAAATCACCGTGAACCGCACGCCGGTTCAGCCGGCGAATGCAGGCGACATCCTGAAGGAAAACCGTCGTTTGGAGCCGGTTTTTTCTTTATATGACGGAGTAAGGCGATGACGACAGTCAGCAGCGACCGGATCAGAATCAAGCTCAAGGCGTACGACTACCGCATCCTCGACAAGGCGGTTGCCGAAATCGTGGATACGGCCCGTAATACCGGCGCCGGCGTGGCCGGCCCCATCCCGCTGCCTACCGGCATCCATAAATATACGGTGAACCGCAGCGTGCATGTGGACAAAAAATCGCGCGAACAGTTCGAAATGCGCATACATAAACGGCTGGTGGACATCCTTGAACCCACGCAGCAAACCGTCGACGCCCTCGGCAGATTGTCCCTGCCCGCCGGCGTGGACGTGGAAATCAAGCTGTAGGGAGGCCGCCGTGGCTGCAGCATCGGGAATTTTAGGCAAAAAGCTGGGCATGACGCGCATCTTCGCGAGCGACGGCTCGGCGGTCGCCGTGACGGTCATTGAGGCCGGCCCCTGCCCCGTCATCCAGGTCAAGAATACGGAAAAGGACGGCTACACCGCCGTGCAGCTCGCCTTCGGCGCGATTCGGGAAAAGCTGGTCGGCAAACCCCTGGCTGGCCATTTCGGCAAGGCGGGCGCGGGCTTCTTCCGCAGCCTTCGGGAAATGCGCCTGGACGGCCCGGCCGGACTGAACATCGGGGACAATGTGGACGTTTCGATATTCTCGGCCGGCGATCTGGTCAGGGTGACGGGCCGGAGCATAGGCAAAGGCACGGCGGGCGTGATGAAACGCTGGAATTTCCGGGGCGCCTGCGCGTCGCACGGCGCGGAAAAAGTCCACAGGAACGCCGGCGGCATCGGCAACAATACCGAGCCTTCCAAGGTCTGGAAAGGTAAAAAAATGGCAGGCCGCATGGGCAACCGGCAGGTGACGGTAAAAAACGTGAAGATCGTTGCCGTCCGTCCCGAAGACAACGTGATCCTTGTCGGAGGACCGGTGCCCGGTCCCAAAAACGGCCTGGTTCTGGTGCGCAGGCAGTAGTGTCGCGACAGGCGGCAACAACCGCGACCCGCAAGGGGCGCGCGCAGCCGCAGGCGACGCGGGCAGCCGCAGGCGACGCGGGCAAAGCCAAAACCACCTTTTATGCTTTGCGATCCTCACACCTGTTACGACGGTACAGGCGTGACATCTCAGCAGAGGACAGCGTCATGGCGCAGGTAACGATTTTTGATCAGGAAAACAACGAAGCCGGGAGCGTTTCCCTGGCCGCGGAAGTCTTTGAGGTGCAGGCAAGGCCCGAGATCCTCAATCTGGTCGTGCGCGCATACCGCGCCGCCCTCCGCTCGGGCTGCCACTCCACTCTGAACCGCGCACGCATGAAGGGCGGCGGCAACAAGCCGTGGAGGCAGAAAGGCACCGGGCGCGCCCGTTCCGGTTCCAACATCTCGCCCGTCTGGACCGGCGGCGCCGTTGCCTTCGGCCCCACGCCGCGCGACTACGGCTTCAAGGTGAACAAGAAAGTCCGGCGTCTGGCCCTGCGCATGGCCCTTTCCTCCCGCCTCGCCGCGCAACGCCTTACGGTGCTCAGGGACATCGTTCTGCCCGAAGCCCGGACCAAACATTTCGTCGCGGTGCAAAAAGCCCTCAACCTGGAAAAATCCCTGCTGGTCGCCCCGGCCGAGGCCCACAGTCTGGCGCTCTCGGCGCGCAACGTGCCCGGCATTACCGTGTTGCCCCCCGAGCGGCTCAATGCCTACGAAGTGCTCCGCCACAGAAGGCTCATACTGCTGGAAAGCGTCCTGGAAACGATCACCGCGCGTCTCGCGCCCCGCGCGGACGACGCGGACACGGCAGGCGCGGAATAAGGAAGCCGGTCATGGAGTACACGCAGATTCTCATCAAACCGCTCATTTCCGAAAAAGGCACCTTCCTCAAGGAAAAAGCCGGGCAGGTGGCCTTTTATGTACACCGCGACGCCGACAAGCTCCAGGTGAAAAAAGCGGTTGAAGAAGCCTTTTCGGTCACGGTCAAGGCGGTGAACATCGTGGTGAAAAAACCCCTGGACCGCGTGTTTACCCGCGGGCGCTCGCGCCGCAAGGGTCGCGTCCCCGGCAGCAAAAAGGCCTATGTGACCCTGTCGCCGGGCGACAAGATAGAGTTTTTCGAGGGAGTGTGAAATGGCCATACGCACTTTGAAACCGACCTCGCCGGGCAGGCGCTTTCAAACCGTTTCCGATTTTGAGGAAATAAACGCCGCGCGGCCGGAAAAGTCACTGACCGTCGGTCTGCGCAAAAAGGCGGGAAGGAACAACAATGGGCGCATCACCAGCCGCAGGCGCGGGGGCGGGCACAAGCGTCTGTACCGCATCATAGACTTCAGGCGCGACAAGACGGACATCGCGGCGACCGTGGCGAGCATCGAGTACGACCCCAACCGCTCGGCGCGCATTGCCCTGCTGCGCTACGCGGACGGGGAAAAACGCTACATCATCGCCCCGGTCGGCCTGAACGTCGGCGATGCCGTCGTCGCCGGAACGGGCGCGGACATCAAGCCGGGCAACGCCCTTCCCCTGGTGAAAATCCCCGTGGGAACCCTGGTCCACAACATAGAACTGCACCCCGGCCGCGGCGGCGTGTTCTGCCGCAGCGCCGGCACCTACGCTCAGGTCGTGGCCAGGGAAGGCAAATACGTCACCCTGCGCATGCCCTCGGGCGAAGTGCGCAAGGTGCTCTCGGCCGGGTATGCCTCCGTAGGCCAGGTGGGCAACATCCAGCATGAAAACATTTCCCTCGGCAAAGCGGGCCGCAACCGCCTGCTGGGCCGCCGGCCCAAGGTCCGCGGCGTGGCCATGAATCCCGTGGACCACCCCCTCGGCGGGGGCGAAGGCAGAAGCTCGGGCGGCCGGCACCCGGTCAGCCCCTGGGGCGTGCCTACCAAGGGATACAAAACGCGCGACCGCAAAAAATCCTCGTCCAAGCTCATCATCAATCGCCGGAAGTAAGTCTGGAGTGCCGAGATGCCGAGATCGCTGAAAAAAGGGCCGTTCATCGACGGCCACCTGCTGCGCAAGGTCGAAACCGCCAATGCCGGCAACGACCGCCGCGTGATCAAGACCTGGTCGCGCCGTTCCACCGTGCTGCCCGAAATGGTGGGACTGACCTTTGCCGTGCACAACGGCAGGAAATTCATACCCGTGTTCGTCACGGAAAACATGGTCGGCCACAAACTCGGGGAATTTTCCGCCACGCGCGTCTTTCACGGCCATTCCGGCGACCGGAAGGCCAAGGCAGCCAAAAAGTAGGTTGACGGTATGCAAGTCAGTGCAACATTGAAAGCCGTGCGTCTTTCACCGCGCAAGGCCAGGCTGACGGCCGCGAACGTGATCGGCCTGGAGGCGTCGAGGGCGCTGGACATCCTGCGCTTCATGCCGCAGAAAGCCGCAGGCATACTGCGCAAGGTCATGTATTCGGCCCTGGCCAACAGCGCGGCCGAAACGTCCCTCGACCCGGACACGCTGGTGGTCCGGCGCATCATCATCGACGAAGGACCGAGCTGGAAGCGTTTCATGCCGCGCGCGCAAGGGCGTGCGACGTCCATAAAGAAACGCACCAGCCATATAACCGTCATTCTTGCCGAGTACTAGGAACGTCATCATGGGTCAGAAAGTCAATCCCTTCGGTTTCAGGCTCGGTTACAACAAGAACTGGCAGTCCCGCTGGTACAGCAAAAAGGAGTATCCGGCCTACGTGCTGGAAGATCACAAGATCCGCGAGTATGTAAAAAAGCTCCTGTACGCCTCGGGGCTGGCGCGCATAGAAATAGAGCGGCCGGGCGACAAGGCGCGGCTTATCCTCTCCACGGCGCGTCCCGGCATCGTGATCGGGCGCAAGGGCGTGGAAATAGAAAAGCTGCGCATGGATTTGCGCAAACGCTTCGGACGCGACTTCACCATAGAAGTGAATGAAATCCGCCGCCCGGAAATAGAAGCCCAGCTTGTTGCCGAGGGTGTGGCGCAGCAGCTTGAGCGGCGCGTGGCCTTCCGCCGCGCCATGAAGCGCACGGTTTCCATGGCCCGCAAATTCGGGGCCGAAGGTATAAAAATCGGCTGCGCCGGCCGGCTGGCCGGCGCGGAAATCGCCCGCAGCGAGTGGTATCGCGACGGGCGCGTGCCCCTGCAGACGCTGCGGGCGGACATTGATTACGGATATGCCGAGGCCAAAACCACCTACGGCATCATCGGCGTCAAGGTCTGGGTCTTCAAGGGGGAAATACTGGACCACGAGGTATTCGGCAATGCTTAGTCCCAAAAGAACCAAGTTCCGCAAGCTGCAGAAAGGCCGCATCAAAGGCCCCGCCACGCGCGGGGCGGACGTGGCCTTCGGCGACGTCGGCCTGAAGGCCCTGGAACACGGCAAGCTGACCAGCCAGCAGATAGAAGCCGCGCGCATCGCCATGATGCGCCACATCCGACGCGGCGGCAAGGTCTGGATCCGCGTTTTCCCGGACCGCTCCTACACCTCGAAGCCGCTTGAAGTGCGCATGGGCAAGGGTAAAGGCGCGCAGGCGGGCTGGTACGCGGCCGTGAAGCCCGGACGCGTCCTCTACGAATTGAAGGGCGTATCCCTTGAACTGGCACGCGAGGCGCTGACCCGCGCGGCGCACAAGCTGCCCGTCAAGACGCGTATTGTCGCCAGGGAGGGCTTCGCATGAGCAGGGCGCCGCACAAAAGCAAAAAACGCGAAGCCTGGCGCGCCGCAAACAAGGTCCGCGGTCCCGTCCGCACCCCCGGCAAAGGGCACGCCGTTGCGCGCGAAGCCAAGCGCTGCAACCTCAGCATCGACCTTGCCCGCAAAAAAGTCGCCGGGCGCGCCGCGCGCGAGTTTGAAAAACTGAGCGACGGGGAACTGCAGACGCGCCTGAGCGATGCGCGCAAGGAACTTTTCCGCCTGCGCTTCCGCAGGGCAACGGGACAACTGGAAGATACCGCGCAACCCGGCCGGCTGCGCAGGCGCATCGCCCGCATACTGACGATCATCAGGCAAAAGGAAACGGTGTCGCACGATGAACGCGCATCTTGAACACAAAAAGGGCCGCTCCCTGGTGGGCACGGTGGTCAGCAACAAAAACGACAAGACCATCGTCGTGCGCGTCGAGACCTTGGTCCGCCACCCCTTGCTGAAAAAATTCATTCGCCGGCACAAAAAATTCACGGCGCATGACCCCGACAACGCATGCGGCATGGGCGACAAGGTGAAAATCATCGAATATCGCCCCCTGTCCCGCAACAAGCGCTGGCACCTTGTTTCCGTTCTGGAAAAGGCCGTGTAACTCCGCGCGGCATTGCGCGAATACGGTTGTAACGGTAAACCGGCATTAAGGAGTCCCGTTCATGATACAGGTTGAATCTTCCCTGGAAGTCGCCGACAATTCGGGCGCGAAAAGCGTTGCCTGCATCAAGGTACTGGGCGGCTCCAAACGCCGCTACGCATCGGTCGGAGACATCATCGTGGTTTCGGTCAAGGATGCCATGCCGCACAGCAAGGTGAAGAAAGGGGAAGTCATGCAGGCCGTGGTGGTGCGCACCGCCAAGGAACTGCGCCGTATGGACGGTTCCTACATCAAATTCGACACCAACGCCGCCGTATTGCTGACCAAGCAAGGCGAACCCATAGGCACGCGCATCTTCGGGCCCGTGGCCCGCGAACTGCGCGCCAAAAATTTTATGAAAATCGTCTCCCTGGCCCCCGAGGTGTTATAGGAGCGCCGCCATGAAACAATTCCGCATCCATACGGACGACGTGGTGCAGGTCGTCGCCGGCAGGGACAAAGGCAAAGTCGGCCGAGTCCTCAAAGTATTGCACAAAAAAGACCGCGTTCTGGTGGAAAAAGTGAATATCGCCGTGCGCCACATCAAGCCGAATCCCCAGGTTCAGCAGGCCGGCGGCCGCATTGAGAAGGAAATGCCCCTGCACGTGTCCAATGTCATGCTTCGGTGCCCGGTCTGCAACAACACTACGCGCGTGGGCTACCGCTACCTGGAGGAGACCAGGGACGGCAAAAGCGAACGCAAACGGGTGCGCTTCTGCAAAAAATGCAACGAAATACTGGCTCAGGGTGGTAAGAAAAAATGACGCGCCTTGAAAAAGAATACCGCGACAGGATAGCGCCGGGACTGCAGAAAGAATTCGGTTACAAGAGCGTGATGCAGATCCCCGGCATAGAGAAGGTTGCCCTGAACATAGGCCTGGGCGCCGCTTCCCAGAACAACAAGCTGATGGAAGAAGCAGTGGCGGAACTCACGGCCATAGCCGGGCAGAAGGCCATCGTCACCCGCGCCCGCAAATCCATAGCCGCTTTCAAGCTGCGCGAAGGCATGCCCATCGGCTGCCGCGTCACCCTGCGCGGGCCCAAGATGTGGGATTTTCTCGACAAGCTGCTCAATTTCGCCCTGCCCCGCGTACGCGACTTCCGCGGCATTCCGGACAGGGGCTTTGACGGCCGCGGCAACTTTACCCTGGGCATCAAGGAACACACCATTTTTCCGGAGCTGGAGATAGACCGTGTGGACAACCCCAAGGGAATGAACATCACCATTGTCACCACCGCGGCTTCAGACAAGGAAGGCAAACAGCTTCTGGAACAATTGGGGATGCCTTTCAGAAAATGAGCCGCGCGAAACCGCCCGGAAGCAGTTTTACCGTGCAAAGCGAATAAGGAGAACATGCCTTGTCCCGTACATCCCTTGAGGTGAAAGCCGCGCGCAGGCCCAAGTTCAGTTCCCGCGGCTACAACAGGTGCCCGATTTGCGGTCGGCCGCGCGCATACATGCGCAAATTCGGGCTTTGCCGCATTTGTTTCAGAAACATGTCGTTGCGCGGCGAGCTTCCCGGCGTGCGCAAATCAAGCTGGTAAGCGGCTGTTTTCAAGGAGTGTTGCATGTTGACCGATCCCATTGCCGATATGCTGACGCGTATCCGCAACGCGCACTTGGCCCTGCATAAGGAAGTGAGTGTGCCCGGCTCGAAGATGAAAAGGGCCCTTGCCGGCATCCTGAAGCAGGAAGGTTACGTCGACGGAGTCCGTGAGGAAGACGGAAACATCGTCATAGCTCTCAAGCATTACGGAGGCAAACCCGCCATCCGCGGCCTCAAGCGGATAAGCAAGCCGGGCCGGCGCGTTTACGTCGGCTCTTCCGGGATTCCCCGCGTACAGAACGGCCTCGGCATCTGCATCGTGTCCACGTCGCAAGGCGTGCTCGACGGAGCGAGCGCCGCCGAACGGCGCGTCGGGGGCGAACTTTTGTGTGAAATATGGTAGGGATGCGAAAATGTCCAGAATAGGAAAAAAACCGGTTCCCCTGCCCAAAGGCGTCGAAGTCACGCCGCAGGACGGCGTCATCCGGGTCCGGGGTCCGAAAGGCAGCCTGGAAACCCCGATGGACGAATACCTGAGCTATGAGTTTCGGGACGGCGAGGTGCTGATCGCGCGCAAGGACGATTCGCGCACGGCGCGCGCACGGCACGGGCTGCGCCGCACCCTGCTTGCGAACTGCGTTGAAGGCGTGGACAAGGGGTTTTCCAAAACCCTGGAGGTCATCGGCGTTGGTTACAGGGTTGCGGTCAAAGGCCGGACGGTGGAACTGGCCCTCGGTTTTTCCCATCCCGTGCCGGTGGATCTGCCCGAGGGCATTGAGGCCAAGGTCGAAGGGCAGAAACTCACGCTTTCCGGCATCAGCAAGGAACAGGTCGGCGAACTTGCGGCGCGCATCCGGCGCCTGCGCAAGCCCGAACCATACAAAGGCAAGGGCATTCGTTACGAGAACGAAGTGGTCCGCCGCAAGGTCGGAAAGTCCGGCAGCAAGAAATAGGCAGGTGAGCAATGGCTGTTGTTTCCAAAGAAACGGCGCGCAGGAAGCGCAAGGTCCGCATCCGCAAAAAAATTTCCGGAACGGCCGAGCGTCCGCGTCTTGTCGTTTTCCGCTCCAATCTGCATATCTACGCCCAGCTTGTGGACGACGGGCCGGGCAGCACTCTGGCTGCGGCGTCCACCCTGACCCTGCGCCGGAACGGCGTCGAGGACGCCCGCTGCACAAGGGCCGGGGGAGAACTGGTAGGCAGGGAAATTGCCCGGCTGGCCGGGGAAAAGAACATTGCGCGTGTCGTCTTCGACCGCAACGGTTATCTGTACCACGGGCGCATCAAGGCCGTGGCCGACGGGGCGCGCGCAGCGGGCCTGGAATTTTAATCCGGTAAGGCAGCACATGGAACAGAACGAAGTCGTAGTGGTCGAGAAAGTTGTTTCTCTGAACCGCGTTGCGAAGGTGGTCAAGGGCGGCCGCAGATTTTCCTTCTCCGCTCTGGTGG
Source organism: Desulfovibrio sp. (assembly GCA_031271265.1). GTDB lineage: Bacteria > Desulfobacterota > Desulfovibrionia > Desulfovibrionales > Desulfovibrionaceae > Frigididesulfovibrio. Next base: position 21,547 of record JAISWB010000041.1, on the reverse strand, counting down.
TGGTCGGCGACGGAAGAGGCTCCGTCGGCTTCGGGCTCGGCAAGGCCCAGGAAGTGCCGGAAGCGTTGCGCAAGGCCACGGAACGGGCCAAGAAATCCATGATCCGGGTGCCCCTTGTCGAAGGCACCCTGCCCTATGAAGTACTCGGCACCTACGGCGCCGGCCGGGTGATGCTCAAACCGGCGTCGCGCGGTACGGGCATTATCGCGGGCGGGGCGGTGCGCGCCGTTATGGAGGCTGTCGGCATTTCCGACGTGCTGTCCAAGGCCATCGGCACCAACAACCCGCACAACGTGCTGCGGGCCACGGTGCAGGGTCTGGCTTCCTTGCGCGGCGCCGACGACGTCGGCGAAATGCGCGGGAAAAAACTCTCTACCCCGCGCAAGTAGGTGTTCGCCGTGCTCAAGGTCAAACTTATCCGCAGCGGTATCCGCGGTACCCCCAAGCAGCGTAAAATACTGGCCGCCCTCGGGTTGCGCCGCATGCACCAGGAAAAGGAACTCAAGGACGATGCGTCCGCGCGCGGCATGATTGCTCTGGTGCGGCACATGCTCAAGGTGGTGGAATAATGGAACTCCATGATCTGTACCCCTTTCCCGAGGAACGCAAGGCGCGCAAGCGGGTCGGACGCGGTTCCGGGTCCGGCTGGGGCTGTACGGCGGGCAAGGGCAACAAGGGCCAGAACGCCCGTTCCGGCGGCGGGGTGCGGGCCGGCTTTGAAGGCGGGCAGATGCCGCTGCAACGCCGGCTGCCCAAGCGCGGCTTCAAGAATCATCCCTTCCGCAACCGCTACAGCGTGGTCAACCTTGCGGATCTGGCCGCGCGCTTTGAAGGCGCGTCGGAAATAAGCCTGGAGGACATCTATGCGCGCGGTCTGGCCGCCGCGGGCAGCCCGGTCAAGGTGCTGGGCGACGGCGAACTGTCCGCGCCCCTCGGCATCGAAGCGCATACCTTCAGTGCCTCGGCCCTGCAGAAGATCGCCGCCGCGGGCGGCGTTGCAAGGGCGCTGGAAGAGAAAACGGAACGCAAGCCCGGCTTCAACAGGTTCAAAGCCGCTCCGGCCGGGGCGAAAGGCTAGGCCGTGTCCGTCCGCGGCATTCAAAACATGGCGCACATGCCGGAACTGTGGCGCAAGCTGGGCTGGACCTTCCTGCTCCTGCTCGCCTACCGCGTGGGCATCCATGTGCCCATGCCGGGTGTGAACGCCGCCGCCATGGCCGCTTTTTTCGAGCAGGCCAGGGGCACGCTGTTCGGCGTGTTCGACATGTTTTCCGGCGGCGGTCTGCGCCACGTTTCCATCTTCACTCTCGGGGTCATGCCCTATATCTCGGCTTCCATCATCATGCAGCTCATGCAGGTGCTGAGCCCCGACCTCAAGCGCATGGCCAAGGAGGAAGGCGCGGCGGGACGTAAAAAGATCACCCAGTACACGCGCTACGCCACCGTGCTGATCACCGTGATCCAGGGCCTCGGGCTGGCCTTTATGCTCGAAGGCATGCAGAGCCCGAACGGCGCGGCCATGGTGCCCGTCCCCGGCGCCGTGTTCCGCTTCGTGACCGTCATCACCGTGACCGCGGGTACCATACTGCTCATGTGGATAGGCGAGCAGATGACGTCCAGGGGCATAGGCAACGGCATCTCGCTGATCATCTTCGCCGGCATCGTGGCCGGCATTCCCACGGCCCTGATCCAGACATACTCCCTGGCCGGGGACGGCATACCCTACATCCTGCTGCCGGTCGTCGGGGTGCTCATGCTCGGCGTCATGTTCGCCGTGGTTTTCGTGGAACGCGCGCAGCGCCGCATCCCGGTGCATTACGCCAAGCGACAACAGGGCCGGCGCATGTACGGCGGGCAGAGCACGCATCTGCCTCTGCGCCTGAACACCGCAGGCGTCATTCCGCCCATTTTCGCCGGTTCCCTGCTCGTCTTCCCGGCCACCATCGCCGATCTGTCGCAAAACCCCATACTCCGGAACTTTTCCGGATGGTTCTCGCCTTCGACAGTGTTGTACAATGTCCTGTATGTCGGGCTGATCATCTTCTTCTGCTATTTTTACACGGCGATCATCTTCGACCCCAAGGATATCGCGGAAAACCTGAAAAAACAGGGCGGCTTCGTCCCCGGCATCCGGCCCGGCGACAAAACCAGGGAATACATCGACGGCGTGTTGACGCGCATTACCTTGTGGGGCGCCCTATATATCAGCCTGGTCTGCCTGCTGCCGCAGTTTTTGATGCAGTACCTGAACCTGCCCTTCTATTTCGGGGGCACCAGCGTGCTCATCGTCGTCGGCGTGGCCATGGACTTCATGAGCCAGGTAAATTCGTACATGATTTCACGCCAGTATGAAGGTCTGTTGGGCAAGGCCAAGATCAAGGGCCGGTACGGTCAGTGAAGAAGTTTCGTGGGATTTTTCTCAAAAACGACAATGAAATCGCAGTGATGCGTGAGGCGAACCGCATCGGGCGCAACATACTGGATGCCGTGTGCGCTGCCGTCAGGCCGGGCGTGCCCACCATGCGCTTCGAGGAAATAGCACAGGATATGTGCCGGTCCTGGAAAGTACGTCCCGCCTTTCAGGGGTATTGCGGGTATCCCTTTGCCCTGTGCTGCTCGATCAACGAGGTCGTGGTACACGGCTTTCCTTCCGAAACGCGCAAGCTTGTCGAGGGAGACCTGGTAAGCATAGATTTCGGGGTGGTTTTCGAGGGTTTTTTCAGCGACTGCGCGCGCACGGTCGGGGTCGGCGAGGTGTCCGGGGACATAGCGAGGCTGATCCGGGTTACGGAGGAAAGTCTGGCGGCAGGCGTGGCCGAGGCCAAACCCGGCAATACCCTGCGCGATATCTGCGCGGCGGTGCAGAAGCACGCCGAAGGGCACGGTTATGCGGTGATCCGGCGCTTCGTCGGCCACGGCGTGGGCAGGAGCCTGCACGAAAAACCGGAAATACCCAATTTTACCTCGCCCCTTTCCCTGCCTCTGCCTCTGAAAGCGGGCATGGTGCTGGCCATAGAACCGATGCTGGCCATGGGCACCTGGGAAGTCGAGGTGCTGTCCGACAACTGGACGGCCGTGACCAAGGACCGCAAACCGGCGGCGCATTGCGAGCACAGCGTGGCCGTTCTGCCGCACGGACCGGAAATCCTGAGTCTGCCGGCGGCCTGAAGCGGACGGCCGCGCTTTTGCCGGGTGGCCGGGGTACCCTGTTTTACTTGACAAGATACGGCCGAAGGGATATTTATTTCGGTTCGGACCTGTGTCAACCGGCGCCGTTGAGGCGTCTATACCGGAGTATGCCGTGAAAGTCAGACCTTCAGTCAAGAGAATGTGCCCTAAGTGCAAGATAATCCGGCGTTGCGGCATTTTGCGCGTCATTTGCGAAAACCCCAGGCATAAGCAGCGCCAGGGCTAGGCGCTCGGGAGCACAGGATATGGCCAGAATCGCCGGAGTGGATTTGCCGCGCGGCAAGCGCGCCGATATAGCGCTCACCTATATTTACGGCATAGGGCGGGCCTCCGCCCTGAAGATACTCGACCGCACCGGCGTGAACTGGGCGCGGGGCATCGACGATCTTTCGGCGGAGGAAGTCAACGAAATCCGCAAGGAGATCGAGCAGCACCACAAGGTGGAAGGCGACCTGCGCCGCGAGGTAGGGGCGAGCATCAAGCGCCTCATGGACATAGGCTGCTACCGCGGCCTGCGCCACAGAAAGGGCTTGCCCGCCAGGGGCCAGCGCACGCACACCAACGCGCGCACCCGTAAGGGACCGCGCCGCGGCGCCGCGCCGAAGAAAAAATAGACGCGTTCCGGCGCGGCTCCCGCTGTCGGGCATCGCCGCTGCCGGTTCCGTAAGGCAACGGCTTGAGTACCCCGGACGCCGTTGCGCCGAACACAACAACCGACAGCTTGAGAGTCAGCCATGGCCAAAGCCAGACGCACCGTCAAAAAGAAAGAAAAGAAGAACGTGCCTGTGGGACTTGCGCATATCCAGGCATCCTTCAACAATACGATAATCACCTTCACCGACACCAGGGGCAACGCGATATCCTGGGCCAGCGCCGGGCAGGCGGGGTTCAAGGGTTCGCGCAAATCCACGCCCTTCGCCGCGCAGGTCGCGGCCGAACAGGCGGCCCGCAAGGCGCAGGAACACGGTATGCGCACCGTCGGCATCTATGTGCTCGGTCCGGGGTCGGGCCGCGAGTCGGCCATGCGCGCCGTCAACAACGCCGGGTTCAAAGTGGCGTTCATCAGGGATGTTACTCCCATACCCCACAACGGCTGCCGTCCGCCCAAACGCCGCCGCGTATAATGCCGATTCCGCCGCACCGGCGCCGACCTGCGGGTACGGCAAGGGCAGTGCGGGACAGGTTGCCGCGTCGCCGCGCCCGGCATTCCGGAAGGTGCGGCGGGGCCGCGCCGGAAGCGACGGCATTGCGCTCCCGCGCCGGCGACGTTGCTTTGTGCAAACAGAACAAGGAGGAAGACCTTGGCCAAGTATAACGATTCCAAGTGCCGCCTGTGCCGCCGCGAAGGGGTCAAGCTGATGATCAAGGGCGACCGTTGCCATACGGAAAAATGCGCTTTCGACCGCCGGCCCTATGCCCCCGGGCAGCACGGCAGAGCGCGCAAGAAAATTTCCGACTATGCCCTGCAACTGCGCGAAAAGCAGAAAGTGCGCCGCATTTACGGGGTGCTGGAACGCCAGTTCCATACCTATTTTACCAAGGCCGACATGGCCAAGGGCATCACCGGCCACAACCTGCTCATCTGCCTTGAGCGTCGTCTGGACAACGTCGTGTACCGCCTGGGCTTCGCCTCCTCGCGCCAACAGGCGCGGCAGCTCGTGCGCCACGGCCTGTTCACTCTCAACGGGCGCAACGTGAACATCCCGTCCATACTGGTCAGGTCCGGCGATGTGCTCGAAGTGCCGGAAAAAAAGCGCAAGACGGCGTTGCCGATCAATGCGATCCAGGCCATAGCCCGCAGAGGGCTGCCGGGCTGGCTCGAAATCGACGGCACGGCGTTTCGCGGCACGGTCAAGGCCCTTCCTCAACGGGACGATATTCAGACCCCGATCAATGAAGACCTTATTGTCGAACTTTACTCCAAGTAAAGGCCGTATCCCGGCCGGCGGGGACGCATATGATTTTTAAACAAGGCGAGAGGATGATCAATTCGCGCAACTGGTCGGAACTGGTCAAACCCGAGCAGGTTACGCGGACGGGAGACCCGTCGGATGCCATGTACGGGCGTTTCGTCTGCGAACCTCTGGAGCGCGGCTACGGCACCACCATAGGCAACGCCTTGCGGCGCATTCTGCTTTCCTCCCTGCAGGGAGCGGCCTTTGTCGCCGTGAAGATCCGCGGGGTGCAGCATGAGTTCACCACCATACCCGGCGTGCTGGAAGACGTGACGGACATCATCCTGAACATCAAGCAGGTCCGCATGGCCATGGGCACGGACGAGGCCCAGCGTGTCTTTCTCAAGGCCGCGAAGGTCGGGCCGGTAACCGCGGCGAATCTGGAATGCACGCATCACATCGTTGTTCTCAATCCGGAACAGCACCTGTTCACCATTACCGATCCCGTCGAAGTGGAGTTTGAACTGGAAGCCCGGATGGGAAAAGGGTATGTGCCTGCCGAAATGCACGAGGGCATCGCCGAGGAAATCGGTCTCATCGCCCTGGATGCCGGCTACGCGCCCGTGCGCAAGGTTTCCTATACCGTGGAGCAGGCCCGCGTCGGCCAGATGACCGACTACGACCGCCTTATCCTGGAAGTCTGGACGGACGGCTCGCTCAGTCCCGATGACGCCCTTGCTTACAGCGCCAAGATTTTGAAGGATCAACTCACGGTCTTCATCAATTTCGACGAGCGCATTTCCGGGGAAACCCCGGCCGACGGTGCCGGCGGCGGAGAAGTGAACGAGAACCTTTTCAAGTCCATTGACGAACTCGAACTTTCCGTGCGCGCCACCAATTGCCTGAAGTCGGCCAATATCGTGCTGGTCGGGGAAATCGTCCAGCGCCACGAAAACGACATGCTCAAGACCAAGAACTTCGGCAAGAAATCGCTCGACGAAATCAAAAGAGTGCTGGCGGACTTGGGCCTTGATTTCGACATGAAAGTGGACAACTTCGAGAAGAAATACCAGGAATGGCTAAGGAAGCAGCAAAATGAGGCATAGAAAGTCCGGACGCAAGCTCGGCAGAAACCCTGCCCACCGCAAGGCCCTTCTCCGTAATCTGGCCAAGGCGCTGATCATAAGCAGCCGCATTACCACCACCGAGGCCAAGGCCAAGGATTTGCGCGGCGTTGTTGAGCCGCTGATTACCCTGGCTCTGAAAAACGACCTGCATGCCCGCCGGCAGGCCTACCGGGTACTCGGAGATCACCGGCTGGTGCAGAGACTATTTGACGATTTCGGTCCCCTGTTCAACGCCGGGGGCGGCGGGTACACGCGCGTTGTCAAGCTGCCCGTGCCGCGCAGGGGTGATGCCGCACCCCTGGCCCTGATCGAATTCACGCGCAAACCCGCGGTCATCTCCCTCAGCGAGGGGAAAAAACCGGCGGCCCCGGCGGCGGAAGACACTTCCGAGTCCTGACGACATTGCGCCGCCGCCGCATCCGGATATCGCTCCGCGGTCGAGGTGCAGGAGCCTTCCGGGTCCTGACGGCGTTGCGGCCGGGCGAAGTCGTTCTGAATGCTTTATGACCCGCTTCGGAGAGCATTTCCGAGTTCCGATGATTTTTGTATTGCCCTGCGTTGCCTTGTCCGGCAGGGTTCCGTTGAGGATTGCCGGAAGATGGAACTCGGTCGAGCCTATATCGTCCTGATCGTGGACGACGATGAAGCCGTTCGCGCGCAACTGCATCGCCTGCTGGCCCCGGAGTACGAAGTTCTTGCGGCACACTCCGTTGCCGAGGCCCTGCCGCACTTTTCCGAGGGCCGGCCGGATCTTGTCCTGCTGGATGCCGGCCTGCTCGGCGACAGGATCCGCGATATTCAGGTGTTGTTCAAAGACAGGGCCGGCGGACGGGCTGTTCCCTTCATCATCACGGCCGACCCCGAGGACGAAAACACCGTGGAGTACGGCCTGCGGCTCGGCGCGGCTGATTACCTTGAAAAACCCTTGAGAAACGCCGTGGTGAAGGCGAGGGTAAAGACCCAGATTCAAATTGTGCGGCAGATGCGCATGATTGAAAAACTCGGCTTTATCGACGCCTTGACCGATATTCCCAACCGGCGCAGCTTTGACGCGCACATGGACAAGGAGTGGCGGCGCGCCGTCCGGGAAAAAAAACCCATCTCCTTTTTGATGATGGATATTGACAACTTCAAGCGCTACAACGATACCTACGGACATCTGCAAGGGGACGAAATGCTCAAGGCCGCCGCGAAAATTTTCCTGGACGCGGCCAGGCGGCCGGGCGATCTCGCCGCCCGGCTGGGCGGCGAGGAATTCGGAGTCATCCTCCCGGATACCGAGCTGCAGGGCGCCTGCCGTATCGCCGAAGGCATCCGCAAGACCGTGGAGGCCGAACGCGTTCCCATGACCGGCGCCGAAGCGGCGACCGCCGTGACCGTCAGTATCGGCGTTGCTTCATGTACACCTGCGGAAGGCACCGGATTGCGGGAATTCATCGCCGAGGCGGACGCTTTCCTCTATGCCGCCAAGCGGGCGGGCAGGAACAGGGTGTGTTCCGACCGATGCCCATGTACTCACGCGGGGGGCCGCGCCCCCGCGTAACCTCCGGACCGCGCCGGGCAGAGCCGGGCGCGCCCGATATCCGAACGGAGCGGCTATGCGTTTATTCCTCCACCTTATCTCGGGGTTGCTTATGACTGTATGCGCGGCGATTCCGGCGGCGGCACAGCAACCGCCCCTGCCCGACGAGGCGCGTCCTGCCGCGCCTGCAGCGGGAGCGGAGAGTCCGGCAGAGGACGCCTTCACCAAAGAAGGGCGTCCCCTGCGCCGTTTGGCCAACGGCCTGACGGTGCTGGTGCTGCCGGACCGGCGCTTCCCTCTGGTGTCCATGCGCCTTTACGTGCACGCCGGCTCAGCCTACGAACAACCCGAAGAGGCGGGCATCAGCCACATGCTGGAGCACATGGTCTTCAAGGGCACGGAAAAACGCCCGCGCGGACAGGCCGCCGCGGACGTGGAAAAAAACGGAGGCTACCTCAACGCGGCCACCAGCTTCGACTATACGGTCTATATCACGGATATGACCCGCGAACACTGGAAAACCGGCCTGGACGTACTCTTGGACATGGCCTTCCACCCCTCGCTGGACCCCGCGGAACTTGAGGCGGAAAAAGACGTGGTCATTGCGGAACTCAAGCGCGGCGAAGACGACCCCGGCAGGCGCCTGTTCCGCATGACTCAGCAGGAAGCCCTGCGCGACACGCCCTACGAACGGCCGATCATCGGCTTCGAAACAACGGTGCGCGCCCTGAGTGCGGAAAAAATACGCGCCTATATAGACAGGCTGTATCAACCTCAATCCATGCTCCTGGTACTCTGCGGGGACGTGGACGCCGACGAGGCCTTTGCCGAAGCGGACAAGCTTTTCGGCGGACTGGGCAATACCCGCGGCGTCACGCCGCCGGCGCCGGTCCGCGCAACCCCGCCCCCGCCCTTCGGCATCACCCTGGAAGAAGGCCCCTGGAACAAGGTCCACCTCTCTCTGGCCCTGCCCGCGCCGGGCATGGGTGATGCGCGTTCCCCGCGCCTGGACGTGCTGGCCCACATCCTGGGCGGTGATGCCGGATCCCGTCTGCCCAGACTGTTGAAATACGAAAAACGCCTCGCGGACGCCGTTTCGGTCGCCGCCTACAGCTTTGAACGCCTGGGTATGCTGTACCTCCGCGCCGTTCTCGACGAGGACAAGCTGGAACGCTTCTGGAAAGAACTGTGCCGCGAACTGGCCGCGACCGGAAAAAACGGCTTTACCAACGAAGAACTGGCGCGGGCCGTGCTGAACCTTGAGGACGACCTCTACCGCTCGCGGGAAACCTTGGGCGGCTACGCCTCCAAGCTCGGCTATTTCACCTTTTTCGACAGGGGAGAGCAAGGCGAGGCCAACTACCTGCGCGCCTTGCGCGAAACGACCCCGGCCCTGCTGACGGAAGCGGCACGCGAATTCCTGAACCCGGAGCTGTTGCGCGCGGCCCTGCTCCTGCCCGAAAGCGGCCCGGCCGGAAAACCCGAAAGCGACCAAGCCGGTAAATCAGAAAGCAGCCTGTCGGGCAAAAACACCGCAGAAAACCCGGCAGGGCGCGTCGAAGCCTGGAAAAACCGCCTGGCCGCCGCCCTGAAAAGCGTCTGGCCTGCCCCGGCCAAGGCGGCGAAAAAAGGTGCCGCGGCAGAGCAGGCGGCTTCCGGCGCAACGGAAGTCCTGGATCTGGGCAAAGGGCGCACCCTGGTGCTGATCCCCGACCGGACCATGCCCTACGCGGCCGTCAACATGCTGTTCAGCGGCGGCGACGCCCTGCCGGACGAAAAGGATCAGGGGCTCGCGGCCTTTGCCGCCGGGCTGCTGACCAAAGGCACCAAGCGCCTGAGCGCCGTGGAAGTGGAAGATTTCCTCGCCGACCGGGCGGCGACCTTTTCCGCCTCAAGCGGACGCCGCAGCTTTTCCCTGCACCTGGAAAGCCCGGCGCGCTTTACGGAAGACATGCTCGGCCTGCTCTCGGATACCCTGGTCACCCCGTCCATGAAGGAGGACGAGGCGGCGCGGGTGCGCGAAAACCAGATCGCCGCCGTCGTCATGCGCGAAGATATGCCGACGGGGCTGGCCTTTCGCCGCATGTTCCCGTTTTTTTTCAAAAACCATCCCTACGGCCGGCTGCAGTTGGGTGAGAAGGAACGCATCGCAACGTTCAAGGCCAAGGACGCCAGGGAATTCTGGCGCAAACAGACCCTGCGGCCCTGGACGCTGTCGGTCTGCGGCACCTTCGACCGCGCGGCTGTCATCGCCGCCGCGCAAAAACTCCCCGTGCCGGCGGCCGAGGAACACAGCGTTCCGGACCCCGTCTGGGGCGCGGAAAAGACCCTTGTCCTGCGCTTGCCGGAGCGCAGGCAGGCGCACTTGTTCATGGTCTTCCCCACTTCCGGGCGCGGCGCCGAGGACGAGGCCGGGCTGGAGTTGCTGGAGAACATCCTGAGCGGGCAGAGCGGGCTGCTGTTCCGCGACCTGCGCGACGCGCAGGGCCTGGGGTACACGGTCACGGCCATGGGTTGGAAAGCGGAAAAAACCGGGGCATTGATCTTCTACATCGGCACCGGGCCGGACACCTTGGAGCGTTGCCGCGAAGGCTTCCGCAACATCGTTGCGGAGCTGCGCGACAAGCCCCTGCCCGAGGCCGAGATTGCGCGCGGCAAAAATCTCATGGCCGGAGACTATTACCGGGGCCGGCAAAGCCTGGACTCGCGCGGGGCCGAGGCGGCGTCCCTGGTTTCCCTGCATTTGCAGCCCGATTACGCCCGTAAACTGGTGGAGCGGAGCGCCGCCCTGACGGCCGAAGACCTGCGTGAACTGGCCCGCAGATACCTGGACCCGGAACGCGCCTACTTCATCGAGGTGCTGCCGTAAATGATCCGCGTGCGCCGTCTCTCCCACAGCTTCGGCGCCGAACCCGTGCTGAAGGATGTGAGCTTTTTCCTGGAAAAGGGCGATTTCGTCTTTCTGTCCGGGCCGTCCGGAGCGGGAAAAACCACGCTGCTGCGCATCCTGTACGCGGCCCTGCCCCTGCAGGCGGGCGAGGCCGCCGTCGCCGGCATCAACCTGAGCAGACTGCCGGCCTCCCGCGTCCCCCTGCTGCGCAGGCAGGTGGGCGTGGTCTTTCAGGATTTCAAAATCCTGCCGCGGCGCAGCGTGGAGCAGAACATCGCCCTCCCCCTGGAGATCCGCGGTCTGGCCCCCAAACACATTGAGCGGCGCGTAATGGCCGTCAGCCGCGCTCTGGGTCTGCAGGACCGCATCCGCCTCAAATGCGGCGAGCTTTCCGGAGGTGAACAGCAACGCGTGGCCATTGCCAGGGCCTTTGTGGTCAACCCCAAAGTGCTGCTGGCCGACGAACCGACCGGCAACCTGGACCAGGAGCTTGCCTACCGGCTTATGGAACTCTTCAAGCAATTTCAGGCCTACGGGGCGACCGTGCTGTTCGCGACGCACAGCGAGGACCTGATGCGCCGGCATCCCGGCGCCTATTCCATGCGCTTGGAACAGGGCCGCATCACGGCGGCCGACTGGCCCGGCGCCGGCGTATTCGCAGACGGGACAAGCCGCGCCGACGCCGGAGATCTCGCGGGCCGGACCGCCCGCGCGCACCCGGTCGGCGTTGCCTTCCCGAATACCCGCGCATACCCGTCCGGGGGGCTGTATCCGGACGACAGCGCATACCGGTCCGGACGGCCCGCCCGGGCCGGGCCGGACGCCCGGGATGACCGCCTGCCGCCGCACGACCGCCTGCCGGCGGGCGGACGTTTGTCCGCGGACGAGGATCTGCTTCCCGATCTCCCACGGCACCGGCGATGAAGCGCACCGTCCTGCGTCTCATCGGGCGGGGCATCGCCGATTTGGCCCTGGACCCGGCGGGCACGGCGGGCGCCCTGTGCGCCGTCACCCTGACCTCGTTCCTGGCCGGGTTGTTTTTGATGCTCCTGACCACTCTGGATATCCGGCTCAGCGCGGCGCGGAGCGAAAGCATCTTTCAAATATACTGGCGCGAAGGCATGAACATGGAAGTTGTGCGCCGGCAATGGCAGGAATATGTGCATCTGCCCGGTTTCCGGTCCGTCAGGACCTATACCCCGGAGCAGGCCCTTGAGGAACTCGGCCGGCGCATAGGACGCGCCGGGGGAGATCTGGACAAGGCCTTTCCTTTTCTGGCGGTCAACAGTCCCCTGCCCGCCACGGCGTTGGTGGCCCTGAGCCCGACCGGCCCCGACCCGGAGCGCTGGTTTGAGGAAACCCTGACCTATTTCCGCTCCCAGCACGGAGTAGCGCGCGTGACGGCCGCGCCGCTGCAGGACGAACTCGCACGGGCCTGGAAACGGGCCGGCGACTATATGCTGTGGCCCGCCGCAGTGCTGCTGTTGCTGGTGCCGGCGTTGAGCGTGGGCAATACCGTGCGTCTGGCCGTGCGCGCCAAGGAACACGAAATCGAAATCCTGCAGTTGGTCGGGGCCTGCAACTGGTATATACGCCTGCCTCTGGCGGCGGGAAGCGCGGCCCTGGGGCTGGCGGGCGGGCTGTGTTCCCTGGCGCTGCTCTTCCTGCTCCAGGATCGGCTCGGCGATGCGCTGAACTTCCCGCCTCTGTCCCTGCGCCTGTATTTTCCCCCGGCGCGGATGGTCGCGGCCCTGCTGCTTGCCCAGACGGTTACTGCCGCCCTGGCCGGAATTTTGGCCGTCCGGAAGTGAAGCCCGCGATGCACGGGCGCAGGCATGACGGCAGCCGCCCCCGGCCGCAAAGCCCGGTGAGGTCCGCTTTGCGCCGGCGCCGGCCTGCGCATCGCCTGCGCCGCGCATAGTACGCGCCTGTGGTGGACAAGAGTATCGCAACACAGTATTGTCATTGTGCGTCATTACCGCACACGGGGGCAAGACGGTGCCGGAAAATTTCAGGGACGAAGCCGGGGCGGCGGGTGCGCTTTCCTGTTACGACCGCCTTTTGGGCATACTGTGCAGTGTGCTGAACGCCTATTCAGCGGTCCTTTTCCTGCCCGCGGATGAAGCGTCCGCCGAGGGAGGCCGCGTTTATTACGCGGCGTCCGGTTTCAGCCTGGGCAACAGCCTGGATTTTTCCGCCGAGATCCGCGAAGGCATGGGGCTGGCGGGCTGGATACTGCGCAACCGGGAACCGCTTCTGGTCGCCAACTTCGACCGCCGCAAAAACCGTCTCGGGTATTACGCCGGGAACGAAGAGCAGCATATCAAGGCCTTCATGGGCTGCGCCCTGCCGGACGCGGAAGGCGCGCTGTGCGTGGACAGCAAGCGCCAGTATTCCTTTTCCGAGCAGGACCAGAAAATGCTGCACCTCTTCGCCGACCTTGTCGCCCGCCTGGGTAAAACCGTTGACGACAGTGTGGAAAACAGGCAGATACTGCGTTGCTATGCCGGCTTGCGCGCCGTGTATGATTTGCGCAAACGCCATTCCCGCTGGGCGGAGTTTCTGCGCCGGTACCTGGAACTCATGTCCGGGTTGACGGGATTTTCCTATGCCCTGCTGTGTACGCGCGGCCCGGACGGGAAAAACTACAGCGTCGAGGGCGAAAACAGCGACCGGTTGCTGCGGCCGGGCGGACAATCGCCGCAGTTTCCCATGAGCAGCGGGGTTGTGGGCTGGGTGTTCCGCAACGGCACGCCCCTGCACGGCAACGGCGCGGACGGATTGTCCGAAACGCCGCTCCTGGGCCGGGAGGCCGGGCTGCCGCAGTTCCGAACCGTGTCGGCCCTGCCGCTGGTCATTCAGAGGAGAACGCGCGGAGTTCTGTGCCTGGCCCACGAGACGCCGTTGCGCGTCGGCGGCGCCATGCAGGATTTCATACGCATGGCGGCCGAGCATATGGCGCTTTTTCTGGAGAACCTGTTCATCAAAAGCCGCCTGCGCGACCTGCACCGGGAGACGGAACGCGCTTTGCCCGACGCCGGAGGCGACACACCGCAGCAATGAGCCGCGCCTGCGCTTTTTCCTTGCAGATACTGCGGCCTGCGTATAGTATGCGCAATCACGCTGAGCGCACGAACTTGCGGAACCCAATGATACCCGGAGAATTTCTACCGGACTCCGGGTAAGCGCCGGACGATAGACCGGCGCGCCGCCGAAGGCGGCGTGAGCGACGCGGAAAAACGTTTTCGCCGAGCGCTGCGGAGCTGACGGTAAGCGATATTTTTGCCCCCGGATAATGACTGCGGAACCCGACAACAGAGAGCGCACTACAGCATGTTCCGTAAACTTTTCAACATGTTCAGCAAAGACTTGGCGATGGATCTCGGTACCGCCAATACCCTGCTCTACACCAGACAGAACGGCATAGTGCTGAACGAGCCGTCCGTTGTGGCCCTGGACGCGGAACGCGGGCATGTGCTGGCCGTCGGCAGGGAAGCCAAGGAATTTCTCGGCCGCACGCCCAAGAGCATCAAGGCCATACGTCCCATGCGCGACGGCGTCATCGCGGATTTTGAGGTCACGCGGCAGATGATCGCCTTTTTCATCAAAAAGGTGATAGCCGGCTTCAGTCTGGCCCGGCCGAACATTGTGATTTGCGTCCCCACGGGCATCACCCAGGTGGAAAAACGGGCGGTGGTGGAGTCCGCGCAGCAGGCGGGCGCCAATAACGTGCGTCTTGTGGAGGAACCGATGGCCGCGGCCATCGGCGCCGGGTTGCCGTTCCACATGCCTCTCGGCAACATGGTGGTGGACATAGGCGGCGGCACGACCGAAGTCGCCGTCATTTCCCTTTCGGCCATCGCCTATGCAGAATCGGTCCGCGTGGCAGGGGACGCCATGAATACAGCCGTGCAGCGGTATTTTCAGAACGAATTCCAGTTGTTCATCGGCGAGAACATGTCCGAGCGCATCAAGCTGGCTGTCGGGTCGGCGTTTCCGCTGCCGGAGCAACTTGTGGTGGAGGTGTCCGGCAAGGACATGGTTTCCGGCACGCCGCGTTCGGTGCGGGTGACGGACGGCCATGTGCGCGAGGCGTTGACCGACCCGGTGCGGGCCATACTGCTGGCGGTGCACAAGGCCCTGGAGAAGACCCCGCCGGAACTGGCGGCGGACATCGCGGACAACGGCATTCTGCTGGCGGGCGGCGGCGCCCTGCTCAAGGGCCTGGATACGCTGATTCACAAAAGCACGGGCCTGAATATCCTTATTGATCCGGATCCCCTGACTACCGTTGTGCGCGGCACCGGCAAAACCCTGGATGACCAGCGGCTTTACGGCGGCGTCTATATCAACTGAAGCGCCGGAGTTTTCCGTTTCTCCCTCTGTCCGGCAACGCAATAACCGACCACATCGGCTGCAAGGCGTTTCAATAAATGAAGTGTGTCATGTGCCTTGCGGAGGGGCCTGCATCCTGTCGTAAATCAGCACTTTTTCTCCTCCGGAAAACGCATCGTGGGCCTTTTTGCCTCCCGGCAGCAAATACATTTTCCTAGTATACATTTTTGACGCCATGACCAGGGCCTGACGCCAACCGTTCTTTTTTGTTTCCACAAAAAGGTACACGGGCACGGAAGGGTCACGTTGCGCCGTTTCCCGGATAATTTCCTGCGACCTGTCGCGTTCTTCAGCCATAAATGCGACGTTGCGCAACGTCACGACTTCCTGAGCCGCAAAACAGAGGACAGGCAGGAGCAGGATCAAAGGCCGGACGACCGGGTGAACGCGCAGTATCCGCCCGGCGAAGCAGACGCCGGCCTCGGCGAGCAGTATGGAAAGAAACGGAAAGGCCGGGTACAGGTACCAGTCCAGCTTGGAGGTGCTGCATGTGAGCATGACGAAAGGCACGATCACGACCAGCAACAACCTGCGCGACACCGCGCCGCGCACCCGGAACATTCCCGGCAAATCCTTTAAGGAAAACGGACGCGCGCAACCCAGGGACACGCCGATCAACAGAGCCGCCCCTCCGAGCCAGACCGGAAAGTTCTGCAGTATCTTGATGAAATAGTAATACACCCCTCCGTTGTGCCCTTCCATAACCGTGGACACACGCCGCACCACGTCGTTGAACAGCATCTGCTCAAAAAAGACCGTGCCGTCGTACCCCATGCGCAGGTATGCCCACACGCCGACAGGAAGGGCGGCGAGCCCCAGGCAGACCGCGCCGCGCCCCAGGGAACGCGCATTCACGCCGTAGTCCGTCAGAAAGAGCAGGACAAGGCTCACTCCCAGATGAGCGACATGGAAACTTTTGCTCAGAAAGGCAAGACCGGCGATGAAGGCGGCGATGAAGTACCGGTGAAAGCCCTTGCCCGGCGCCAGAACGCTGAACAGGGACAGGGCGTACAACACGACGAAGACGGCGTCGGCATCGCCCGTCCTGGCCCCGTGCCGGGTGATCAGGCGTATGGAGGTGATGAAAATGCCGACGGCAAGCAGACCGAACGCCGGCCCCCGGTAACGCAGGGCAAACAACGCCACGGCCGAAGCGGTCAGCAGAAAGGCGACGGCGGAAAAAAAACGCAGGCCGAGCAGTGTCTTTCCAA
The DNA here is from genome assembly GCA_031271265.1 of Desulfovibrio sp. GTDB lineage: Bacteria > Desulfobacterota > Desulfovibrionia > Desulfovibrionales > Desulfovibrionaceae > Frigididesulfovibrio. The sequence continues at coordinate 5,318 of JAISWB010000041.1, read as the reverse complement.
ACAGTTTGAAGCCTGCGACAACAGGATAAAAGGACAAGACCGGCTTGGCGTTGAAATAATCAGGCTTGTATCCATAGGTGTTGACCAGATAATTGCCGCTTTCGATCATCTCCAGAGCGCTTACGCCGTGCCGCGCCTCGTCCCAACTGGCGATGATCCCGTCGTTCAGCCGGTAGAACACATTGAAACAGGCCGTACACACCAATAGAACGGCGACAGCGGCGACAGCGACACGTTGCGTTTTACCGGTCATTGCCGGATGTTCCTCCTGTCCCGGCGCGGGCCGGTATTCAAAGCCGCTCCGGATCTGAACGCAATATTTCGGGCAGAGCCGGAATTTCTTCCACCGGGAAAAAGGTCACAACGGCCGTCCCTTCCGGACTTATCCCGATCGTATACGCGGCGTTGTCCGTCCGGACGCTCCTCAGGGTGGAGGCAGGCGGATTTCCGGTCACACGGTTGACGGTGATTCCGTAAATCCTCAACTGCTTGCCGCTCCAATAGCCGTTGTATTCATCACTCGCGTAGATATGCACCAGCTTGCGCAAAATCGGAAATTTTGAGGCCGGAGTACGCATAAGCGGCGTGTGCCCGATGCTTCCCTTGAAGATGACGGTTTTGCAGTCACCGTCCCGGACAAGCTTGCGCAGGTCAGTGTACAGCGGGGCAAAATGCAAAAATTCCCATTCTCGCTGTCGGGCCAGAAGATTGCCGTAGACATCGGCGAAAAGCACGAGTTGCATGGTCATAAGCGCCGACAGCACCGTAACCGCTTTGCCGCACAAGCCTTTTTTCGCCGTCCGGCGGATGCCGAGCAGGCACAGGGCAGGCAGAAAACCGAAACTTTGAAAATAACGCGGCCACCAGAGCGGATTCTGCATGCAAAACTGCAGGCCGAAAATGCTCAAAGGCAGGAAGGCCGTCAGCAACAGCACCGCCGCAAGACGCGGAAACGGCGCAAATCCGCCCTCCCCCACGCTCCGCCGCTTGTCCTTGAGCCGGTTCCGGTGCAGGCGCATGAGCGTCAGGACGGCGAAAAGCGCGAAACACGCTGCCTGCAGCCAGCCGAAGCAACTCGGACTCCAGTCGTAGAACAGTACCTCAAAGTAGATTCCGATATTGCGGGCCAGTACCGCAGGCATATCGAAGAGGGACGGTATTGCCAGCGCATTGACTATACGGGAGTGAAAACTGCTCAGGCTGTTCAGAGCGCTCGACACAACTGTAAAGGCGCCCACGCCGACGACGAAGGGCGGCGCAAGCGTTAAGGCCCGCCGCAGGGCAGCGCGCGGCGGCTTGCGCGAGGACAGGTCGGAAAGCAGCAGCCAGATCGCAATGCAGACATACGCGCCGAGGGCCGCGTGATACAAGACGCAGGCGCAGTACAGGCAGAGCGTGGACACAAAGAAAATCACGCTTTTGTTTTTCAGAAAGGTCAAGGCCGGAGGCAACACGGCAAAAATCAGCGCCGCCGCCATATACGGGGAATCGAATTTGAAAGACAAATTTTCCAGAATATACGGACTCAAGCCGACCGGCGTAACGCAAAGGACCGACGGCCATGACAACTTGACGCGCACAGCCTTGAGCAGCAGCACGGACACCAGAGCCAGGATGCCTGTCGCCGTGAGCTGGGTCAGGGGAGAGGCATCGAAGGTGCGGCTGCTCAGATAAAAAAGGGAAGCAAAAAAGTCGGACAACGGACGTCCGCCGGACCCCCAGCCGCGCATGCCGGTCATCGCGCGCCCCAAATCGTCCAGAAAGAGATAATCGGCGCGAAGCAAAGCGCTTATGCCGACAAGGTAGATCAGCAGCAAACCCGCAAAACAACGCGAACACAGATCGGCCTTGAGGCCGGCAATCCACTGACGGGCGCGGGCCGAGCGGAAATCCTCCTTAGCTCGGCGCAGCAGGTTGTGTATGTGGGTCATGGCGGGTGCGGAATGTCCGGGTTTGAGTTTGCCGATTTTTTGTGCGGGGTATCAGATTTCTTGCCGACGGTCAAAAAAAACCGGCAGCCCGGACCAAGGGCTTTCTGCTCTCCCATGAAGCAGGTGAATATGCCGTATATTGTGCCTTGTTATGTCGCAGGCCCTTGCCGAGGGGGTATAACGACGGGCATCATCCGAGATTGAAACTATCCCGTATGCGCTCCGGGGTCGGCTCGCAGAAAAGCAGGTCACGAAAAGCCCGCACCTCGGCCGGACGCTCCGGATCGGTCAGGCGGGCGCGCAGCCCGGCCAGAGCCGGGGCGATCTCCTCCGGGTTGCGGACGCTTTCCCACAGTGCTCCTTTCCCGTATGGCGGCAGGTAGTTGAGCCCCAAACCTGGAATACCCGAGGGGTCTTCAACGGCCAGGACCGGTATGCCCACGGCAGCGGCCTCGACCAGTGCGCCGGATCCCGCGCCTATGACGGCCCCGGCGGCATCCAGGGATTCACGCAAGGGGCCGCGGTCAAGGCGCGCCCCCGGAGGCAGAAGAGAGGCAAAGTCCTCGATGCGTGTCGCCGGGTGAAAGCGGTAGGCAAACGCGGCCGGGTTATCCGTTGCGGCCGGTTGCACCAGGCGCAGAACGCGCCGGGTTTCTTCTGGATGGTAGGAAAGCAGAACCAGAACGGGGGAAGTATGCCGGGAGCGCGGCCCCTTGCCTGCGTACGCGGCGCGGGATATCTGCGGGGTACGCGGGTCGTTGCCCGCGCCGCAGCCCGCGTTCCCGTCGCCTGCACGGTGTACGCCGGACCTGAAAATGTCCCCGTAGCGCAGGGCAGGGCCCACGGCATAGTTTTGCCGGGAATGCGCCGGAAGAAAGTACGGGCCGTTGACCAGTACGCAATCCGGGACAAGGCCGAGTTCCGCCTCGACGTCATCCGCATGATTGTTCAGCAGATTATCCGGCCAGATGAAAAGCTGCGCTCCCGTCACGCGGACATGCCGCGCCCCTTCGTTTTCCGCCTGCGCCAGGCCGCGTTGAAAGGCCTTGTTCACCGTCTGGTTCTCGTACCAGGAGATGATGCGCGCCGGGTGCGCTGGCGCGGCGGTCGCATTCGGGCTTTGCAGGGAATTTTCCGATGAAAGCAGAAAAGCCAGGCGGCGGGCGGCCAGACGCCTGGATTCCCCGATCAGCACACACTGCCCGGCACAGTCGATCAGGGCTTCGCGGATGCACTCCTCTTCCGGCTTGTTCAAGGAACGGACAAGGCGCGCCAGGGAGACGGGATACAGCAGCATGTGCAACACGAGCCGCGCCCAGTCCCCGCAGGTCAGCAGGTGTACTTCGATCAGGGCGTCGCCTTTGCGCGCAAGTACCCGGAGGGCTTTCCACAGTACACGCGGGTCGCGGCTGCCGTAAAGGCGGGACAGGGTCAGCGTTTCGCGGCCCGCGGCGCGCACGGCGTCTTCAAGTCCGACGAGATACAGCTCGCGGTATGCTCCCTCACGGGCCAGGGAAGGCAGCACGGCGAAGGTGTCGAGAATCAGCAACTCCCCGTCGGCGTTTGCCGTTTCGTTTGCGGAGCGGCTTCCCGTCCGCGTTCGCAGCGCCGCCGGCATCGGGAAATGCAGGAGGCGGATGAACAGGGCCGTGCAGAGCATGAAAAGCAGGTGCCCGACATTGGCGGCCGCGTAGCGTAATACCGTTACGGGCAGGAAGAGCGGCCCGCGCGGCCTGCGCGGCCCCGGTGCCAAAAAATGCCGCAACACGTCACCGTTGTCGGGGGACTTGGACAGTACCGGACAGGAAACGAGGCGGTCGTCCCTGAAGGCCCGCGCATTGATGCGCGAAAATGCCGCGAAAAGTTCCCCCGGACGGCCCTCCGGGCGCATCAGGCGGATCTCCGCGCCGTAAGCGCGGCGTACATGCGGGCCAGCCCTTCATCCGGGCCCACTTGGGGTACATAGCCCAGGCACGCGCGGGCAAGGGAAATGTCGGCGTAAATGCCGTACACGTCGCCCGGCGTACCGCCGGCATACTCGACGCTCACCGGCGTCGGAGACAGGGCCGTAAGCTTGTCCACCAAGGTGCCGACGGTCACTCTGCCGCTTCCGCCGATATTCAGTATGCGCCCTTCGGACTCCCTGCGCTCCGGGCAGGCCGTAAACGCCCGCACCACATCGTCTATGTAGACGAAATCGCGGTAGCGGTCGGGGCTGCCCTTGACGTGGATATATCCGTTCTCAAGCATCATGGACATAAAGATGCTGACCATGCCCTGGCGCATGTTGGCCATGTTCTGGCCCGGTCCGTAAACATTGAAGAGGCGCAGCGAGGTGAACCGCATGCCGTACTGCTCGTGCAGCCGCAGATAACGCTCGCTCGCCAGTTTGCTTACTCCGTAAAAGGATTCCGGACGACAGGGTGCTTCCTCGCGCACCGGCGCATCCGGCTGAACCCCGTAGACGGACATGCTCCCGGCGTAAATGAAGCGCGTACAGCCGTTGTCCAGGGCAAAACGCAACAGGCGCAGGGTAGATGCCGTGTTGGCCCGCAGATCGTAGACGGGGTCGTCGAAACTGATTTCCCCGCTGCTCTGCCCGGCTACATGGAACACGGCGTCATACGGCCGCGCGGGCAGAAGCCCGTTGTACAGGTCGGGAAGACCGCAGTCGCCGTAAAAAAAACGTACTCCGGCCGGCACATTCTCCCTGAACCCCGTACTCAGGTTGTCCGCGCCCACGACCTCGTGACCTTCCCGAACGAGAGCTGCGGCAAGGGCCGCGCCGATAAAGCCGGCCGCGCCGGTAACAAGATACAGGGCCATCTTCCCTCCCGGAGATGTTTCAAACCACAAAAGGAATGTCTGATGAAAATTCCTATGACGGCGCCACGGTTTTGTCAAACCGCATGACACTGCCGGACCGCCCGGCGGCGCGGCATTTGCGGCTGCCCCAAAGCGGAAACAAAAACCCGGCCGAGCTTGTCTGGCCGGCCGGGTTTGTAGTGCTGTCGCTGTGTTGCCGGTGCTTACCGGCAAAAGTAAGCGCTAGAAGCTGAACTGTAAGGCCAACTGGGCTTTCCAGGCGTTCTGCCCGGTTGAGCCGTAATCCTCGCTCGTATCCTGCCATGTGTCCCGGTCGGCGGACAGATGCAGCCAGCCGAGTTCCAGAACGGCGGTGAGGTTTTCGTAAATCGCATAGCTGTGGTCGAAGTTTACTTCGAACACATGATCCTTGTCCGTCAGGTACAGGGTATCGCTGCCGTATTTGAATACAGGGCCGTCGTTTTCGCGTGCATGGCGTACACCATCGGAACTGTTCGTGCCTTTGTAGTATGCGAAGCGCAGGGTATGGGTGAGGTCTTCGATGAAGGAGATTTCCGCAAG
>JAISWB010000035.1 GCA_031271265.1 Desulfovibrio sp. | reverse complement strand
GTACGGTAAATACAACCGGGTACAAAACAGCTTTCATAGAGTACTGCCCCCGGACCGACAACGCGACTCAAATTCAGCAATGTTGTGAAAATGCCGTCATATCCTTCGCGCATCGCATTTTCGATCTGCGGCCAGCGCGACCAGTTATAGCCGTCATCGTCCGCCAGAACCCAAACGTATTCTTTGCCCGCCATCTCGAAGGCACGGCAAATGTTCGCGTTGCCGCCGATATTTTTGGGATGCCGGATATGCCGGATATTTGAGTACCGTTTAGCATAATCTTCACAAAGGCCGTCAGTTCCATCAGTCGAGGCGTTGTCCAGAATGGTAAACCGCACGCCGCGCACAGGACTTTTTTCCGCAAAGAGCGTTTGCAGTGTCGCCGCAAGTTGCTTTTTTCGATTATAGGTTATGATAAATATCTCAAGAAGTTCTTCCAGTGCTTTCCTATACGCCTCTGCATTTTTTTGCTGAAAGGCCGTTGCCTGATTGCCATTATTGTAGCTAAAAATCATAACCACATTACCTGTATAATAATCTTCTGACTGCGCGCAACGATGGCTTGCATTCATGTGGTTTTATATAATGATAGATAAAACAAAGTAATATATAATAGAGGTGTATTACATAATATAAGATAACATTTACATACTTTTTAATAAATGTAAAATCCTTATAAAAAGTTTTTATAAATTGCCGTTTACTGATACGATGATAATACGGAATATAATAAAAGAAACAAAACCTATATATTTCGCGCTCCGCCGTTTTTTCCGTAATGCGCCCTTGGGCGGCCTGTTCGCGCAGAAGCGGCAGGTATTCGCCGAAATATATCGTTTCCAGTGAGTGCTTGGTAATCGGTTTCGGCACGTCAACGGCTTCGTCGCCGAACTTGGGATTATAGACAAGGGCTTCGCGCCCGCCGGCAAGCGCGGAGAATAAAATTTCCGTCTGTGCGAAATGATGCGGCGCATGGCGGAAGACTTCCGCATAACGCGGCACGTCTTCACTCCAGATAGAGAAACCGCCTATCCAGGTCGTGTAAAAGGACACATGTCCGATGAACGCGTCCAAATCACGGCATGATGTGAGTTCGTCCGGGCAGGGTATCGTTCCGTTCAGGAAAAAGAGCAGCGGCTTGCGGGCGTCGTTATTGTCCGTCAGGCGCAGACAGGTATCGAGAAAGCCGTCGCGTATGCAAAGGGCGTCGTTGTGCAGTTTACGCAGGGTTCCTCTGCCGGCCTCCAGAACCCGCGCGAAGTTGCGTGAACTGTGGACAAGTTGCTCCGTGCGCACACAGCGGACTTTTTCAGGGAACATATTCTGAAAAGCCGCCGCCGTACTTGCCGTGCCGTCCGTGGAGCAGTTGTCGGAAACGACCACTTCGACGAGGTTCGTTTCCTGAAAAAGCGCCTGCCCTACTATGCTTTGCAGGGTTTTTTCGAGAAAAGGCGCCCGGTTGTAGGTAGGTATGCAGAGCGACAGCCGGGGAGCGCAGGCTTTCATGCGCGGCCCCCGCGGACGGCGGCAACCCTGCCGAATGCAATACGCGCCGCGGTACGCAGGGCGGCGTAACAGGTGAACAACAGCACCGTCGGCAACATCAGCGGATGATGCAGGATAGTGCAGCGTATGCGGCTGCGGGCCAGCCGGCAAAGCGCCTTGAGGTTGAAACCCTGCCCGTTCCAGCCCGTGCTGCGCCCTCCTTTGTGGAAGACGACGGCCTCCGGGGCGTAAACAAGGTCGAATTTCCCCGCTGCCCTGTAGGCCCAATCCTGTTCCTCGCAGTACAGAAAATAGCCCTCGTCCATGAACCCTACCGTTTCCACAAAGGTGCGGCTCGCCATGACGCAGGCGCCGGCGATGAAATTCAGGTCTTTTTCCACGTCGCGCGCCGGGGTACGCCGCGCTTCGGCCTGCGTCAGACCCGCGCCGTTCATGGTCGAGAGGGCGGTCAGGGGGTTGGTGCGCCCGCCGCCCCGGCACTGGACAATATTCCTGTCGGCATCGCCGCACAGCAGCGCCCCGCACAGGCCGGGCCGGGGAGCGGCAAAGAGCCTGTCGCGCACGGCGGCGCACGCGCCGGGCGTCACCACGGTATCGTTGTTCAGAATCCAGAAGGCATCGGCGCCGAGCGCCAGGCCGAGACGCAGGCCGCTGTTGTTGCCCGCCGCATACCCCCCGTTGACGGAACGCGACACCAGAAAGACGCGGACGCGGGGGTCGGGAGGCGGAGTGAAACAACCGGGCGCGTCTTCCCGCGCCTGCCGGAAAAAACGCCCCGTCCCGCCGCGTTCCGTTTCCCCTGCGGACAGCCAGTCCCGCAGGCGGTCAAGGGAATCGTCGGGGGACGCGTTGTCCACAACCACTATCCAGTCCGGGCCGGCAGCGGTCAGGGAAAGCACACAAGCCAGGGTATCCGGGAAATTCGCGTAGTTGAGCACGATTGCCGCCACTGTCGGAGTACGCCGCACGATTCACGACTCCGGGTCCGCGTTTGACCGCATATAATCGCGGATCTGGCGCCGGGTGACGTCGCGCATGTGTTCCGGGGAAGGGTCGTCGGACCATGCGCGGTACCAGGCCGCCGTTTCCCGCAGGGCCTGCGCCGTGCGCAGGCGGGGCCGCCAGCCCAGTTCAATCGTGGCCTTGGTGCAGTCCAGGCAGAGCATGTGCGCCTCATGCGGCTGTTCCGCGCCCTCGGTCTCACAGCTTCCGCCGCCCCAGAGGCGGCAGAGTTCCTCGACCAGACGTTGCACGGGCCAGATATCGCCCATGTCGATGGGGGCAAGATTCCAGGGACCGGCGAAACGCGGTCCGAACTCCAGCAGGGCCGCGCCCAGCATCAGGTAGCCCGCCGCGCATTCCAGCACATGCTGCCAGGGCCGGACGGCCGACGGATAACGTATGCGGACGGGCCTGCCTTCGTGCAGGGCGCGCATGCAGTCCGGCACAAGCCGGTCTTCGCCCCAGTCCCCGCCGCCCACGGCATTGCCGGCGCGCACGGAGGCGACGGCGACGTGGTGTTTCCGCCCGTATTCCGCCGCCGGAAAAAAAGACGCGATGAACGAGGCGGTGACCAGCTCGGCGCAGCCCTTGCTTGCGCTGTACGGATCGTGCCCGCCCATGGGGTCGTTTTCCCGGTATCCCCACACCCATTCGTTGTTGCGGTAGCATTTGTCGCTGGTAACGATGACGACCGAGCGCACGGACGGCGTAAGCCGGCAGGCTTCCAGAATATTGGCCGTACCCATGACGTTGGTGTTCAGGGTAGCAAGGGGGTCGGCATAGGACGGCCGCACCAGCGCAAGGGCCGCGAGATGCAGGACTATTTCCGGGGCAAAGTCACGCATGACGCCGTGCAGGGCGGCAAAATCGCGGATATCCGTACGCCGTTCCGCGACAAGGTCGTTCAGGCGCAGGGTCGCGTACATGGAGGGCGTGCCCGGCGGGTCCAGGGACAGGCCGAGAACGTCGGCGCCCAGGCCGGCCAGCCACATTGCCAGCCAACTCCCCTTGAAACCCGTGTGTCCGGAGAGCAGAACGCGGCGGCCTTTATACATCTCCAGGCAATGCTCGAGGGAAGTGCGGGAACCCGCGCCGGGGAACCCGGCGGCCGGCTGTACGTTCACAGGCCACGCTCCATGATGACGGTCCGCAGGGCCGGGTTGCGGGAGCACGGGCCGTCGATATGGTCGAGGGTCAGCGGCTCGTCGGCCTTGATGGGTTGCACGAGAGTTTCGCCGTTGATGATTTCCCGGCAGGACAGTTGCCCCTTGCGCAGGGGTATGGCCAGGTAAAAATCGGAGGCGAAGGTGCTGTTGGAAAACACATAGCCGGCCTCGATGTCGCGCCGGGCGTGGATGCCGCGCACCAGCTCGTCCAGGTAGGTTATTTCCCGGCGCGTGCAGATGCGCCGCTCGGCGCTTGAGCCGCCGCACATCTCCCGCGCCGTATGCCATGCCTTGAACCAGCGGTCCGTTTGCTCCGGCAGCGAGCAGTACGGCGAAACCGTTTTGCCGTCGTCATACGGAATGTCTATATGCCGCTCCCATGTTCTCGCGCCCTTGGCGTAAGAAATGTGCATGGAAGCCTCCCAGTCCCTGTATTCATGCGTGGAAAAACCGATGACGTGGCCGGGATAGCGTTCCCGCAGCCAGTCTATCTGGTTCAGTTCCAACTGGTCGTTCTCGCTCGGGTACAGGGAAACGCAATGATTGATCGCCGAAGGGATGTTACGGTTTTCAAAATAGCGGATAATGTCGTCCAGATCCTTTTCCGACGCTCCGCCTGTGGAGATAATGACCGGCAGCTTTGTCGACGCGATTTTTTCGATAAGCGGCCAGTCATTGACGTCGGAACTGGCAATTTTCAAAAGCGGAAGCCCCAGACGGACGCAGACGTCGACGGACTTTTCATCAAAGGCCGTTGCCGTGGGAATGCAGGAAACATTTTTAACGGCGTTCACCAGTGCGGCGTACTGCTCGTATGTGAGACGCGTGGCCTCGGTTTTGCTGATATAACGCAACCTGCCGTTGCCGCGGAACTCGGCATGGATGAAGGTCTCCACATCGCGGATTTGCAGTTTGATTGCCGCTTTGACGTTGTTGTAGCGCACTATGGCGCCGTACTCGCGGATGATTCTCAGACCCCTGTCGAGGTCGCCCCAATGGTTGTTCGCCATCTCCAGCACGAAAAGGTTATGGAATATTCTGTCGGACATGCTGCATGCATTCCTTGGCGGCAAGCCTTGAGCGCGGGGCGGTCTTTACACCCGCAGATACAGTGAGGAACGGACGGCCGGTTGAGGGACGGAGCTTATCAGGCGCAACGGCTCTGCTTCAGCCTGGGCCGCGAGCATGAGGGCAAAGGAGGCGGCGTTGAGGCCGGGCGACGCCAAGCCGGCCAGAGCGACGACATGAGCGCCGCGCAGGGGAAGCTCTATAAAGCCGCTCTGCGCGGCGGCCTCGCGCAGTTCTTTCAGGTCGGCCTGCAGGCGTCCGGTTTCGATGCGCGCGGCGATATCCCACCAAGAGACTACGCTGATAAAAATTTCTGTTTCCTCGGCCAGCAAAATATCCCGAATGCTCTCAACCGCAGGGTCGCCGGCCAGCGTGCGGAGCAGCACGTTGGTGTCCAGAAGCACGCGCATCAGGCCGGACCTCCGGTTTGTCCGTCCAGGTCGTCGGGCAGCCGAAGTTTCCCGGCAAGGATGCCTATGCGCTTGACCCGTTGCACGGACGAGGCCGGCACCAGCGCGACTACGGGTTTGCCGTAGCGCTCGATGAACACCGGCTCGCCCTTGCAGGCGCGCTTGGTCAATTCGGACAAAATTCCTTTGGCCTTGGCGGTGGGTACCATCATCACGGCGCGGTCCTCCCTTGCATCAACAAAGTCGTCCGGCTTGAACCCGGAACGGTCTGGAATGTGCGGTGAAAAATGTTGCGGAGAAGGCAGGGAAAGATACGGCTGAAATTACTACTGAAAGCGCGGCGAAACGCGCCGCTGAAAGCAGGGCTGAAACACAAAAAACCCCGGCGAGTTTTCGACGGGGAAGTGTGCGTAGATTGAGGCTGGACCGGGGAGTAAGAAGATGTGCTAAACTGTGTGTGTGTGTGTGTGTGTGTGTGTGTGTGTGTGTGTGTGTGTGTGCAAGAATCGTGCCGAGATCATACGCATATCCGGGGATTTTTTCAAAAGCGGTTACTGTCGTCAGGTCGGCATTTAGCGAAGTTTACGACCACTGTCAAGTCCGGACATCCTTTTTTTCATGCGGCCGTAAAATTTCAGCAGAGTCCGGGGAAGTGGTGTACGGGCTGCCGCCTTGCGGGGGGTCACCGGCGGGCCATGTGTCGGCGTGGGCGCCGAAAACAGCGCAGACTGCGGTTGCGGCGCAGGGAAGGCGGATGCGCTGACCGGCATTGGGCGCGGCTCCGCCAAAAAAGCTTGCCATATCTTGAAAAATCGGTGAAACTGCATTACTTTTACCGCAACAAAAGAAGCCTGTCGTATGGAAAAAAAGCTGCTGTCCCCAATGAATGACGTTGTTTTCAAGAAATTGTTCGTTGAAAACAGGAATGCTTTAATAGGTCTTCTAAAATGCATTTTAAATTTACCAGATGAGGAATATGTCGGCCTTGAAATACTGAATCCGATTTTGCTCCCTGAGCATATCGGCGCTAAGACTTGCGTTCTTGATATCAAGCTGCGCACCGCAAGCGGCAAAATAATATATATTGAATTACAAGTTAAGCCACAAGATTATATCTGGAAACGTTTTCAATTTTACAGTACACGAGTACTGTCTGATGAAGGTAAACGTGGTGGTGATTATGATAAAATCCCTGATATTATCGGTATACTCATATCAGATTTTATAGTGGTAAATGATGATACAAGATGCTGTCATTGTTTTAGCCTCTATGATAAAGAAGCAGATATCGAATTTAAGAACTCAATTAAATTATATACAGTTGAAACAAAGAAAATTCAAAAGCTTGACGGGTCGCTGTTGAGTGCCTGGATGCTATACTTCAGAGCTGAGAAAAAGGAGGAATTTGATATGTTGCAGCAAATAGATCCCGCCATAGCAGAAGCTTGCGGTGCTGTCAGAAGATTGAGCGAGGACGAATCGTTTCGCCTGGTTGTCGAAGCAAGAGAGAAAGCATTCAGAGATTTGGTATCTGCTGAAGCAAGCGCACTCAGAAAAGGTAAACAGGAAGAAAGACAGGCAGTTGCCGCGAACGCCTTGCGTAAAAAAATACCTGTGGAAACTGTTGCCGAAATTACCGGCCTGTCGGTTGAAGAAGTAAATCAGATAGCCGACGGGCTTGCGGACCAACGAGCCGGTTTTTGTGCATAAGCGCCTGTCCGCATGCCTCCTTGCGTTGTTACTCGCGCTGTTGCCTGCCGCGCCCGTCGGCGCGCCTGCGGCGCGGGCGGGCGTGGAGGCGGCCTTTTCGCCGGAGGGCGGCGCCCTGGGCTTGACCCTTTCCATCATCAACAAGGCTGAAAAAAGCATCCTGGTGGCGGCGTTTTCCTTCACGAGCACGCCTGTTGCCAAGGCGTTGACGAACGCGGCCCGGCGCGGCGTCAAGGTCCGGGTCGTTGCGGACAAGGAAGCCAACAGCAAAGGCTATACCGCCGTCGCCTTTCTGGCCGGCAGGGGGGTCCCGGTACGGCTGAACGGCGCATACAACCACATGCACCACAAGTTCATGGTGACGGACGGCAAACACGTACAGACGGGCAGTTTCAATTATACGCGCGCCGCGGCGGAAAAAAACGCCGAAAATGTGCTCGTCGTGCGCGATGATCCCGCACTGGCCGCAAAATACGCGGCGGAATGGGAACGACTCTGGAAGGAAGGAGAAGACTTCAAAAAACGCTGGTAAACGCACACAAGGATACGGGCTGGCGGGACCGGCCTCCCGCCGGATTTGGAAGCTGAGAGCAGGGGAGCAGTGAGCATGGAAGCAAAGACCAAGGAACAACGCATCCGCGTCATAACCGGCGACATCACCAGACAGGATACGGACGCAATCGTCAATGCCGCGAACAGCTCCCTGCTGGGCGGCGGCGGGGTGGACGGCGCCGTACACCGCGCCGCCGGTCCGGAACTGAAGGAAGAATCGCGCCGCCTGGCCCCTTGTCCGACAGGTGAAGCGCGGACGACAAAGGGGTATCGCCTGCCCGCTGCCCGGGTGATTCACACCGTCGGCCCTGTCTGGCAGGGAGGCACATGCAATGAAGCCGCGCTGTTGGCGGCGGCCTACCGTAATTCCCTGCGCGAAGCGCTGCGCGTCGGGGCGAGAAGCATTGCCTTTCCGGCCGTTTCCACCGGCGTGTACGGATATCCGCAGAAAGAAGCGGCGCTCGTTGCCGCGTCGACCGTCCTTGAGGTTCTCCGCGACAACGCCGACATAGACGAAGTGCGCTTCGTCTGCTTCAGCGAAGCATCGGCCGAGGCCCACCGCGATGCCTTGCGGCAACTCGGCGCGGCGTTCGACGAATAACGCCCCCCTGCAAAGAATTGCCGTTACGGAGCCGGCCGGAGTGAGCGCAAAGCCGAACCTTTCTCTCGGCGGGAAATGCGGGGAGTCGGCCTAGGGAAACGCTGATTTATTTTTTTGAAAAGCAAAAAGATGGATTCTTCGCTACGCTCAGAATGACAAAAGCGTAGTCATTCTGAGCCGTAGCGAAGCGAAGGCGAAGA
>JAISWB010000059.1 GCA_031271265.1 Desulfovibrio sp. | reverse complement strand
GGCTTTCGCGTTTCGGCCGTGGGTTTGCGGCCTGGAAACGCAAGGGAGAGCGGATGAAGATCACGATTGCGGGTGGAGGCAGTTGGGGCACGGCGCTGGCCGGTCCGGCAGCCGCCAAGGGATTTTCGGTAACGCTGCTTGTGCGCGATCCGGCCCTTGCGCGCGCCGTCAACGAACGGCACGAAAACCCGCGCTACTTCCCCGGCCTTCCCTTGGACCGGCGGCTAAGCGCTTCCGTTTCCCCTGCGGATGCCTTGGCCGGTGCAGATATTCTCGTTACGGCCGTACCTTGCCAGACCGTGCGTTCGTTTCTGGAAAGCATCGCTCCCTTTGTGCCGGAGGACGCCGTGCCGGTCTGCGTGAGCAAGGGCATTGAAACATCCACCCTGAAACGCATGTCTGAAGTGACGGCGGAAGTGCTGCCCGCGCAGGCCGGGCGCTACGCTGTCCTCTCCGGCCCCTCGTTCGCTGCCGAGGTCATGCGCGAAAAACCCACCGCCGTGGTCGTCGGCAGCGCCGATGCCGCCGTGCGGGAGTACCTGCGCGAGGTCTTTTCCTGCGGTTTTTTCCGGGTCTATTCGGGATCCGACGTGATCGGCATTGAACTGGGCGGGGCAATCAAGAACGTCATGGCCATAGCTGCGGGGATTTGCGACGGTCTGGATTTCGGGCACAACGCGCGGGCCGCGCTTATTGCGCGCGGACTGGCGGAGATGATCCGCCTTGGCGAAGCGTTGGGCGCGCGGGCCGCCACCTTCATGGGTCTGTCCGGCCTCGGGGACCTGGTGCTGACCTGCACCGGGGACCTTTCCCGCAATCGTCGGGTCGGCCTGAAACTCGCGGCAGGCGAAAGTGCGGCGGAAGCGGGCAGCGCCATGACGGCGGAAGGCATCAAGACCACCGAAGCCATACTGCGTTTGGCCGCGCTCCACGCAGTGGATGCGCCTATTGCCGGGGCGGTCGGCCGCATCCTGAACGGGGAGCTTGCGCCGGCATCGGCGCGGGAACTGATGAACAGGGCTTTGCGCGAGGAATAAGGCCGATACCGCTCACCCCCTGCGGCCTTTCCCGGTCTGCGCCTTCGCCGCCGACGCTTTGCGGGGCCTCCGGACCTGCGCTTTAACGGCCGGCGCTTTGGCGGGTGCTTCCATGGCCTTGCGCAGAATTTTTTCGCGGATGCTTTCAAAACGCAGGATGGTTCTCAGGCTTGCTACGGCAAAGACCAGCCCCGTAACCAGAAGGGTGAGGGCTTTTTGGATCTGCCAGCGGTCCGCGGCAAGGATGCCGACGATATTGCCCAGGCCCAGCCTGTCCCCGTACAGGAGAAACAGGGGCAGGACCGCAAATATCAGAATAAGACTCACCGCTTCCAGCCACAGGAAGGTTTCGGCCATGGAGAGCACGAAAAGCGTTGCATCGCGCACAATGCGCAGCAGACGCAACCGGCTTTCCAATTTTTTCAGGCGTTCCTCCTCCCGCTCCAGCAACGCCTGCGCCCGCCTGAAGTTCTCCGGCCCGTGAAAATTTGCCGTCATGGCCCAGTTCAGGTTCGCCACTCCCTTATTGTAGCTTTTGTTGAATTCCGTCAGGCTGCGGGGGAAGGGAAACCACGCCGACTCGTCGCGTATGACCTTGAAGCGTTCGCCGAAAGCCTTGAAGCGGCTCTTATACAAGCGCGACTCCTGCAGAACGTAGGTCTGCACGTCCTTTTCAATTTGCGCCCGGCCGTTGGACAGCAGTTGAAAAGCCACGAAATTTTTGACGACGGCAAGTTTCAGCATCTTGTCGATGCGCTCCGCCGTCTGGACGGAAAAGGCGTTGTCCGGCAGAAACCATGCCCCCAGTTCGTCACGCATGCGGACAAGGTGGGCCTCTTCCTCAACCGCCCTGGCCGACATGTTTTCCCAAAGCGTGAAAAGGCAGGCCATAACCTGTATGTAACCACGCTCCAGCTCAGGATCCAAAAGGGCTTTGTTAAAAAAATGTCCGTTGACGGCGATCAGCTCGGTCAGAAGGGGAAGCGCCCGGCCGGTGAAACCGCTTTTGATCAGGCAGACTATCCTGCGGTATTCGGCATCATGCAGGGCCTGACAGGTGCGGGCTGCCTGTTCGTACAGCAGCGCCGCCTCGGCGAAACGGCTTAGGCACTCCAAGGCCCTGCCCTGCAGCAGAACATGCCACGCCTGGACGACAGGATGCGGTGAGGAAAATTCCGCCTCTTTCCACAACTTGTCCGCCTGTTCCAGGTTCCCTTCCTCGGCCTCTTTGAAGCCGCGCAGGCTGAGTTCCCGGTAGTCTCTGGAGTTCTTCAAAGTCAGGGCCTGCATTTCGTCGGCGACTTCTTCCGGCTCCTTTGCCGCGAAATCCGCAAGCAGGCTCCAGATGCGGTTGTTGTCCTGCACGGCCAAATGGCCGGCGGCTTTCTGCAGATCCTTGTTCCGCGCTCTCCAGAAAAAATCAACG
Organism: Desulfovibrio sp.; assembly: GCA_031271265.1. Lineage (GTDB taxonomy): Bacteria > Desulfobacterota > Desulfovibrionia > Desulfovibrionales > Desulfovibrionaceae > Frigididesulfovibrio. The sequence goes on along the minus strand of JAISWB010000059.1, from coordinate 19,373 downwards.
ACGCGCAACTGGATAAGCCGGTTGATGTCGTAAAAAGCCTTCAGCATGTTGCTTGTTTCGCTGTCTTCACGCAATGTTGCGAGGATCCAGGCTTCTCTGGCCGCCGGGTCGTGCGCCCCGGCAAGCCCCTGCTCAATGCCGCGCGCGCCTGCGCGCATGCCGCTGAAATCCATGCGCGCAATCTGCGGCCACACCGCAGCCTGCGCCGGATCAATTTTTTTGGAAGGACAGCGCGATGCTTCGTGACTGCGCTGGCCGCAGTAGAAACATTGCGTCCGGGAGCCGAAAATAAGATCAATGGGAACTATCTGGGGCAGGACGGCAGTGCCGCTCGGACCGGTCTCCGGCAGGGTCAGGCTTGCCCAGTCGTCAGGGCTCCGGGTAGCGGGCGCGAAACGAACCTCGTGCACTGCAAACCCGTCCCCCGCCATGAGCGCATTGCGCATGGACATGTGCGGATAATCGGGAACAAGGTATTTCCACGGCACATCAATCTTGCCGGGCAGATCTTCATTCATGTTCAGGCCGTTGCGGTCCGTCACCACCGTCACACAGGGCCAGTACTGCTCGGGGTTGGTTTCTTTCAGGCGCTGCACCAGACGCAGGAAGTCCTGGCACCAGTTCTTGACCTGCCGCAAGCCCTCCAGCGGAAACATGAGAAAATTGTCGTGCAGCAAAAAACGGAACTTGTTGCGTTGCAGCACGGATTCCAACTGGGTGAAAAATTCCCGCCAACCGGCCATGAAATTTTTGTCCAGGGGGTTGCCCACGGGGCGCAACACGGCATACCAAGCCAGAGGCGAGCCGTAAGGAAGCCGGGCGTCCACCTCAAGGGGAAGCCACAACTCGGCAGGCGCGTCCGGCTCCCGGTCTTTTACGCTGAGACCGGGAATCCTGTTGACGACATCAGCCTGCGACCTGTGTGCCTGAACGCTGAATTCCACAGGCAGCGGCAGGTTTTCCAGCATCAGGGACTCATCGAAAATCAGCGTGCGCTCATTGCTTCTGCCGCAAAGAAATCGGGCGGGGAAAATGCGAAGATGCATGAGGAGCATGTTGAAGCGCGCCCATACAGCCAAGCGGGCGCCCGCAAGAAAAACATCAGTGGAAAAAAAGAAGCGCAACGCCTGGTTGTCGTCTTCGGCGACGAGCAATCCGCCGTAATCCTCCAGAGTCTGAAGCACTGTCTGGTTAAGGCGGCCTGCCCAAAGCATGCGCAACGCCCAGCCGTCCGCCTGGACGAGCACGTCTCCGACATCTTTCAGTTGCGGCCGCAACGGCTCAAGAGTGGGCAAAGTTTCTCCCTACGGCTCCGCTGTGCGGAACCTTCGATAACAAGGATGCCTAGGTTTTCCATCTTACCAATACTCGCCGCCTGCGTAAAGGTTTCCCCTTCCCGGCGGCGCAAGCGCTCCGCAGCCTGACGCCCGCGTCGGCAGCCCGCGTAATGCGGAGCTTCCCCAAGCCGAAGCACAGCGCCGGCGCATTCGGAAAAATTTTCCTCCCGACGGCAAAACGTCGGATACTCGCCCCTCTGCAATTATATTACGGTGTATTTATTAAATTTTTATACTTTGGCATCTATATTGCTTTTTGTTTGCCAGACAACTCAAGGAGGATACCATCATGTCTTTGGTCATCAATCACAACCTCATGGCTATGAATGCCGCCAGAAATCTCGGCGCGTCATACGGAAATCTTGCTGCTTCCGTGCGGCGCCTGTCATCCGGCCTGCGCGTGACGACGGCTGCCGACGATGCGGCCGGCCTGGCCATCCGCGAACTTATGCGCGCGGAGATAGCGGGAATCAACCAGGGAGTGCGCAACGCCAACGATGCCATTTCCCTGATTCAAACCGCGGACGGGGCGCTCGGCGTCATCGACGAAAAGCTGGTACGCATGAAAGAACTGGCCGAACAGGCCGCGACGGGCACCTACAATTCGGATCAGCGCCTGATGATTGAATCCGAATACCAGGCCATGGCCTCGGAAATCACCCGTATCGCCAACGCCACGGATTTCAACGGCGTACATCTGCTCAACGGCAACCTGTCCGGCGAAGGCAACCACAACGGAGCAGGCATGACGTCCACCGGTGAATTGAAGATCCACTTCGGCACCGGCAACGACTCCGCCGAGGATTACTACTACATCCACATCGGCTCCGCCACGGCCTCCGCGCTCGGCCTCGGCAACAATTCCGAGCTCGACCCCGGACACGACATCTCCACGCAGCAGAATGCGCAGTTGGCGTTGGAGGCCATCAATCAGGCCATTATCTCCAAGGACAAGATACGCGCCCATCTCGGCGCCATGCAGAACCGCCTGGAGAACACCATCAGCAATCTCCAGATTCAGGCGGAAAATCTGCAGGCGGCCGAATCGCGCATTTCCGATGTGGACGTGGCCTTGGAAATGACGGAATTCGTGCGTAACCAGATTCTGACCCAGGCTGCCACAGCCATGCTCTCGCAGGCTAATTCCCTTCCGCAGATGGCCCTGTCCCTTATCCAGGGCTAAGCGACGGAAACATGAGCTTTCCCGGCAGAGGCTGACCAAAGACGTGTCCGGGCGGGGATCCCTCCCTGCCCGGACGGGAAAAGGCAGACGGGAAAATCCGGCAATACGCGCTACGCACCGGATCGGGGAAACCCGAAGCGTATTGCGCTCTGCAACGGCAAAATCAGCATTTTTCCGCAAGATACTGCAAGGCAAACGCCGCAGCGGACTGCTCCGCCTTTTTGACACCGGCGCCTGCGGCCGTGAAACCGGTACCGTCGGGCAAGGTCAGGCGGACGGTAAACACTTTTTGGTGTTCCGGGCCGGCGCTGTCCACCAGCGCATACACGGGGCGCTCTCGAAAAATTTTCTGTGTCGCTTCCTGCAGGCGGCTTTTGCAGTCCTTCATTCCTCTGCACATCGCGTTTCCCTCTTCGCGCCCGGTAAAAAGCGCCTGCACGGCCTGCCGCGCCGTCATGTAGCCTCCGTCCAGAAAAATTGCCCCCAAAAGCGCCTCAAGGGCATCGCTCAACAACGAATCCCTGTCCCTGCCGCCCTGCGTTTCCTCGCCCCTGCCCAGCAGCAGGTGCCTGTCGAGACCGATGCGGCGCGCTATGGCGGCCAAGGTTTCCTGGTTTACCAAGCGGGACCGGGCGGCAGTCAGTTCCCCTTCCCTGGCGCCCGGCCTGCCGTTGAACAAGTCTTCGGATACACACAGTTCAAGTACCGCGTCACCGAGAAACTCAAGGCGCTCGTTGTGTTCTTCCCCTTCCTGCTTTTCGTTGGCGAAAGAACTGTGGGTCAGGGCGGTGCGCAAAAGCTTGACTTGGATGAAATGATAAGGAATAGCTTGCTGAAGTTGCTCGTACATGTTTGTGTTTGTTTGTTTGTTTATTTCAATCAGTGTCCGGCCCCGTCCGTCGGATGACTGCTTCCTCGAGGGGAAGGGTAGCCGGAAAGGTATGCCGGGCTTTGCCGGGCGTCAAGCGGGCATCTCCCTGAGGGAAAATATTTCCCGTCACGGCCGGAAGCACACGCAGGAGCAGATATGTCCGCAGGACTGTACATCGGTGGAACCCGCGCCTATGCGGGTAAAAACACGCTTACGGCAGGCGTCGGGCTGCAGTTTCAGAAAGAAGGGCTGAATATAGGCTACATGAAGCCGCTGGGCGTGATGCCCGTGGAAAAAGACGGGCGCACGGCGGATGAAGACGCCTCCTTTGTTCAGGATGTGCTCGGCCTGGAACAGCCCGCGCATCATGTCACGCCGGTGATGCTTACCCGGGATTTCAAAATGAGCGCATTTGCCGGGTCTGCGCCTGACTGCCTGCCGCAGATAGTCGAAGCCTACCGCAACCTGACGCGGGGACGCGATCTTATGCTGGTCTGCGGGTCGGGACACGCCCTCTCAGGCAAATACTGCGGACTGGACGGCATACGTCTGGTGCGGGAAATGGATCTCAAGGCCGTCATTATCGACCGCCTGCAGCACGAAATCAATTACGACGAACTGCTGCACGTCAAGGGCCTGCTGGGAGAGCGCATGCTCGGCGCGGTGCTCAATGATGTGCCGGCGGCGTTTATGAACGAGATCGACAACATCGTGCGTCCCTGCCTGGAGCGCTTCGGGGTGCGTGTGTTGGGCGTGTTGCCGCACGACTCCCTCATGTCCTCCATCCGTGCGTACGAACTGGCCGAAGGCCTGGGCGGGCGTCTTGCGGCTGCGCAGCACCGGGCCGGACGCATGGTGGAAAATTTTCTCATCGGCGCCATGCAGGTGGAAAATTTCATGGCCCACTTTATCCGCAACCCCAACTCCGCGGTGATTGTAGGCGGCGACAGGGCCGATGTGCAACTGGTCGCCATTGAGGGCGGATGCCCCTGTCTTGTACTCACGGGCAACCTTTTTCCCAACGACCTTATCCTGTCCAGGGCGGATGCCGTGAATGTTCCCGTTGTGCTGGTCCGGCAAGATACTTACACGACTGCGCAGAAAATGGAAAAACTGCTGACCCGGCACAAATTGCGCGACATCGGCAAAATACGCCAAGGGGCCAAAATCGTTGCCTCCGAACTGGACTTTGAGGCCCTGCGCGCGGGCCTTGGGTTGTAGCCGGCGTCAGGGATGCAGGATGCCGCGCGAAACCCAAAGCTCTTTTGCTTTTGCTTTCAGTGAAGAAACGGAGTATAAACAGCGCTGTTGTTGCCGGCTCGGCTCCTCCCGGGCGGATGGGAATCTGGCGGATTGCCCCTACCTGAAGGGAGAATACCGGAAAAGTATGCCCGGCTTTGCCGAGCGTCAGGTGAGGATCCTTGAAGTGAGAAGTTTCAAAACATAAAGGAATTTCTGATGAAAAAAACACTCCGGATGCTGCTGTGTATCGTTGCGCTGTGCATGATGCCGGGCCTTGCCGGGGCCGGGACCGTGCGCATCGGCCTGATGTGTCCCTTGACCGGCAGTTGGGCGAGCGAAGGACAGGATATGCGCCGCATTGTTTCCCTTCTGGCCGCCGAAGTGAATAAGTCCGGCGGCATCCACGGGTCCGTTGTCGAACTGGTGGTGGAAGACGACGGCGGCGATCCCCGCACGGCCGCTCTGGCCGCGCAGAAACTGGCCGCCGCCGGCGTGATCGCCGTCATCGGCACCTACGGTTCCGCCGTGACCGAGGCTTCCCAGGAGATCCTTAATGAAGCCGGGATTCTCCAGATCGCCACCGGTTCCACCAGCGTGCGTCTTACGGAAAAGAAGATGCCGTATTTCTTCCGCACCTGCCCGCGCGACGACGAACAGGGCAGGGTAGCGGCCCGCTGGATAACAGAAGCCGGCTACCGCAATATAGCGGTGTTGCACGACAATTCCTCCTACGCGCGGGGTCTGGCCGAAGAAACCAAAGCGCTGCTGGACAAGGCCGGACGCAAGCTCGTCTTCTTCGATGCCCTGACTCCCAAGGAACGCGACTATTCGGCCATTCTGACCAGACTGCGCGCAAGCTCGCCGGACCTTGTCTTCTTCACGGGCTATTACCCGGAAGCGGCCCTGCTGCTCCGCCAGAAACGGGAAATGGGCTGGAATGTGCCCATGATGGGCGGCGACGCCGTCAACAATCCCGACTTGGTGAAAATCGCGGGAACGGCCTCTGCTGCGGGTTTCCGCTTCATCAGTCCTCCCGTGCCGGCCGACCTTGCCGGCGAGCGGGGCAAGGCCTTTCTGGCCGCCTACCGGGCCGAGTACAAGGCGGAGCCGCAATCCGTGTGGGCGGTTCTGGCCGGAGACGCCTTCAACGTCCTTGTCGAAGCCCTGCGCCGCACCCGTCCCGCCGCCGCCCCGGCGGCCGCTTACCTGAAAAACGAACTCGGGAGCTTCCCCGGCATCACCGGCGCTTTCTCTTTTGATATCAAGGGAGACCGCGCCGGCGATCTGTACCTGCTTTACGAAGTCAACGCGGAAGGCGCCTTCAAAGCCGGGCCGTGACGGACCCGTATGGATCAGCTTTTCCTGCAACTCGTCAACGGTCTGGCCGTCGGCGGAATCTATGCCTTGGTGGCCCTCGGCTACACCATGGTTTACGGCGTACTCAAGCTTATAAATTTCGCGCACGGCGACCTGTTTACCATAGGGGCCTATCTGGGGTTGACCCTGTTCGTCGGCATGGGCTTGGCCGGCACGCTGACTGTCTTTCCCGCCGTCCTGTCGGTCGCGGTCATGGTCATGGGGCTGACGGCCCTGTTGGGCGGTGTGCTGGAACGGGTCGCCTACCGCCCCCTGCGCAAGGCCGGGCGGCTCTCCGCCGTGGTGTCCGCGTTGGGGGCCTCCATTTTTTTTCAGAACGCGGTGATGCTCGTCTGGGGGGCCAATTACGAAGTGTACCCGGAAGTCATGCGGCCCTCCACCGTCATTTTCCTGTTCGGCACGGGCGTTCCGCTCATCCGCCTGCTCATCATCGGCGTTTCCCTCATGCTCATGCTGTCCCTGTACGGCTTCATACACCACACCCGCACGGGCACGGCCGTCCGCGCAGCCGCCATTGACCAGGGCGCGGCCGCGCTCATGGGCATCAATGTGAACCGCATCATTACCCTGGTGTTCCTCATCGGTCCGGGGCTCGGCGGCGTGGCCGGGGTCATGGTGGGGTTGTCTTACGGACAGATTGATTTCAGCATGGGGTTCTCTTACGGACTCAAAGCGTTCACTGCCGCCGTACTGGGCGGCATCGGCAATATTCCCGGCGCGATGCTCGGCGGGATGCTGCTGGGACTGATCGAGACGCTGGGCTCGGCTTACCTGACCATCGCCTGGAAAGACGCCATTTCCTTCCTGGTGCTCATTCTCATTTTGATCATACGTCCTACGGGCATTCTCGGGGAACGAACGGCGGAAAAACTGTGACGAATGCTCCGTGCCCTGAAAGCGGACATGGGGCTGCGACCTCCTGTCGGCCGACCTGAACGGTTTAACTTTGAAAATGTATCTCCCCGATGAGGGAGTCGGCCTGAGCCGGCGTAAGGCCGACTGGGGAAATCCTTTCCCCCGGCAGGAGTCGGGCTGAACCGGCGCAAGGCCGGCTGGACAGAGTCCCGGCCGCAGGAGGCGTAAAAAATAAATGTTGAAACGCTCTGGGACAACGTCCGGAACCATCCTTCAGCGCGTGAAATTCCCCGCGCTCGTCGCCCTGACGGCGCTCGCGGCCGGATTGCCCCTGACGTTGAACCCGTACTGGACCGCGGTGTTCGTCAGCATAGGACTGGGCGCTCTGCTTTCCCTGTCGCTCAACGTCATTCTCGGCCGGGCGGGCATCTTCAACATGGGGCACGCCGCGTTTTACGCCGTCGGCGCCTATGTCACGGCCATACTCAATACCCGTTTCCAGGTTCCCGTCCTCTGGCTTCTGCCCGTCGCCGGGGCGGCCTCCGGACTGTGCGCCCTGCTCGTCGCTCGGCCCATCATCCACCTGCGCGGGGACTACTTGCTGATCGTCACCGTGGGCATAGTGGAAATCGTGCGCATTGCCCTGATCAACGACGTGGGCGGATTGACCGGCGGGGCCAACGGCATTTTCGGCATTGCCCGTCCGGAAATTTTCGGTATCCGCATCCGCCGCGACATCCAGTTTTATTATCTTGTCTGGGGGGCCGTGGCGTTGACCGTCGCGCTCTTTTCCCGCCTGGACCGCTCGCGCGTAGGCCGCGCCCTGTCCTGTATCAAAGAAGACGATACGGCTGCCGAAGGTTGCGGCATCGACGTCGCCCGGTACAAGCTGCTGGCCTTCGGACTGGGCGCGTTCTGGGCGGGCATGGCCGGTGCCCTGTTCGCAGCCAAAATGACCATTATTTCACCGGGATCGTTTACCTTTTGGGATTCCGTCCTGCTCTTTGCCGCCGTCACCTTGGGGGGCGGCAGCCAGACGGGGGCGGTTTTGGGCGCTTTTCTGGTCTTCGGGTTGCCGGAAATCTTCCGTGATTTCGCGAGTGCGCGCATGCTGGTCTTCGGCTTGGCCCTCATGGCGATGATGGTTGTCCGGCCCCAAGGGCTGTTGCCGCCGGCCCTGCGCCGTTACGACACGCGCTTTATCACGCGCGGGGAGCGGGCCGCCGGAGACGGAGAATGAAGCCCCTGCTGCGCCTGACCAACGTCACCAAGCGCTTCGGCGGCCTGATTGCCGTCAACGAGGTGTCCTTCAGCGCGGACGAGGGCGGCATCACGGGGATTATCGGTCCCAACGGCGCGGGTAAGACCACGCTGTTCAACCTGCTTACCGGCAACTATGCGCCGGACGGCGGGGACATCCTGTTCCGCGATGTTTCACTGGTAGGCCGCAAGCCGCACGAGATCGTTGCGTTGGGCGTAGCCCGCACCTTCCAGTCCATCCGCCTGTTCTCTTCCATGTCCGTGCTGGAAAACGCGCTGGCCGGACGGCATTGCCGCATGCGCGCCGGCCTGCTCTCCTCCATGTTCGGCAGCGCGGCCCAACGCCGGGAAGAACGCGCCGCCGTGGAACGCGCCGTGCGGGAGTTGGAATTCACGGGTCTGGCCGAATTCCTGAACGACAAGGCCGGAAGCTTGTCCTACGGCAACCGGCGGCTGTTGGAAATCGCCCGCGCCCTGGCCTCGGACCCGATCCTCATCGCCCTTGACGAACCCGCGGGCAGCATGAACCAGCCGGAAACCGAGGTGCTTGTCCGCCTGATCCGCGCCGTCCGCGACCGGGGCATCTCCGTTATGCTCATTGAACACGACATGGGACTGGTCATGCAGGTGTGCGAAAAACTCATTGTGCTGGAGTACGGTATCAAGATCGCCGAAGGATCCCCGGCGGAGATCCGCGGCAATCCGCGCGTGATTGAAGCCTATTTGGGACAGGACTGATTCCGGAGGGAGGAACGGAGAAGGCATGTTTCTGGAAGTCGACGATCTGCGTGCCGGCTACGGCCCTGTGCAGGTCCTGCACGGGATCAGCCTGCATGTGGAAGAAGGCGAAATCGTCACCATCCTGGGCGCCAACGGGGCTGGCAAGACCACGACGCTGCTGTCCGTCAGCGGTCTGGCGGATATCACGGGCGGCTCCGTCCGGCTGCGCGGCAGGGACATCCATACCCTGCGCGCCGACGAAATCGTCACCTTGGGCCTTACCCAGGCACCGGAAGGGCGCCGCATTTTCGGTCCTCTTTCGGTTATGGAAAATCTGCGTCTGGGCGCCTTTACCGTAAAAGACCGGAAATCCGCCACCCGTACCCTGGAAGAGGTTTTTGAACTTTTCCCGCGTCTGTGCGAGCGCCGCTCCCAACCGGCCGGCACCCTTTCCGGCGGCGAACAACAAATGCTGGCCATCGCCCGCGCGCTCATGGCCAAGCCGAGCCTGCTGTTGCTCGACGAACCGTCCTTGGGCCTTGCCCCGCTGCTGGTCAGGGCCATTTTCGAGACGGTGCGCGCAATCAATGAAAGCGGCGTTACCGTGCTCATCGTGGAACAAAACGCACGCGCAGCCCTCAAACTGGCCCGGCGCGGCTACATCCTTGAAATGGGACGCATAGTCATGGAAGGCGATGCGCCGTCTCTGCTCGCCGATTCCGGCGTGCAACAGGCCTACCTGGGCGGCTGACTGCAAAACTCAGGCGCAGCACGGGAGAGCGCATCACTGCGGCATTACGGGGTTACAGCGCCCGCATCCATTCGTCGCGCAAAGGAATCGCGCCGTGCAGGGCGGCCGCGATGCGGCGCATTGCCGGCTCCCGGTCTTCCGGCAGATGCGCCCGGATCGTCAGGTAATTGCTGGCGTGATTGGCCATGAACCAGCCGTTGCTCAGATGAGTGTTCGCAAACATCAGACCCAATTCCTGCACGAAATCAACGCCTTCAGGGAGTACCAGTTCACCGCTCCGCAAGCGTTCGTAGATCGGGGCGTCTTCGGCCACCATCAACGACAGGGCGCCTACATACTCGGGATCAACGGCGCTGAGCACGCGCCCGGTTTCCACGGCATGCTCCCGGCTTTTATCCTTGCCCGCCAGCCCCAGAATCACGGTCACGGAAAGCGCGAAACCGGCTTTTTTCAGACGCCGCGCCTGCTCGACCAGTTTTTCCGGCGTCGCCCCTTTGCGGATGTCCTTGAGTACGTCAGGATGTCCGCTTTCAATGCCGTAGTAAATCAGGGACAAGCCCATGTCGCGCAGGCGCGTGAGATCCTCGTCGCTTTTCAAGGCTACGCCCTTGGCGTTGCCGTAAGTTGCGACGCGTTCCACCCAGGGCAGACGCTCCTTGATGTTGGTCAGCAGCCATTCCCATTTGCGCATGGGCATGATCAGGGCGTCTCCGTCCATGACGAAAAGGCGCTTTTGACGTGTGCAGTGTTTCTCCGCAAAGGCCATGTCCTTTTCCCAGATGCTCATGTCTTTGATGGCGAAACGCTTGTATTTGAACGCGTTGCAAAAGGTACATTTGTTGTGTGAACATCCGAGCGTGGCTTGGAAAAGAATGCTGTACGCCTCACTGGGCGGCCGAAAACAGAACCCCTGGTGATCCAGACCTTCGCTCTCAAAAAACATGCTCTTCTCTCCATCCCCAAAGGGGAGCTTGAGGGGCACAGCCCCCTTCAACCAAGGTATACCTATATTATCCGGAGTACAAAAGAAGGTACTCCAGGTAATACTTCCTTTACTTTTGCGGTTAAGCGTCACATCGCTGCGGCACTGCCCCGGAGCTTCCGGGTCAGAACCCGAGTTCTTCGCCGATGATGACCGTGTGGATGTCAGTCAGCAGCGGACGCCTGTGGATGATCGTCGTAATATTGCAGTAGCGGGTTTTGTTGCGACAATCCATACAGTGCCCGGTATGCGTGCAGGGATTGTCGGAGTTCAAGCGTTTATTGTTCGCAGGCGCGGCAAAGGTTCGGATCCGCGCGCGGGCCTCCTCGACGGTGTTGACGACCTTGTTGACCCCGGCAACGACGATCACCTTGCCGGGACCGAACATCATGGCCGCCGCGCGGTTGCCCGTGCCGTCCACGTTCACCAGTTCGCCGTTCAGGGTGACGGCATTGGAACTGCACAGGAATACATCCGAGATGAGCTGTCTGCGCCGTATTTCCTGACGTTGCTCCGGGCTGAGGCCCGGCGCGGAATGATCCAAAAGCGTACAGTCTTTACCTGCCAACGCTTCAATCAGTCCCAGGCTGCGGACGGTGGCGGAACCGCCCAGCCCGACGGAAGCCTTGTCAGGCACCAGACCGAGTATGTGCGTAACCGCGTCTTCACCCTTTGCGAACCAGACGGCGGCAAAACCGTTTTTTTCCAAGGCTGCCGCGGCGTTTTTCGCACGCGTTTCCCGGAGCCATTGCATGTTGACGTCCATGTGTCATCTCCCTGTTTTATATGGTTGAGTATTGCGCGACGACGGCATCAGGCCTTCGGCAGGGGCACGGTCCGGCCCGGTTCCATGAGGAAGGGACGGCAATCGGGCGCACGGAGGGCAAGTTCGCGCTCAAATTCCGACGTATCCTGTGCCAATACAGGGAAGGTGCCCCAGTGCATGGGAGCGGCATAACGGGCTTTGAGCAGCGCGGCCGCCTGCGCTGCCTGCCTGCCGTCCATGGTGAACAGACCGCCGGTCGGCAGCAGGGTCAGGTCCACGGCGTACAGTTCGCCCCATACGGCCATGTTGGCGAAAATTCCGGTATCTCCCGCATGATGGATCGTATAACCGTCGGCCAGGCGGATGATATAGCCGGCCGGCGCCCCGGCCTCGCTGGTGTGAAAGGCTTCGGTCATGGTAATTTCCACGCCTTTCACGCGCACAGTCCCGCCGATGTTGAACCCTATGCCGTTGATGATCTGCGCCGCCGGCACGCCCCGCGCCTGCAGCACTTCCGCCGCGCCCACCACGGCGCCGAGCGCGGCCCCGCTTTTTTTGCAGATATCCACGGCATCGCCCACGTGATCATCGTGCAGATGCGTCACCAGCACAAGGTCGGGTTTACCTGCCTCGGCGGCAGTCGTGCGGGCCGAAGGATTGCCCGTGAAAAAAGGGTCGATCAGGATGGTACAGTCCGGCGCGGCTATCTGAAACGCCGCGTGTCCGTGCCAGATTATGCTTGCAGCCACGACAATGCTCCTTTGCGTAGTACTCAATCAGCGCCGGTGCGGACAGGGGGCGGCGTCCGTTTGACGCCCCCGGTCCTGTGTCCGGTCAGCCGTTTACGGATGAGTTCACCGAGGTCTTCCGCTCCTGCGGAAGCGATTGGAAATTCGGCTCTGGCCATGGCCTTGTGCCCGCCTGCCGAACCGAGGTCGCCGAAGGCCCGTGCCGCCAGAGCGCCGAGGTCGCGCCCGATGCCGTCGCCGCGAAAAATTATCACAAGGGTATCGCCGTAGCGTCCGCTTACCGCAATCCAGCGGATTTCATACACGCGCATGAAAAAATCCGCAACATTGACCAAAATATCCGGCGTATCCACCTTGCCAACATGCACATGGCGCCCTGAAACCCCGATCTTGTGCAACCCGGTGCAGGCCCTGGCGAAAACATGCAGCCTGCGCTCGTGAAATTCGCTGCGCGCAATGCGCGCCAGCAGAGCGGCATCGGCAAAACGGCTCAGGTACTGGAAGGCGCGCAAATCAACATCATAAAAATGCCTGCCGAAATTGTCCGTGTCGGTCTTGATGCCGAACTGCAGGGCCGTGGCCAGATATTTGTCCGGGCGGATATTCAGATTGTAGAGCAATTCCGTCAACAAGGTGCTCGTGGCCCCGTACTCCGGCCTGATTTCAACAAAGGGAATGTCTTTAAGCGGAGTTGCGGGCAGAGGGTGATGGTCCAGCAGCAGGGTAAACGGCAGCCTGCCGAAAACAGGATGATGGTCTGGCTGGGAATCCAGCAGGGCAAAACGGTCGAAGGCGGCCGGCAGATCTTCGGTAAAATCCTTCATGCGCAGGCGGGTGTACCGCACCATGGCCAGGTTGTCCGGGCGCGTCAAGATATTGACTTTGGCGATTTCCGCGACCTGCACCCTGCGTCTGAGAATGCGCTTCAAGGCGAGGGCGGAGGCCATGGCGTCAGGGTCGGCGTTGATGAGCAGGAGCCAGCGCTGTTCCCGGGAAAGCAGTTCCGGGAATTTTTCAAGGCTGTGGATATGGCGGAAATAGGACATGACAGACTACATGCAGGGATCTGCCGCGGTGTTTCCGCGCGTAGCGCACATCTCCGGCATAAGGCGCAACAGGGCTTCCATGCAGGCTTCCTGGGAATAGCCCAAAGCCAGTTCCCTACCCCTGCGCCCCATGCGCCGGAGTTCCTCCGGATCGCCGGCCGCCTTGATGATGGCGCGCGCGACGGCGTCCGACGCGCCTGCGATATCTGCGCAGGCGGCATCCGCCCCGTTTGCGGGCAGGGGAAAGAGCCTGCCGTTTTCTCCCTCAAAAATGAGTTCCGGCAGATTACTGACCCTGAACGCGAAAACGGGTTTTTGCGCCAGGCCGGCCTCCAAAACTACGCTGCCGAAGCCTTCCCACAGTGAACTGAGCATAAAAAGGTCGATTTCCGCCCAAAACGGCGCCAGATTTTCCATGAACCCGGCGAAGCGCACTTCGTTGTCCACGCCGAGTTCTCCGGCCAGCGCTTTCAACCCGGCTTCACGCCTGCCTGCGCCCGCAATGATCAGACGAAAGGGAAAGGCGGCGTTTTTCAGGCTGCGGGCGAGGTACAACAAAAATTGCTGCCCTTTCTGCCGGTCCAGCCGGCCCGCGTTGCCGATGACGAAGACTTCGGGCTCCGGGCGCGGTTCCCCGCCCGCGCATGGGGAAGCCTGCCCTCTGCGTTCATCGTCGGGATAATTCATATGCACCCCGTCCACGCGCAGTGAGACCTGTCCGCGGGACTGATCGGAATCAACTGCGCGTTGCCGCGGCTGCCGGTCCGCGCACGGGGAAACCCGCGCCGCGAGGGCCTCGGCCAGCGCGGCGTCAAAGGCTGCGCAATCTATGCCGTTGGGCAGCACACTGACGCGTCCGGCGTCGACAAGCCCGGGGTTGCGTGCCAGAACGCTGCGCAGCGTGGCCTGGGAATTGACTATCAGCCGCGTGATCACCCGTCCGTACAAAAGACGGTTGAACAGGGAATCGCGCACCGGCAGGTCGCTGCCCCGGCGGTAGACTACATGCTTTACCCCGGCCCGCAGCGCGGCGGGGCCGGCGGCTTTAAGGTCCGAGGAAAGGTTCATGATCAGGGCGCCTACCTCCTGCTTGCGCAGAAAACGCGTCAGGCGGAGCAGGTACAAAGGATTGAGGAAGGATAAACGGCCGGGCGCGAAGGGATAGACCTCCATACTCTTTTCGAGTCGGGCGCGTTTATACAGCGCGCTTCCCGGGCGACAGAGCAGCAGCGTACGCAAACCGCGTTTCGCCAGGGAACGGGCGGCGTTCAGATGCCAAGCTTCGCCGCCGCCCCAGGCCGCGTTGCCGTTGCAGAAACAAATGCTCGACAAATCACACCAGCTTGTCGAAAATAAGCATGTACAGCTTTCGTATGTGCAACGAAAGCTTCAGGCGCAGCCGGGCAAAATCTCCCGGCTTAAGGGCCAGACTGCGGGTCATGTATTCGGCGACCGGCAGGAAGTCGGCGTCTTTCTTGATCTGCACCAGTTCAACATAGGCATCAATGCGCGGGCCGAGTGCAGCCGCCTCCCGGCTCCCGTTGTTGAGCATGGAGGAGCTTTCGCGAAATGCGGAAAAGAAATTCCCGGCGTCCTTGGGAAAGGATTTTTGCAGGGCCAGATACCAAAGGGCCGCAAACAATGCCGTAAATTCCCGCAAAGCTTTTCTGCGCAGAAAAAAACGGAAGCGACCGATGCCCATGTCCGCGAGTTCCGTTTCAAAATCCATGCAGGCGTAAATGCTGAGGAACTGTTTGATCACCTCTTCGGCGCTGTAGTGGGTCACCTTGATGCGTTCGGCGTTTTCGGGTTCGATGGTGAAGCCGGAATACGCCGCAGTTGCTGTAAACATGACTGTATAGTATCAGGAACCCGTTGCAGGGAGCAAGCAAAAAGTCGGGTGTGAACTTGCGGGGATAAGGCGTTCCGTGACGATGGACGCCGCGGTACCATGTGCAATATCAATAATGCGGCGGCCCTTGCCGCCAGGGCTTTTTTTCCGCGCGGGCTTGTACAGCCGCCGGGCGCTTTTCGTTTTTCGGCGGAAGCATTGTTTCCGGCCGTCTACGCCGGACTGCGTTCCGGCATGCGGCTTCTGGATCTGGGTACGGGTTGCGGTGTCACCGCGTTTACCGCTCTGTGCCTGAACCCGGCAATACAGGTGGTGGGCGTTGAAATTTTGCCCGAAGCGGCGGCTGCCGCCGCATTGAATGCCGAACGCTTAGGATTTTCCCGTGCCTTTCGCGTTATCTGTGCCGATTTGGCGGACCTGACTCTTTTCTTTCCGGATGCGGCTTCGGACTCCACGGAAACAGACGCCGCAGGCAACGCGCCGAGACGCATAACGGCCCGTTCCTTTGATGCGGCGACAGCCAACCCGCCGTACAGACAGCGCGGCAGGGGACGGTTGCCCGCAAGCGCGGCGCGTCGCACGGCGCTGTTTGAAGAACCCGGCACCCTGGATGTTTTTTGCGCGGCTGCGGCTGAAGCCCTGAAGGAAACGGGACGCCTGACCCTCGTGTACCCGGCCGCGCGTCTGCCTGACGTTACGGCGGCTCTGGAACGCGTTGCCCTGCGTCTTGTGCGCATATTACCGCTGTGTCCGCGCACGGGCACCAACGCGGCGCTGCTGCTGTTGGAAGCCGCTCCGGCGAGCTCCGTACCTCATATTCCCCCACGCTTTGAGGCACCTTTGATCCTGCACGGCGCGGACGGTCGCTTCACGCGGGCCGCCCTGCAATTCTGTCCTTTTCTGGCCTGCAATGCCTGATATTCATTACGCCGATATCGCGTTATCGTAAAATTCTATAACAATATAGCGTAGTTATCCTGTACAAGCCGGAATCCGGCCTTGCATTCTGTCGCGCCTGCCGTATACTGCGCCACCCCGGCGCTTTTTGCCATCTACCTTATTCCCATCCTTCCCATCCGCGTGACAAAGGATGTCCCCCCATGCCCGACAACACTACGGACTCCGCCGGCAACGGCAAGGCCGCCACAGGCGGAGAGCGCGCGATTCACATTGAAGGCGCCCGTCAGCACAACCTCAAAAATCTCACGCTGGACATACCCCGCGACAAACTCGTCGTCATCTGCGGTCCGTCCGGGTCCGGCAAATCTACCCTGGCCTTTGATCTGATCTACGCCGAAGGGCAACGCCGCTATGTGGAATCCCTGTCGGCCTACGCCAGGCAGTTCCTGCCCCGTATGGACAAGCCGGACGTCGACAAAATCGAGGGGCTTTCCCCGGCAATCTCTATGGAGCAGCAGGCTTCAACGCGCAACCCTCGTTCTACGGTGGGGACGGTGACCGAAATATACGACTTCCTGCGCGTCTTTTTCGCCCGCCTGGGCACCATGTACTGTCCCAGTTGCGGCAGACGCATAGCCGCGCAAAGCATTGACGAAATCATAGGCGACATTCTCACGCTTGAGGAGGGTACACGCTTCCTCGTCCTCGCGCCGCTGACCCGGATGCAGAAAGGCACGCAGCAGGACCGCTTTAAAAAGCTGCGCGCCCAAGGGTTCGCCAGGGTACGCATCAACGGCGTCGTTTATGCGCTCGACGAGGCTCCGGCCTTGGATAAAAACAAAAAACACGACATTGATCTGGTTGTCGACCGTCTGGTCATGCGCGAAGGCATACGGGGTCGTCTGGCCGAATCTGCGGAACTTGCCCTGAGCCGCGGCGACGGCGACATGAGTATTCTGCTGCCGGGAAGCGAAGGCGAAAGCGACCGGGTGACGCTGTATTCCACATCCTCCGTGTGTCCCGAGTGCCGTTTGAGTCTGCCCAAGCCCACGCCGCAGCTTTTTTCCTTCAACGGCCCGCAGGGAGCCTGCCCGCGTTGCCTGGGGCTGGGTACGGTGGAATACTTCGACCCCACCCTGATCGCTCCGAACCGGGGCCTTTCCATTGACGGCGGTGCCCTGCTGCCCCTGCGCTCTTCCCGTGCCGCGGGACGACAAAAGACTGAACTGCAAGCCTTTGTAAGCCGTTTCCGCACAACGACCGCGACGCCGCTCTCCGAATACAGCCCGGAGGCGCTGTCGGCGCTGTTTTTCGGCGAGTCGGAACCCGGCAAAAGCGCCGAGGACGCGGGGAGTTCGTTGCGCCGCAACTGGCTGGGCGGTTCCGTGCGCATGCGCGGCAAAAGCAAGGGCGCGGAATACCCCGGTCTCTGGCCCGGCGTGGTGCCCCTGCTGGAAAAGGGCATGCAGTACGGCGATGCGTGGCGCGACGAGCTGTCGCGCTACCGCCGCACAACGGACTGCCCGGAATGCGGCGGGGCGCGGCTCAACGGTGCGGCGTGCGCGGTGCGGGTAGACGATCTTTCCATTGTGGATTTTTGCCGGCTCTCCATTGCCCGCGCCCTGGACTGGATGGCCACGCGCGCGTTCAGCGGGCGGCAGGAGCCCGTCGCCGAGCCGTTACTGAAGGAATTGCGGCACAGGCTGCTCTTTCTGGTGCGCGTCGGGCTGGACTACCTTGCCCTGGGGCGGGCCATGTCCACCCTTTCCGGGGGTGAAGCCCAGCGCATAAGGTTGGCCTCGCAACTAGGTTCGGGGCTTGTCGGCGTTACCTATGTGCTGGACGAGCCGTCCATCGGGCTGCATCCGCGGGACAACACCCGCCTGCTGCGCACTTTGCGGGATCTGCAGCAGCGCGGCAACACGGTTCTGGTCGTCGAGCACGACGAAGCGACCATACGGGAAGCGGACACGGTTCTGGAATTGGGGCCCGGATCGGGGGAACAGGGCGGCGAACTGGTATTCCGGGGCAGCGTGCCGCAGCTGCTGCAGGATACGCACTCATTGACGGCCAAGTACTTGCGCGGAGATCTTGCCGCGCCTCGGCCGCAGCAACGCCGCAAACCAAAGTCCGAGTTGATCCTCAGGCAAATTCGGACCAACAACCTGCTCAATGTGGACTGCCGCATCCCCTTGGGCGTGTTTACCTGCGTCACCGGCGTGTCCGGCTCGGGCAAAAGCTCTCTGGTAGTGGACACCCTGTACAAGCACCTGGCTCTGGCCCGCGGCATCAAGGTGGAAAATCCCGGCACAATAGGCGATATTGAAGGCATCGGCACGATTGAGCGCATCATAGCCATTGACCAGAGCCCCATAGGACGTACGCCGCGTTCCAATCCTGCCACTTATACCAAGGTTTTCGATGAAATACGCACCGTTTTCGCAAGCAGTCCGGATGCCAAAAAACGCGGCTACAGCCCCGGACGTTTTTCGTTCAACGTCAAGGGCGGACGTTGCGAAGCATGCAGCGGGGACGGGCAGATCCGCATTGAAATGCATTTTCTTCCCGACGTGTTTGTGCAGTGCGATGTCTGCGGCGGCAAACGCTACAATCACGAAACCCTGGAAGTCCGCTACAAGGAATTGAACATCGCGGAAGTGCTGGATCTGACCGTACAGCAGGCACGCGCGTTTTTCGGCAATTATCCGATCTTGGAACGGCGCTTGACTCTGCTGGAGGAAGTAGGGCTGAACTATCTGCGCCTGGGGCAGCCCGCGCCCACTTTATCCGGCGGCGAAGCCCAGCGCGTTAAAATTTCCCGCGAACTCGGCAAACGCAGCCTGCCCGGTACCATGTACATACTGGATGAGCCGACGACCGGGCTGCACATGCACGAGGTCGGCAAGCTCATCTGCGTCCTGCACGGGCTGGTGGAACGCGGGGCGACGGTTGTGGTGATCGAGCACAATGCCGATATGATTGCCGGGGCGGATTACGTCATTGATTTGGGTCCGGGCGGAGGGGAAAACGGCGGCCGGATCATCGCCTGCGGCACGCCGGAAGAACTGATGCAGGACCCGAATTCCGTCACAGGCGCCTTTTTGGGCAAAAAACAGGAAGTTTGCGCCTCATGGACTGCATCCTCCGCTGTGGAGAAAATTTATTGACATTACACATAATTGAATATATTTTTTAGGTTCGTCGCGTGTTCCGAAATCTGTTGCACAATCGCCGCGAGGTTTTTCGGAAGCGGCATGCGCAGCAGAACAATGCGTCGAAACGCAAAGCCTTGCGTGAGGTGAGGCGGGAACGCGTTCCTGTTGCAGCCGGCACCTCGAAGCCGTACGGACGCAGTTTTGGTGTTACTGATATCCGCATTGAAAAGTAAACTTTTCCCTGCGGAGGATCGTCAGCCGAAAAGCGTGGTTTTCGGCTGACTCACGCCGCTTCGCGGCGATATCAGCCTAACGGCTGCTGTTCAG
>JAISWB010000011.1 GCA_031271265.1 Desulfovibrio sp. | reverse complement strand
GTCGGCCTGCGAATAAGCCGTCTTGATATCCGCTTCGGATGCGCGGACTTTGAGGTTGCCGGTCTGGGTGGCCAGCAGCGCGGCTTCCAGGCTCGGGTACGCAGCCGTGGGAGCGGTGGGCGGAGCCACCTGCCCCGGATCCCGCCCGGTAAAACGCACATAGTTGGCGACGGCCACATCCAGGGCGGCGCGGCTTTCGGTCAGCGAGGCCTCGGTACGGGCCAGACGGCTCTGCGTCTGGGTCACGTCGGCCATGGTCGCCGCGCCCGACTTGTGGCGCTCATACTGCGAGGCCAGTATGGATTTGTGGTTTTTGACGTTGAGTTCCGCCAACGCGACGATGCGGCGCTGCCGGTAGACTTCGATGTGCGCCAGCACGGCGTCCAGGCCTATGCCCTCCGCGTTGTCGTACAGGCGGTTTTCCGCAGAATCAAGACGCGACTTGCCGATGTTCACCCGGTTGAGCGTGGCGAGGCCGTCCCAAATGGTCTGGGAAACCGTGAGAGATGCTTCGCTGCGACTGTAGTAGTCGCGCGTGGTGTTGGCGCTCCTGCCCTGATGCTCATTCGCACGGGAGGTACTGCCGCTCCACTGGTCTACGCCCCAGCCGGCACGCGCGTCCACGCGCGGGAACCAGCCGCTGCGGGCGCGCTGGACATCATGTTCCGCCGCCTGACGGTATTCCTGGAAAGATTTCACGTTCGGGCTGTAGGCCAGACCGAAGGACACCGTTTCCTTGAGCGTTGTCGAGGGGCCTGTCGAAATAGGGGCAGGCGCGGCCGCCTTCCGTACCGCCGTCCATCCGGCGCCGGGCCAAACCAATGACGCAACCAGCACCATGGCCGGAAACCACAGCGCCCGCCTGTTGTATATGCTTACTCTCATAAATTCCTCCGGTCGTTCTGCCGCAACCGCCCGGGTTCGTATTGCCCGCAATGACGACACGACACGGCGATATGCTTCCTTGCGTATCGCCTGAAATCAAGCCGATGTAAAAATTCCGTCACTCTTCGACAAATCGGAATTCAGCATTTCGATATTTTCGGCGCCGACACCTCACTTGAGTATTCTGTGCGCGTTGAAAACATTCCAACCATAAAACGCCCCTGCTGTCAAGGGGGGCGTACTGAAAAAAAAGCAAACTAAGCGAGTATATTTGCTGATTTTTCCTATCTATATAAAATATCATGTTTTTTTTAAGAAAATTTTTATAAAAAATTTAAAAATTTTTCTTCCTGTTTTTTTCAATGCTTGGACAGGGAAGCCGATGTTTGCCTGCAGGCGGCAAGTTTTCGCTTTTTGGAGCGGCCGGATCGGTGTAGAATCCAGGGAAGCGGCGTATGGGCGGACGTGAAGCGGGACGGCGGGTTCGGCGGAGGACACGTTCCTTCTGCTGCATACGCTGCGCGCCTTATAAGGAGATATATTGATGAGCCTGACCGGCGCTCCCCCGGCGTCACGCGGAGTACGGCCTCCCGAAACGTATTACCGCCGCAGCCTGAACGTGCTGTTTTTTATCTTCGGCCTGAATTTTGCCGCATGGGCATCGCGTATCCCGGATGTGCAGCGCGCTCTCGGCCTGAACGATGCCGAACTCGGAGCCGCCCTTTTCGGCGCGCCCCTGGGGCAGCTTCCCTGCATGCTTGCGGCGGGCTTTCTGGTCAACCGCTTCGGCAGCCGCGTCATCCTGGCCGCAGGCTTGGCCTTGAACATCCTTTCCCTGGCTTGCCTCGGCTTTGCCGGGTCCTTCCCGGTACTTTTCATCAGCCTCACCGTTTTCGGCATCAGCAGCAATCTTTTTGATATCGCCCTCAATACCCAGGCCGTGCTGGTCGAAAAACTCCACAAACGCAGCATCATGGCGTCGTTTCACGGATTCTGGAGCCTGGGAGGCATGGCGGGAGGGCTGCTCGGCGGCGTTCTGGCTTACGCGGGCATCGGTCCGGGAGCGCATTTTCTCGGCATAGGCATCCCGGCAGCCGCATGTTGGGCGGCATTGCATTCCCGGCTTGCGCCCTGCGATTCCCCGAAAGGACTCACGGCGGCAGGCGGGGGCGCCGGGCATGAGCAGGCGTGCGCCTCCTGCGCGGACACCGCGGACCTTGCCGGCCCGAGCCGGGCAAAGCCTGCGCGCGACATTGCTCACGAACGGGCTGTCGCGTCCGCGCACCCTGCCCCGCCCGCTTCCCGCAGGTCGCGCCTTGTCCGGCCGGACGGCCTGATTCTCCTGCTGGCGCTGGTGGCCTTCGGAAACATGGCTGCCGAAGGCACGATGTACGACTGGATTGCCGTGTATTTCACCGGCGTGGTGCAGGCGCCGGAGGAACTGACGCGCCTCGGCTACATTGCGTGCATGGGGGCGATGGTGACGGCCCGCTTTCTGGCCGACAACGTCATCACGCGTCTGGGCGCGATAAAGGTGCTGCAGGCGGGCGCCGTCCTGATGTGCGGCGGATTCGCGTTGCTCATAGTCCCGTCAGGCATAGGCCCGGCCACCTTGGGAGCGGCCCTGATCGGCTTCGGCATGGCCTCCGGCATTCCCATCTGCTACAGTCTGGCCGGGCGGTCGAAAACAATTCCGCCGAGCATCGCGATTTCGCTGGTGGTGTTCATCAGTTTCAGCGGCTTCATGCTCTGCCCTCCGCTGATCGGCTACCTTTCCCACGCCGTCGGCCTGCGTTCGGCCTTCATCCCCATGGCGGCCCTGAGTTTCGCCGTCATCCTGACTGCGCCGCTGCTGAAAAGGAAACTGTGAATTTCCCGCGCCGCTCTTATTCGGTTTCCAAATAAAAAACTGCGTCTACGCGCTTGCCGAGGGTATTATCCAAAGAATGTTTCCGTTTCTTACTGATATCCGCATTGAAAAGTAAACTTTTCCCTGCGGAGGATCGTCAGCCGAAAAGCGTGGTTTTCGGCTGACTCACGCCGCTTCGCGGCGATATCAGCCTAACGGCTTCGGCTCAA
>JAISWB010000005.1 GCA_031271265.1 Desulfovibrio sp. | reverse complement strand
AAGCCGAAAGTTACTCTAGGAAAGAAAGGCCCTGTGGATGCAGAAACACGAGAGAGGTATATTGAAGCTGTTAAAGAGTTTCTCTCAAATGCGGAAATGGACGGGTGCTTTATCTATTGTTTGTCCTATCAGCAGACAGAGGAGGAGGAGGATTTCGTGCTTGGTAATCATCATGTTTTGGCGCTCTGCCGAGGGGATTTTCCGATACTATCAAGATATCGGGTTCTTCTTGACGTAGGCAAGGCAATCGCATCAATTCAGTCCGCGGTTGAGGAGGCCGAGGCCGAGGCTGAAGAAGCTGAAGCCGACAACCCCTGAAGAAAAATTAAGCAAGGAAATTCCCCATGTTGACCGCCGCCGAAGTCGCCGCCGCCTTGCGCGTTTCCCTGAACTGGGTGTATCGCCACAAACACGCGCTTGGCGGTTTCCAGCTTTCACCTGGTGGAGCCGTTCGGTTCTTTGAAAATAGAATAGTGTCAATAAAGGACGGTACTTATGCCATACCTGATGAACAATGGGAAATGGCGGGCCAAGCGCATGATACAAGGGGAAGTCAAAACCAAGGTCTTCCCGACCAAAAGCGATGCAAAAAAATGGGAAGCAGAGCAATCAACAGAGGCGTGGCAAAGCGAACTCTCGCAGACCCACATGGATTGTTTAGTTGATCTCACGAACTCCTATCTCGACAGCGTAAAAGAGCGCTTCTCCGCAAAGACCTATGCAGAGAAGCGCTGGGCATTTAGACAACTCTTTGCCTTTATACGACCGGATATAGAAAATGTCAATGTCACACCGGCCATAGTCCAGGCAGCGTTGCGTAACCTTACCCTGTCGCTTAAATCGGGCAATGCGGCAAACCGCGTCCGAAAACACTCATCGGCGGCATGGATATGGGGAAAGAAATACTTCGGCCTTCCTCTGGTAAACCCTTTCCATGAGACAGAGAAGATGCCGGAAACGCGGCATCCGCGATACGTTCCCCCGGAGGAAGACTTCTGGTCAGTTTTCCAACTCGCGGAGCCTGACGATCAGGTTTTCCTCCTGACGCTGCTGCATACCGGCGCACGTCGCGGGGAGATTTTCCGGCTGAAATGGGAAGACGTGAACTTCCCGAACCGGACGATCCTATTGAGTACCCGGAAGACAGGTCACGGGGATAAGGAATACGCCGTTGTGCCGATGACGGCGGAACTGCAATCCGCGCTGGCCGAATACAGGATGCGCCGGAAAGCGTCCGAATACGTTTTCATCAACCCGAAAACCGGCGGGGCCTACACGCAGCGCCCTGCGCTGATGCGGAAACTATGCCGCGCAGCCGGCGTACGTCCGTTCGGATTCCACGCTATCCGGCATCTTGCGGCGACAATCTTGGCACATGCCGGGCTTGATCTCCCGACCGTGCAGGCTGTGCTGAGGCACAAAAACATCACGACAACCGCCAGGTATATCCAGAGCCTTGGCGTGAGTCCTGATAAACTCGACCGTGCATTCTCCGGTAGGCAGACGCCCAAGAAAATAATCCCCTTTACAGGGGTTGGCACATGATTTAGCACACAAGCACAGGACAACAGGCGGGAAACCGCCATAGGCAAAGGCTTTTAACCGACGATGTTCCTCCCGCGCGGAGGCACCCCCAAGCGCGTAATCATTGAGCCACAAGGCTTTGCGGTTCACACCTACCACTAAAATCCCCCCTGTTTGGCGCATGTTTGGCACACAGCTTGGCACATGCGCCGGGGGAGCCGGGAGGCGATGATCACGAAAACGTCAGATAATTTTTGACCTTGATTATTGTCGTCAGAAAAGGAAGATTGTCTTTATATTCTATAAGCCCGCGCTTCAGAACTTCACTCCCTGAAAATGTCACATATACTTTGTCCGGATCATCCGGAAATACGAACTGAATAATGACTAAATCTCCGCTTCGCTCCGGGTATTGCGTAGCTTTTGTGCGGAAATTCATTACGACTATCTCTTTTCCGAGAAGCTCATTCAGCTTATATTTCTCGCCGCGCAACGGAGCTTTTGACGCAAAATCAGAAAAGCGCTTTACTCCTTTCGCCGGGATATTCGGCAAAGCCTGTGCTGATTTTATTGCTTCTGCAAGGTCATCTACCTTAGTCAACGACAGCCCCTGCTCTTTCTCTTTCTTTACAAGGAGAATATAATTGTCTAAGCGCATCAAGATTTACCTTTTGCCGGAAGTTATATGCGTTTGCCCACCTCATCCAACCGTTTGCGGATTCGACTACGCCGCTTGCTTGCTCTTGTGTGAGCTTGCCTGTTTCGACTTCTTCAGGAAGATGCAATAATCTTTTCTGCCAGCGTTTCGCTGTACGTTTCCGCAACAGTATATGCGTCCTGAAGTGTCTGTATCCAAGAAAATCAACGCCGCGGGAAACGGGAAACAAATCGCACTTGGACAGAGTTTGTTTTAATCGTTCAGCCATGAATAGCTTTATCTTCTCCGCATTATCGTTCAATGCCGCTTTATCGTTACCAAACAAAAGAAAATCATCGCAATAACGGATGTAATCCTTCACTTTGAGTATATGCCTTACATACTGATCCAGTTCATTCAGGTATAAGTTCCCGAACCATTGCGAAGTATAATTTCCTATCGGGACATTCTTGCCGGGCGGGATGTCCTTATTCCCCTTGAATGAGTAAACAATATCCGAAATTAAATTAAGCGTCCGCTCACATTTTATCTTCCGTCGAATGATACCCAAAAGTATTTCATGATCAATAGTGGGGTAAAACTTCGATACATCGCATTTCAGACAATACTGATTGCGCCTGATATACTCCATTGTCTTACGGCTCCCGGAATGGATTCCGCGACCAACAATACAGGCATAACTCTGTTCTATCATCATGCTTTGCCAGATAGGTTCAAGCACGTTCATCAGCGCATGATGCACTATCCTATCTGTAAAAGGTAATGTAAAGATTGTCCGTTTCTTTGGTTCATGAACGATCTTAGATGTATACTTGCCGGTTTTGAATGTGCAGCTAGTCAGAAGATTCTGTATATAATCCAAGTTCTCCTTTTCGTACTTCTCAAATAGCTGCACAGACCGCAAGCGCGGTTTTCCGCAACGGGCTAGCCGATAAGCAAGCTCTATATTATCCCGGCTTATTATACGGTTATAAAGATTCCCGTGACGTTTCATAAAAATAGGGCAGGCAGACGTTCAATTTCTTACTAGCCTTCCTGCCCCTCCGTTGTGTGTTTTGCCGGGCACGTTACAATACACGCCGCGACAAGGTAATGTCGTTCAGCCGGAGTTAGCTCACGCTTCCTTCGTATCCGGGCGCAGCCACGCGCGGAATTGTTCGCATTAACTGCCGAGCGCGAATTATTCGCATTCCGCGCACGAGAGCCGGCACTCGACCCGTTGTTCCAATTCGCACCCACGAGCAAGCCCGCACGCCTTAAACTCCATTACCCTTTTTCCGGCGCGACCGTTATACAGGCCACGCCGGAAAAATTTTCACGCCCGGCGAAGCGCCGGGCGGCGCACTTGTCGGGCTTGACGCCTGATGCCGTCGCCTACCGGCTCCGGGCGCAGCCACGCGCGGAATGGGACGCAGAAACCGCCGAGCGCGAATTAAACGCAGACCGCGCACGAGAGCCGGCACTCGACCCGTAGAACCAATGCGCACCCACGAGCAAGCCCGCACGCCCGT
This sequence comes from Desulfovibrio sp., assembly GCA_031271265.1. Lineage (GTDB taxonomy): Bacteria > Desulfobacterota > Desulfovibrionia > Desulfovibrionales > Desulfovibrionaceae > Frigididesulfovibrio. Next base: position 27,107 of record JAISWB010000005.1, on the reverse strand, counting down.
CTGTCCACCATGTTGAACCCTTATCACCCGGCCAGTTATCGTGCCGCTGGACATCTGTGCTACTGTTGCTGTCGTTTGGCCCATTTGCCGGTCCGCCTATCGAGGCATCTGTGGCGTAACGCCATCCGCCGCCACGCGCCCATGCCCAGAGATAGCCGCAGCATTCTTCAAGCCCGAAGTTGCTTATCATGCGCCGGCCAGCGTTGTCACTATGCCCGCCCGTTGTTTTCGGGTTCGGTTCGGCTCCGCCCCACCCGGAGTAAGACGTCTGCTCATTCGACCCTGCCGCTGCAATCTGGAATCCCTCATCCCAAATCAGGAGTTTCCCGACCGCCGCAAGGTCATCGCAATGGTCCATGAAATTGCGTGAAACCGTGGCCGTTGCGCCGAACGCCGACGCTGTGGACGTGCCCGTACCGCTCTGGCTATAGATGTCCCACCATTCCCCCAGGGGTTCCACGTAGGCCATCCCTTCCGGCGAGCAGAGCGGACGGTGTTTCAAGTCCCACAGGCTGTGAATGTGGATGTCGCCGGCCTCGTAGCCGCTGTACGGATGCCCGGAGATCGTCCCTACATCAGCGCAGAGAGTGTGAAATCCGCCAATCTTCCGGGAGTTCGCCGCGGACGCGCCGGCCGGGTACGTTGCGTTCAGGGAGCAGGCGAGGTCCGCACCCGCAGCCGACTGCACAAGGTACAGGTAGTAGTCTTTGCCTGCCTGAAAAGCGCTCCCGGTATCCAGTATCGTTTCCGGCGAAAAGGTGATTGCGGTTTTGTTTTTCACCGGAATATGCAGACCTGCAACAACCAGCTTGAAAAACAATTCAGCCTCCATCGCGAGTTGACGGTTTTCCCCGGCTACGGTGTTCAGGTAGCGATTGCCGATGCACATCAGGTCCGGCATAATGAAACCGAGCGATGCCGCGTTAATTTCATATTCCGGATCATTTTCGTCTTTCCAGACGCTGTTAAGAGTTACCATGATACGTTACTCCTTACGCCGCGAGAAATTCGGCGGCTGTTTGTTCGGTCCATCCCATACGCGTAAACGCGCTGTATTCGTCAAGCACGAGCGCCATCTGCGCTTTCACGGGTTCCTGCTCCGCATTTTGCGTATCAATCACCCTGTGCGTTTCATCCGTAACGCCTTCCTCGCCGTCTTCCAGTTCCGCCGTCTGTTTCCAGATGTAGCGGGCGGCTTTCAACTCGCGCAGCGCATCTTTGGCCGCTTCCTTTTCCGCAGCGCCGAGGGAGGCGACATGCAGAAAATCCTCGATCGTGTTGTAATGCTTAGGCAATCCGCGCATGATAGAATCTCCTTTGTCTTCAGTTGTCGGTTTGTCGGTTAATCTGAGAAAAACGCGCCGGGGTACAAATCCGTTTCCCCGCTGTAGTGCCCCGCCCCAGGGTAAAACCTGGTTCCCGGCAACGCAGAAGCGCCGATATAGACGAGCCATAAAGTGTCCCCTTCCCCGTTCCCTCTGGACGGTACACCGAAGTACGCCTCACCGTCGCCGCCGTATTTCGCGCCGATTATCGCGGCGGCTTCCGGGAACTCATCGGCCCTGTACAACCACCCGTCCGCGTACACGGCATCTTCAGGCGGGGTATCCCCAAGCCACTCGAAAATCTCCCCCGTCCGGCGTCCGGGTATCGACACGGCCAGAGCGTTGAGCAGATCGTGCAGCGTCTTAACCGCCTTGCTCGACGCCGCGACAGACGAACTCGCCAGCGTGATGCTATCCGAGAGCGGGGGAGAATCACCCGCAGGCCCTTGCGGCCCCTGGTCCCCCGCTGCACCTTGAGGCCCCGCCGGTCCTTCTTGACCTTGTGGCCCGTCCGCACCATCAGCCCCTTGCGGCCCCGCCGGGCCGGAGGCATACGGCAAATCGGCCCAGGCCGTTTCGCCGTCGCCGATTTTCAGCAGCAGCGTATCCTGACCTGTCGAATTGAGGACAACGCCGAGTTCACCCGCTCCAAGCACCGGGTTTTTCGATGCCCACTGCGCCGCCGTATCCCGGCGGAATAAAATTCTCGTATAAGACATGATTTTTCCCTCCGTACAGGACCGTTTTACTCGTCAAAACTGTCGGCATGGCCGCAATCAAAAAGTTCTTCAATAGTCTGTTCCGCCCCGCCGCAGTCAATCAGCCCGACCACCGGACCCGGCGCTACAGGCCCCATAGGCCCTTGCGGACCAGCCGGGCCTGCCGGCCCTTGCGCTCCCGTCTCTCCCGCCGGCCCTTGCGCCCCTGCTCCACCCTGCGCACCCTGGATACCTTGCGGTCCGGGAGGCCCTTCCGGTATGCCGAACGTCAACAGGTTAAGCTCCGCGTCGTAGTTCGCGTACGGCCACTGCCCATAATCAACCTTATCCGCAGCCGTATTAAGGTCTTCAAGCCACTGTATCTTGCTCAACGCGATATTTATCAGGTATAGCGCGTTCGCTGCGGCGGTTTGTGATAGCCCCGCTGCTTCCGCATATTCCCGCGCCTTCTCAACAGAACTGTTCAGCAGCGATATAACGTAGGTTATGTCAGGTGGAATACCCTCGTCTGCAATAGATAAGCGTACCGTTCTTTCAAGTTCCTCGTACAATTCCTGAATCATCATTACTATCCGGTCAAAGCCGTTGTACTCGAGGACCGCCGCGTTGAAATCGCCCGCGTTCACAAGATCAACTATCTGTGTCAATGGCGTCGAGCGATAAATTGTCAGCCGTGCCCCTTCCGGAAGGGGTGATCCTGTAACCGGATAAATAACAGACTTATCGCCGCTTGAGTTTTCTGTGAACTGGAAGTTTTCGGTTATAGCCGAAGTCACGCCGTTCAAGTTCGTATCAAGCATGAACAAATCTGTTATGCTGTTGCAAGCAAACGGGATAGCCCATTCCGTAGTAAACCCGTTGCCGTGATATTGTATCTTTCTGAGTGTATTTTCCAGAGCCATAAATCACCGCCTGCTCGGTTGTCGGGTGAATACCAAATCCCGCAATTCGTAGTCCGGGCTTGTGCCGTCTAAATAGTCAATGGTGTTGAACAGCGTAATCTCGAATTGTTTCAACGGCAACCCCTTCATGTAGCCGTATGTGCGCATGGCCTTCTTTGCGAGTTTTTTCGCATCAAACTTATCAGGATCACCGGCTATTTTTACTACTTCAGCCAGGCTGTTATAAATCGAAGCGGGCGCGTCTTCCGCCGGTGTCGCGGAGTATCCATATTTAGGATCAACAAACTGCGCTATATCACGCAATCCTATTATTGCCTGAGCAGGATACATTATCATCATCCGCGTCGCCCACTTCCAGTAGTCCTCATCTTCATCCGGCCCACGCCCCGCTACCAGTTCGGAGAGCAGCGCCGGGACAGCTACCAGCAGCAAGAAGGAGTTCGCCGCCCGTAAAGCGGCATCTTTGTTCTGGTGCTGTTTTACATCGTAGGTGCGCATTTGGATCATTCCGAACAGCGCGTTGAAATAACTGTAAAACATTGTCAGCAGTTTTAACCATTCACTGCCGCGTTGAATCTGCGATAAATCTTTGTTCAATCCCGTGCCTTGAGTTATCCGGACAATATGGTCCGCGTAGTCAACCGCCTGCTCCTTTGTCGCCTGCTGGTGCTCCTTCATGTATTTGTTAAACGCGCCGAGCCAGGTAGGAACATCCACAGAATAAAACTGGACGCCTGCCATCGGAACAAAAGCATGTTTCTTCACCCATCGCTCCAGTTCTTTCACCTTATTCGGCGTTACCGAATCAAGCAGTCCTGTAGGTGTCAACTGGTCTTTCGCAAATGCCGAGGTTGCGTCATATACGTCTCGGTCATAGGTTTTCATACGGTTGTCCATAAACGATGAAAGAGAACGTATCTCATCAACCTTTTCTTTTGCTTTATGCGCTCCCTGCCCATACGCTTCACTTATGCCTTGAGCGACCGCAGCAGAACCGATCTGGTCTATGCTTTGCGTCAACCCGAAAGGTTGCACTAGTAATGTAGTTACCTTTAATCCCATGCTCATGATAGAAGTAGACGACCGTGCCCACCGCGCCATACTCTGCCCCGGTGAAGGCGCTGTATTTATCCGCGCCGCATCACGGAGCCAGTTTTTCATCATATCATAATATTCTGTGCCGAAGGTGCGATGTATTGTGTCACGAAACGCCGGGTTTCGCATAATACGGCCCACGTCAATCAGCGCCTTGCGGAAACAGATATCTGTCACTACATCGTCAAGGGCGCGTGGAATGCTCGTCAAGTCCAGTTTAAGAGGCGATTGCGCACCAGAGCCTTGCCGCTCCATTAGATGCCCCTTGCGCGTTGACGCCGCGAAAGCCGGTTTACCTTGCAGCACATTCTCGATACTTTCCTCAATTTTAGGATCAGCAAACTCTTTCGCGTACATTGTAGGAAAATACCCGCCCCGGAGCGTCAACTGCTTCCCGTCCGAAGTTCGCACGGTAAACGGTTTCGCTTCAATCTCTGTCGGACGCTTTCCAGTTACTTCCTCATGTATACGAAACGCTTCCTCTTTATATTGTTCAAATGTATCCCATATCGCCTGCACGAACTTCCAATCACGTTCAGTAAGGGGCATGATAATATCCGCCCGTTGCTGCTCGTTATACTTAAAACCTTTTTCCAAGCGTATAAGGTTGCTTTCGTTGCCCATGTTCAGGGCAAACATAATGCGTTGGCCTTTCGTTATACTTTCGTTGACGGATTGAACAAACTCTTTCTTTTTGCCCATATCCTCCAGTTCTGAAAAACTGTACATGCCGAACAATTCCGAACCCTGCAAGCGTTCAAGCAACTGTTTCAGGTACATGCCGCGCTTGTCTTCGGCCATGTTAATAGGCTTATATAGATATGTCCAGGCATAGCCGAGAGGATTGCCGCCGTCCAGAATACGGCAGAACACTTCCATTTTCGTATGCACAGAAACAGTTTTATCAACTGCCCTACTCAACACACCTTGTGACTCCAGAAGCTTTATCCCTTTATCCTTGTGGTATTGTAAGATTGAACCGTTCAACTGCTCAATAGTTTCTTTAAGCTCCGCCTTATTTGCTGTCGTCAACAGCTTCCGCATATTGCGTTCAACCGTAACTATGCGGGTTATCTCATCAAAGACATCCCCGAATTCAGCATACGACATATCTTTCCAAGGCATCTTCTCGCCGAGGAACATTTCCTCATCAATCTCTATCATGTACCCTTCATCGGCCCGCGCCTTGTACCAGTCCTTTATCGTATCGAAAGATTTTCCACCGGCGAGAGGTTCAACGAACGGAGCGATGTCATAGCGGCTTGCGAGAACCATAACGGCATACCGCGCCGCAGGGTCTGCCTTTGCTTGCTTGATGTACCGCGACGCCTGTTTTTCGAGCGTCTGCACAGCATCGGATATATCCAGAGATTGCCGCACGAATTCGAGATTTAACCGGGCCTGCACGTTCGCCTCGTACGCCGCCGCGAAATCTCCTTTCGCCGATGCCGCCCGCTCTCGTTTCAAAGCCCGGCGCATGGCCCCGACAAACACGCGATAGGCCGCGGCTTCACGCATCGGCATTGCCGCCAGCTTTTCCTTCGCCAGCGCGACAAAGGCCGCATCGTCCATTGTGGATTTTCCAAGCGCCGCCGCAAGATACTTTCCCGTTTCCTCTATCGCCTGCTTTGCCGCCTCCGTCCGGAGCAGATACGGCGCCGGGTCAACTTCGGCATCGTGATTCATTTCGCGCGCGGCGACGATCTCGGAAATACGGCGGCCCATAGGTTGAACGCCGGTAATCGCTGCGACCATTGCTGCGGCATCGGCGTACCCGTGCGCCGCGGCAAAAAGCTCCGGATCGTGCCCGCCTTCAACCCGGACGGCGTGCGGCCCGACAGACTGCCTGACGGCTTGCGCGGCGCCTTCTCCCAGGAGTTCAATCAAGGCCGGCGCGTTCAAATGCTGACCGGGTTTCCTGAGTTCGGCCCGCGCGATGTATACAGGGTCTTTCATCAGTTCGGCCCGCGCTTCCGCCGTCCACTGCCGAATCAAGGCATTCTTGTTCCGCTTCCGCTCCCGCTCGACACCGGCAATCGCTTCCTGTTTTGCGAGGTCCAACAACCCGTTCATATGCGCTCGGTCTGCAACCGGGACGTTAAGGTTGTCCAGTTCGGCCTTGCTTTTCGCAAACAATTCATTGACCGCTGCGGTTTCGTCCATTTCCATTTCTGTTGCAAGCATTCTGTCAAACACGCCGGTTATTTCCGGAGTTATTTTCACACCGAGCGCCTTTGCGTGTTTATATACAGCGAGCAACCAGCGCTTAAACCTTTCAAACAGACCGCGCAGACCCTCGGCAGGCGCTTTCCCTTCCCGCATGTACGCCTCAAAGCCACGGGCGAAGTATTCACGTTTCGCAATGTTACGGGCGTCCTCCAGTTCGGCGGCTGACAGTTTCTCAAACTTCTTTCCGCCGAAGTATTGACGGCGTACCCGCTTGTCGTATTCCTCTTTCAGTGTGGCAGTATCGTCAAAGCGTCCGAGCCATTCATCAAGTTTTTGCAGGTCCGCTATCTGCTGTTCATCGGCCATGCCGGACGCGACGATACGCCGAAGCTCATGCTCGAAAATATGCCCGGTTTCATGGATTAAGGTTGACAGATTCGCACCTTTGCCGAGAATCACGGTGTACTTGTCCGGCGTAATCTCAACAGCGCCGAAGGGGGAATCTTTGCCTTTCCCTTTCCCCTTACCACGCCCGGCCTCTTTCGCCTGGTAATACGTCTCCATAATCTGGATAGCTTCATCGTTCCAGATTACGAAGTTGTGTGTTCCTCCGCCTCTGATACGGCTTTTTTCGTCAAGGTAGCGCAGGCCGGGAATGCCGAGCTTATTGAGAAGTAGAGAGGCTTGCTTGTCGCCGCCGACTATTGAAGTAAGAGTATCGTAAAATTCACGTCCGGTATTTTCCGGGGAGAAAAGCGGATTCCAGTCGCCGCCCAAGTCTTCAAGAGCGGATTCAGGCAGAAATTTTTTTATACCTTTCAGAATCTTTTTTATCTTCGGCGGTTGTTTGGAAAGCGGCTTGTCGTAGTCAAGCAGTTCATCGTTGTCGGGTATTTCCAGTTTGTAGAGTTGACCTTCTTGGTATTGTACATTTTTCCCTTTAAGCGACAGTGCAAATTCGAGATTCTCCTTCGCGCTTTCGGCTGACCTACGATCTTTGTTACTTGTTTGCCTGTCCACCTCCCGTTTCAGCATCGTTATATACTTATCCAACACTCCATCGCTTGCGGCGCGATAGGCCCACAATTCGTATGACGTTGGCCTTTCAACGGGCTTCCCGTCTACGAGGAATGAATCAGCGTGGACGTTTTTTCTGTAGTATTCTGCAATATCCCTTAATTCAGCAGAATACAGCCCCCACCCATAAGCCTGTGCCCCTTCCCCGGTCCCGATGAAGTCCGTACTCATGCGCTTGATGCCGCGCGTAGGGGAGCCGGTATAGGCGGTCTGGAGGTAGGTTTCGCGCCCTTTGGATTCAACCGGCATCGCCGCTACCTGCTCCCCGCCGAACAGCACAATGGCGTTGTCCGGGGAACCCCGGCGCGGCAAGTCCGCAACGCTGTGTTCAGCATTGATACCTGCAACCTCTGCGTCTGACAGTATCCTCTTTACCCGCATAGCCCCGCTGATTATCCAGTTGCCGGTCATGTTCGCGTTAGTCTTGTAGCGGTACATACCATCTTCAGGAACTTGATCGACAATATGCGCTGTACGAGGGATTTTTTCCCCGCCCTTGCCGCGCTTCGCACGGCGGTCCGCTTCCGCCTGCCAGTCAACATCGTCGGCTACTTCTACTTCTGCCCACACCTGATCGTCCGCACGGAATGAAGGGGCGGTATCGTTCGGGTTCGCCTTACTTCCAATGTGCGTTGCAACAGGCAAATCCCCGGCGTGCCACCCTGGACGCATGGCGAGCGGTCCGAGCTTACTTTTTACCTTACCCTCACCGGCAGCAGGACCAACTTCCGCATCAAGCCACACGCCTATCTCAATTTCCTCATTCGCATCCACGAATAGAGGAAACAGTTTTCCGGGCTTGTCTTTCCTTGTCCGGAACAGCTTGTATGCGGTCTTTGTTTTTTGAGGAGCGGGCTTTGTCCGTATCGAATACGCAGGCTCACTCCCGAACACCACTATGGCATCTTCGCGAAGGTTCGGTGCTTGCGCGGCGCGTTCGGAATCGGACATGCCAGCACGGTCGGTCGTATCAAAGGCTTCGATTTCCCCGGCAAGGCGCTCATACTGGCTGTATGCGGAACCATCCCCAACTTCGGCTAATGCCAAGTCATCTTTTGCCTGCATGTATACATTCCAATCCGCCCCAAATGTTTCTTTACCAAACTGTTCTAGCGCATCTATTTCTTCATATATAGCATCTGCGGCTTCGTCATCCTCTGCCAAACCATCAGTCTGCTCATCAAGTTTCTCGATCTTCTTGAATGTATCTTCAATAGCCGGATGCCTCTCTCGTAAGGCAGACAGCAGATTATTTAACTTTGTAATTTCTGTAGATACTTCTGGCTTATCTTGAAATTGCCCTACGTTTCCGCCGCGAGCGAATCCCTCAATATGCTGAATAGCGTGCTGGATTTCGTGCATTAATACTTTTTCTTTTTTTGACGCGGGGAGATTGCTGCTTATGGAAATACTATTATGCTTATGGCTATAGTAACCTCCCACGGTTGAAGATATCGGCTGCAACAATACACGCATACCTTCAATCTGCGGATACGATTCATAAAGTTTTGGATTATCGTAAAGCTGCCCTAGAGTAAAAGCCTTTGCCTTGCCTTTTATGGTAGGGATGTGTATGCCATCCAAATTATCCGGAATCTCATACCGCCATTTGCCATCCATGCCCTTGAACCAGCCGGTCTGCTGTCGTATGGCCTCGTTGTCCGTTCCCTGTTCCGCCAGCGCGACGGCTTCCGACAACCCGGCGCGTACTGTGTCCGACATGGCCGAGCCTTCCCCGGCGAACTGATACAACCACCGCTGTTCACTTTTCGGCGTCTTCAGCTTCTCAACAAGTTCATCGGCCCCCATGCCGTCTTCAAAGATATGCACCCGCACAAGTTCATCGGCCAGCACGTCAATCGCCTGCCCGCCACGTTCCGCCGACCGGAACACGCCGCCGCCGTAATTCCGAAAAATTTCTTTGAATGCGTCCGGCCAAGTCTCCCGCAGACTGGCGCCGTCCAACCGGCCCCATATATGACCGAGCCACGGCAGCGCCAGGCGCAGCTTCTGGACTTCGCTCATGTTCCGCTTTATGCCTAAAGCAGCCATCTGCGCTTCTTCCGCCTGCATCGCCTCGAATTCTTCAGGCGTGAATTGCTCTCCGAGTTCGTTCAGGTCCGGGAGCGGTTCGATGTCGTCAGGCAGAGAAAAATCATCGCCGTCAAGGTTCTCGTCCCCCGCAAACCTCCCGCTTGCCTGCGCTTCACGCCATGAGCGTTCCCGCGCCGCGCCTTCCGGTCCCAGGAACGACAACTTGCGCAGAAAGTCCAACTGTGCATCGGGGTTCAAACTGTGGCGCCTGGCATAAGCAGCAATAAGGCCAACGTGAGTCTTTGCGTATTCCTGCGCTTTCGCCGCATCGGTTGACTTGAGGCTATCCGCTTTCGTTACAAGCTGATGTTGCAGCGTATCCGTTTCTGCCGTCGCGGCGACTATCTCCGCTTCTATGCGGGCAAGTTCCTTCTCAACTTCCTGTTCATGCGCCACCTGCGCATTCATGGTATCAACAATGCGGTCGATGTCCTCTTGCTTCCGTCCTTCTCTCTCAATTTCCGCAACGGTTTCCGCATACGGGACATCGCGGGTAATGCCGATGAGGTTGTCAAACGTGCCCTTATCCCGTACATGAGCAACCAGACGCGCCGCCTTGACCGGGACATCCTGCCCCATCGCCGCCGCCGCCGAAAGTTGGTCCTCGGTCACGTCAAGTGCCTCAAGATCAAGTGCCGCCGAATGATACAGACGCAACGCTTCCCGCGCATCGACGTACACATCTCCGTTCATGCCGTTTTGCTGTAACAGTGCCTGCGCGATGTCCGGCGCCTGCTGGTGTACAGCAGTTTTGCTGAACCACTCGTACAACCCTGTCATACGCTTCCTGAAATCCGCCGCACGCGCCTCATGAGCGCGTTCATAGGCCAATCGGCCGGCACCGCCCGTGATTCCCCAAATCGCCCCTATAGCGCCCTCGTAAGCCCCTTCCTTGTGCGTTTGCGAAAGCCGGTCCCAAAACTGCCTGACCCAGTCACCGCCGCCGCGTTCCTTTGTCCGGGCAATTAAATCTGTAGCGACTTCCGGGTATTTCTGCACAAACTCGGTTGCAAACTCGGTTGCCATACTCATGGCTGTAGCCTTGCCGATTGCCGTCCAGCCTGTTGCGCGGAATACATCAAAAAATTTCTTCAGACTCAGAGTTTCAAGCAGGGACTGGATTCCGGCGTTGATCAACCCGGCCTGCGCGGCGTTGCCGGGTGATATACCCTCATCACGCAGGTTCCCGTACTGACCGCCGGCTATCTGCGGAAACATCACCCCCATTGACCCGGCCACGCCCCCGACTGGTCCGGCCACCGCCGTGCCGGCCGCAGCGCCGAGTATCTGCATCAGCCTCTGCGGAACCGATTCCACCACGTCGTAGAGAAAGCCGCCGTCAAGCAAGGGTGCAGGCATAGCCGCAGCCGAATCGCGGCGCAGGCGCGTCAATTCCGTTCTTGCCAGACGATCCTGATTCGGCGCCGCTTGAATGCCGCTCTGTTTCTGTGCGGAGACATCCACGGTTGTCCCGCTGAAGTCGTCAACAACCGAGTCCGGCATCATCATCCGCAGAAGGCCCTCAGTCCCGAAGTTCTCCATGACCAATTCGCCGAAGCCGAGCATTGCCTGATACGTTTGGGCGGCACCGCGCTCGAAAGACGTGCCCAACTTTTCGGAGGTTGTGAGCATCGCCTGCCTTTCCTTTTCCGCCTGCAAGACGTCGAAGGCCGGCAACATGTTATTCATATCTTCAAGAGCTATGGCGGTATTGACGCGAGATTGTTTTGCCCAGGAAGCGAAAAGATCATTTGAGGCAATCATCCGGCGCTTTATCTCGTTGTCCGCTTCATCGCGGTTGTCGGCTACGAGAGCAGGCGACCAGCCGAGCGTTCGACCCATCTCCCTGTCGTTCAGGATAGAGCCGATAGTCAGCTTGTTTTCTTTGGCGACTTCAATTTGCGCCAGAAGGCTTTCGTTTGGCTGATCCATATCAGAATCCAGTTACAGCCGAATCAAGGATATAATCCGAACGCAACGGCGGCGCTTCGTTCAACGGGACGCCGCCCGGTATACCGAGTTGATTCCGCCAATACAATTTCACTTCGTCATCAGTCGGTTGCCGTTTCAGTTCGTTACGGAGCCGCGCTTCTATCGCGGCGTATTCCGTTCTATCCAAGTCCGGCCTTGCGCGTTTGAAGTCGCTTCCGAGTTTATCCTCCCCGGTTGCAAAGTCTCGTGCAGCTTCCAACAGTTCGGGGAACTTCATCATGTTGCCGACAGCCTTGAAGATCATCTCATCCGTTATTTCCTTGTCGTGAGGAAGCCACTTTTCCAGGGCTTTTATATAGTCTGATTCTTCAATCTTCTTTCGCGACTTCTCGTCGTCCGAATAACGATCAAGGGCCGAACGGATTACCGACATCTTTTTCCGGATAGCTCCCTGGATGCCCGCGCCATCCTTGAACTCGACAAGCCTTTTCGTCTGGGCTTGCGTAAGACCGGCGGCAAGCGCATGGGCGCGTAATTCGTCCGCGCTTTTGTTGTCGTAAGCGCCTTTGGATATATAACTATAAAGTACGTTCATGCTCTGCGTGTTCTGCGGTGTCTCTATGTCGTAGTCCTTTACGCGATCTTTGAGAAGTTTAAGACCATTCGGAGACAGTCCCTCTTGAAAAAACCCCGCACCCTTTATTTCTATTTCGCTCTGTATCTGTGCCGACGTCATATCTTTATGCTTTTCAAGGAACCGTGAGATAAGCGCCGCATCATGCGCTTTTGTTTTATCCTCTATCTGTGTCTTAAACTCCTTCCACTGTTTCCGGATGCCTTCCTTGACTTCGTGCGGGTAACGATCCAAGCGCGTGTTTACAATATCGTCCCATTGCTCAAACGGTACACCCTCAAACGCAGGAGGAAGCTCAGACAATGCACCCTGTATCGCGCTTTCGACGGCGACTTTCTCCTGAGCTTTCCGCGCCGATTCCAAGCGGCTTTCCAATGCAAAACGCTTTGACGGTTCAAGGTACATCTTCGCTTGCGTCGTTTCCGTTCCTAGGACGCGCCCGACATACTCTTGCGTCTCACGCGGCATATCCTGCCCGTTCTTTCCTTTCCCGGTCTTCAGGTATGCGTCCATGTTCCCCGGCCCCCAGTTATATGCCTGAAGTGCAGCTACCGGGTCCTTATATTTGTTAAGCAGTTGTTTCAGAAACCGCGCCCCTCCGCGCACATTTTGCTCTGGATCATCAGGATCAACACCAAGGTCTTTGGCTGTACCCGGCATCAACTGCATTAACCCACGCGCTCCTGCTGTTGAAACGGCATCACGCTTGCCGCCGCTTTCGACCGCTATAACAGCCCTGATAAATGCGGGGTCTATCCCTTCTTCCTTGCCGATGCGTTCCGACAAGTCCTTTAAGTCCTGTGGGAGCATGTTTCCGCGCTTCCACACATCGCCGTTAAGGAGTCGTTCAGCTTCGCCGAAATCCCCCGCTTTTATAGCCGTATCAATACGAGCTTCCGCATTCTCTGCCATTGCCGTACGCCGCAATGCTTCGAGCTTCACCTGCGCTGACGTAGAGTCAAGGCCCTTTCGCGCGTAGTGTTCTGCGTTAAACTCGCTCACCCCGGCAACCGCTCCGTTGATCTGTTCAGGCGTCGACCGCCAGTCTCTTGCTATAGCCAGCAGCCGTTCCACTTCCCCGGCGTACACGGAATCGTCATACGCGCCCATCTGCTTGTTGCCGTAATCCCGCATCCTGCCGACGCCGGCTACGGCCAGGGGACCCGCATGACGCTGGATGTATTCCTGAGCATATTCATTGCCCTCGTACTTCGTAGCAATGACGTCCAGTCCGTCCTTATACCGCTTCTTCGCCTGGTCTTCGGCGTCAAGAGCATTCCGGCCCTGGAACTTCTGCATGTAATCGTCGTCGCCGCCGGCCATATCGGTCTGGTATTGCTGGATGTCTTGTAGCAAATCGAGGTCCAGAATCCCCTTGCGCCGCTTAAATTCCGCATCCAGCAACACGCCGCCGAGCTTGTCGAACCCGCTACGCAAAGATTGTATAGCGCCGGGCATCGCCTTCTGTCCGGAGGACAGATAGAAGTCCGCACCCGGTGTTGCTCCGGAAGCCCGCGCGTTCCCGGTCTGGATTTGCGCTTGACTCTGGTATGGCGTGAATATCGGCACGTCTGTTACCTAAAGACCTTCAACGCTGTATTGCCCGTGTTGATGGTTTTTGCCAAAAAGTCATTGGTGTTTGTCGGATTTGTCGTGACCGACGACAGCTTGTTGTATGCCCCTATGCCTGTTGCCATGCCGCCGAGCAGTGAGCCGGCCAACCCGACGCCCAGTGCCCCGCCGTCGTTCCCGGCCTGATCCTTCTGGTACAGCGCCAGAGATTGATTTTGCCCCGCGCTCCATGCGCCGACCTGATGCGAGTACGCCGCTTGTGCCGCGTTGCTCATGATCGTCTGCGAATCGTATTGATGTTCCGACGCGCTTTCAGACAGCAGGGAGACATTCGTGCCGGTATCCATCTCAAAGCCGCTCATGCCCATTGCAGCCCGCATATCGGCCATCTTACGCGCCGCATCGCGCTGTTGCCGCTCTCGGTCCGCTATGCCCTTGGCAATCTCATTTTTCGCAAGACCTTCCTCAACGGCCTGCTGTTGAGCGGCCATATCTGCCTGGTACTGTGCGGATTGTTTCTGCGCTTTGGCCTGTTGGTCCGCAGCCATCTTTTGCGCGTAGAAGCCGATTGCCGTTGACGCAGCCGTCATCGCCACTGTTATAGCCGTGGTCACAACCGTGGTTGCGGATACTCCACCAGACATCAGCGCCCCTCCATTCTGCGGGCGAACAATTTCTCATATTCGTCCGTAAATTGCCGTTCCGCTTCATCGACCGTTTTCACGTCTGTCGGGAACAACATTGTCAGATAGGTATCTGCCAACGCATGAAAGGCTTGTTTACGTCCTGCCTCCCCCACGGCGACACAGTACCCGGTGTAGCGAAAAATCCCGTATTCTCCGTATATCAGCGTATCTCCGCTGATGATCAGTATTGTGGGAATTTTTATCAGTGCCCCGGTCAACACCGTTCCTTTCGGAATCATAATTGTCCGTGCGTACATCCCGGCATGGAAAACATGATCCGTCGGTATATCAACCTGTGGACGTTCCAGAGAGGCATTCTCAAGCCGCCGCACAGCATCGACAGCATCGTCTCCCAAGAACGGCAATAAGAATGTCGTTCCGCGGTCTGCGTGCATAAGATCATTCATAGGAAAGCTCCTTCAGATAGGCACGATTCGTTTCCCGGTATCCGATCCGCGGGAGCAACACGGACAGCCGCCCGCCCGACGGTGCGCTGAACAACAGGCCCGGAGACTTCAATTCCCGCGCCCGTCGTTCCGCCTGCCGTATCAGCAGCAACCCGGCCCCACTTTTCCGGTATGCACTGCCGACGAAAAGGCTTTCGGCTACGGCTATAGCGATTCCGTAATGCGGGAGAACCGGCGTCAACAATGCGACGAACCCGATCAAGGTGTCGCCCTGTAGAGCGCCGTACAGGGTGAATACATCGCTCCCGGCCATCTCAAGAGCCAGATACGCAGAAAGTTTTTCCTGCGGGTCCGGCAACCCGGCGAGCGAAGATTCAGCGGCGTATTCCATGCACAGCGCCGGAAACATCGTGTTCCCAAACGCTTCTGTTACGCTGATGCGCCGAACCACTGTTGTCACATCAGACATGCGCGAATCTCCAGAACCGATAAAAGTCCTCTCCGTTTACCTGCACCGCCTCGTAGTCGAAGCTGAACCCGCACCATTGCAGCCAACGGATAGAAACCGCGTTCTCCCCGTGGACGTAGTTTTCCAGGTGCGTATACAGCCTCAGCATTTCCCGGACGTACCGGCGGCTGTGAAGCAGAAAGTCTTGCGCGAACTCCAGAAAAGCATCCGTTGCGAGCATCCACGGCTGCCCCACAGAACTGAGCAGGTGCGGCGCCGCCACTCCCCACATCAGTTCCGGGCGGCCTCGAATGACGGCGGTCCACGCGAGTTGAGAGCGTTCCAGGCTGGTCCGCAGGGCTTGCTCCGGCGTATGCCGCGAAAAGGCCCATACTTCGCGCCTGTCGGCTTCCCTCATGCGCTCCGCGATGTCCGTGATGTACTCTGGACGCGCCTGTTCCACCCGCCAGTTCTTCATGCCGCGTTTACCTTTATCCGGCTCACAATCGCCAGCACCGTGACCGGCGTCGGAGTATCGGAGCGCACACACACCGTTGCCACGTTCTCCGCAAGCGCCGGCATAGTCACACTTTTCATGCCTGAAAACGGCTTCGGCGGCTTGCCGTAAGGCTCGGAGCTTCGCCAGCGTATTTCCTGCATCGCGCCCGGAGCGAACGACAACCCGGCTTTTACTCCCAGGCTGTCACGGAAAAGCATATCAACAGAGCTGATCGTCTTTTTCAGCGCAACGCTTGATCCGCCCTGGCCGACAACTTCCACCGGCATCGTCTCAAGTTCCGCCGTGTAGGAAAGCCCCACCGTAACCCGGCTTGCTGCATGATCCAGCGTGATTTTCCCGCCCTGCACCGTCCGCGGAGCCTGTACGGCGCCGTCCGCGTAAATGCCTATTTCCTTTCCCTCCAGGTACTCAAGGCCGGTAAACTCTTTTTTCGGTTCGCCCTCGTAGGTCACAGCGCCGTCAAGGTATATCGCTTTCTCCGGTTCCGCCGCGCTGAACCGTTCGGCCATGCGTTCGAGGTAATAAGCGCCGGCGCGTTCCACGACAGCGAACAGCGAATGTTCCCACCCGTGCGGCAGAGCGCACACCGCCTCAAACAACCCTTGAGTGTGATGCTGGTGCCACGCCGCTACCTGATGCTCGTTCTGGAACGTCAGACCCAACAGAGCGCCGTCTTCTCGCACACACCAGACGATGGAATCAGGGTACTTCTGGTAGGTCCAGTTCGTTATCCCGCCGTTCTCCAACAGATGCGCGGCCAGAATGGAGAGGTCCGTGCCGCCGTAAGAGTCTGACGTGAAATCGTATTGCAGATTCCGCACCTGCCTGCCCGAACTGCTCACATGCAGCAGGACGTTGCCGATGGTAATCACGTCTTTGAGCGAACTACCCCAATAACTTTGCGGCGTAACCTTGGCATTTTTGCCGCTGAACGCTTCTTCCCCGCGCGCCGAAACTTCCCACTCCATGCCTGCGGTTCCAAGGATCAGGGAACGGAGCGAGGCGATCCAGTCCACGCCGCTCACTTCCTTGCTTGCTATGGTCAATTCCAGGGGAGAATCAGCGCCTATGGGGTCATAGGTTGCGTGGTTGTCGTAATCGCCGGACTTGCTCATCCATATGGTTTGCGGCCTGTTGCGCGAGGACGCGAACACAAGCCGTTGCTCGAAAATTGACACCGTACCCGGATAATCCCCGCCCGGAAAAGGGTCTTCATACTTCGGCGGCGCATCGGTTATCACAGGCGAAACGTTGTTGTCGTTGTACGTCAGGCTTGTAGTTTCAGCGATAAACGCCGGCCTGCCCCCGAAACTTGCCCTATAGATGCGGTATTCGGCAGCGCCGGATACGGCTTGCCAGTTGATCGTGATATAGTCGCCGCCCTGCCAGTTGTTGGTTGCCGGTCCGGTGATATTCGCAGCCGCGGAGACTTCGCTTTCCTTGCCGTCCGCGTTCACCGCCGTGACATAGTAGCTGTACGGCGTCGTCAGTTGTGCGGGCGAGTTGGAACCGTCCGACATAACAGCGCCGTTCGTGAAACTGATATTCGGCACATTCGTGTTGCTTGCCGTCCGCGAGTAGAGGTTTTTGTTGATCGGATAATACGCGGCAGGGTAGTCAGTCGTTTGCCCCGTTTCAGGGTCGGTCCAGGAACTCGCAGGAACGTAGTAGTACGCCTGCCCGCTGTTATATTCCTTTGTGTAACTATAATCCGTTCGGACATAGGTGTTCCACCCCGGAGGGTTAAACGGCGCTGTGAAGCTCATGGCCTCAAAGCTCCATTCCGCATGGCCGTAGCGCTTCAGCTTGTGCGGGATCACGTCGCGGCAGGCAATGAACAGAATATCGGCGCTCTGCACCGTGGAAAGCTCCCGTGCCTGATCCAGTGTATAAGGACTGGTTATCTGGTACGGGGCATCGCCCGACAACACAAAGCCCTCGTGCGTAGCCACGCGCAGCCAGCCGTCCCCGAACACAAGGCAGTAGGCTTGCGCCTGATTGAATACGAACGGTATCAGCGCAGCCGGCCCCGGCAACGAGTCAAGAAGCTCGAAGCCGGGCCGTTTTACCGCGCCGCCGTGCGCCTGAACGAAGAAATTTTTCATGGTGCGGCAACCCTTGACGTACTTGTCGAGGTCCACACGCGCCGAAAGTGAAGGGGCCAGTTCCCCTGAAGTGAACGCGCCCTGCAGGGCAGTTCCCGGTCCGGCCATTATCGTATTCCCCCAATGTCGATATCACTGCCGAAGCGCGCGGTGTTCCACCCTGACTGCATCGGCTGCGGGTTGTTCTCCCGCATGTTCTGCGCTGCGGCATCGGTAACGGCGCCTCGGTACATCTGAACGTAGAACTGTTGCCGCTGCGGGTCATTGATCCGGGCCGTCGCCAATTCCGACGCCAGCCCCCAGGCCAGCGCGTCCGCAAACATGGCCGGCCAGCGTTTGGGGTCGGTTTCCCGCGCCACATAAATCAGGGTTGCCGGTGCTTCATCCGTGAGCAGCACAGCCCCCGCGTTACTGCCGTGTACCTGATAGGCCGGGCTGTGGTTCCGCCCGCCCTGCAAGCGGACGGGACGCACGCAGTCTGAAGGCATCTGATAACGGTACGAGAACACGCCGCCGTTGCCGTCCTGTGGAATTGCCACCTGCGGAAGAATGACCGTCCTCAACGCGAATCCCCAGGAATGCGCCTGCAACGTCATGTCGAGAACGTGCGGGAAAAGCGTCTGGCAGAGTTTCGCTAGGGCGTCGTCTTCCTGCGGAGAAGTCAACGGCTGGAACTGGTCGCCGCCGAGTCGTGCCAAAGCAAGGTTGTAAAGCTGAACTGTGGATTGCATGACAATGCCCTACAGGGCCGGGGCCGTGATCAACCCCGGCCCGGAATCGTTTACAGGCTTGCTTCCACGTCGTAGACGAGGCCGGCCGTCAGCTTGCCCGCTGCAATCGTGGTGCTGGCGCCGGTTGTCACGGTGTAGTTCAGCCCCGCGTAGCGCTTCATGCCGTGCGGGAGACGGGCCGCAACCAGCTTGCCGCCGGCCTGAATGGCGTCTTTGGTGACAAGAAAACTTGCCACCGTAGCCGGCGAAGTAAGCACCCCCGCGGCCTGCGCATCCGCCGTCTGCAGTTCAACCGTGATCGTGGCGGCATTGACGCCGGTGACGGTGAACGGGGGATCAGCGGTCACGAACAGGGAGAGGCGTTCGGACGGCCCGGTGTCGCCCGGTCCGAGGTCCACGATGTTGGTTGCCGCGGCAGTTGCGGAAATCGGCCCTTGCGCCTGCGAGAACATGTTTTGTTTATCAAGAATCATGGCGTATTTCCTTTGTGGCACCCGCGCCGGAACGCGTCCGGCACGGGGTTATCGGTCTGAAGCAGGCTTAAACAACCTGCTTTTCGGTGTTCAGAATCGCATCGCTGCGCTTCACCGGGATTTCGTCGAAATGCGTGATCTTTTTGCCTTCAACATTGTCGAAGGTCAGTTGCACGTTGCTCGTGTTCAGACGGGCCAGGCGCAGACGAGTCCGAACCTGACGGTTCATGTAGAACACGGCACGCCCGATTTTCTGATCCGGCAACCGCTCCGACGCCATGATCATGACCTTGATCAAGTCCGCGTCGGTGATTGTCGCGAGGTCAATGTTGGCAATGCGAACGACATAGCGCCAGTCGCGCAGGACAAGACCGAGGTCCCATTTGTAATGGGTGCGGTAGCCCTGATACTTGCCGCCTTCGGCGTCGAACAGCGTCACTTCACCCAGGTCGTTGTGCTGGAACCCGGCTTTGCTTCCTTTCGGGTAGATGCCGAAAAGCGTCTGCGTTCCCCAACACGGCAACCAGATGGAAGTCATTGCGCCGTCCGCGCTCCCGCCCGCGTCGATCACGTTTTCCGCCGACGCCGCTTTGGTTTTGTCCAAAGTGCTGAAGCGCGGAGTCAGACCGAGAAAGCGCTCCGGGGTCTTTTTTGTGTCACCGTAAAACAGGGTATCAGCCATTGCGATGTTCATCGCCTGGAGGAAGGCCCGATCTTCCGAGGTACGGAAAGCGCCGGTGTTGCCGTTAAGATCGGCAAGGAACTTGTCCACTTCGGCGTAGGCTTCGAGCATGCCGCAGGTGTCGGTGATTTGCGCCGTCTTGCTTTTGCTCTGCGGAACGCCGTAGTTCAGCAGGCGCCATGCCGCGGCAGGAAGGCCGGTGCGGATTGTCGAACGATGTCCTGTCGGGAGATTCGATTCCGCGAACAGCATATCTTCTAGAATCTCGTTCGTCTGCATAAGCTGTTCGACAATGGCGTCAACCTTTCCGTTCGCGTCAAGCCGTTTCGCGATGTCACCGAGCGTGGTGTAGGTGTCTGCTACAAGTGCCATTTTCAATCACTCCTTCGCGCCGAGGCGCGGTTTATTTCATGTCCGGGTACATTACCTGGCTGAAAGTTCTGTTTCCGCCGCCCGTGCCCGATCCCTTGAATCCCGGTTCGGCCAACGCGCCGCCGACGGCGGCAACAAAGTCAAAGAAGGCCGGGAAAGATCCGATGCGCGTCTGGTCCATAACCGCCGTAAGCTCAGGGCTGCCATACCGGCGCAGGGCCAGCATCGCGTTGTTGTGCTTTTGCGCAAAATCCTTGTCGGCTTTGATTTTCGCTTCCCATTCGAGTTGTACTTTGCCCAAAGCCGCCTGTTGCGCCTTGACCGCCGCCTCCTGAAGCCTGCCGACTTGAGCTTCATACATGGAAGCGAGCTTCTGCGATTGCCCCTGGGACAAACCGAGTTCGTGAGCCGTCGCCTTGAAGGTGGAAAGCATCGCCTCATCAACCTGAGTTTCTTCAGCGAACTTGATCTCGTACCCTTCCGGCTTGTCCGGCACTTTGGCCGCAGGATCATCTTCTGCGGGCTTTTCAGGCTCTTTTTTATCGCCTGCCTTACCTTCACCCGGAGCAGGTTCTTTTGGGCCTTCATCGGGCTTCTCAACGCCTTCTGCGGCCTGCTGCGCTTTCGGTCCGAGCAGGGTGTCTGCACCCATACCGGCGCCGGTGTCGCCTTGACCGCCCGCGCCTGCCCCGGTGTCCGGAGGCTGAGTTTCGCCGCCTGTTGCGGCAATCGGTTCATCTGGCATCAGTAATCCTCCTCGTTGCGCACCGTATTGGCTTCAATCGCAGCAGCTTCGGTGCGGTCTTTAACGCTTTCGGCCATGAGCCGGGCTACTTCGCCGGGCTTGGCTTGCTCAATTTTCGTCGCAATCCGGATCGCCATCGCCCGGATGCCCTCGTTGTACGCCGTGAAATTCTCCGTATTCCCCATTGAAGGGCCGAACACGTTGCCCACCGAGAGCAGAGAACGGAAGATGCGGCGCATTGCGCGGTTTCGCAGCGCCGTCCGGTAGTCGTCCGCTTCCTGCTCAGGGTAGGCCCGAACAAAAAACATGGCCGCAGCCTGTACTGTCGTCTTGTCGAAGCTCATATTCCCACCCCCGAAGGCAGGGCCGGTTGCCCGCTACCCTGTTGTCCGGAAAGAGCGGCCCCGGCGGCGAGATTGCCGAGAGCCTTGCTTCCCCTGTCCGCAATCTCCGCGCCCTTACTCAGCATTTCCATTTGTTGAGCTTGCTGTACCTGTTGCGCGCGCTGGAGCCGAATTTCTTCTGCTGCGTCGTCAGACAGGATTATGCCGGGTTGAGAACCGAGCAGGTCAGCCATGACATCAATCACTTTATCAACGTCCAGTTTATCCAACGGTTCAGGGCTTTGCTTCAGGGCAGCAAGTTGCCCGATGAACTGCACCATCTGGCCGACCGTACCGACACCCGCGGCTTTCTGTGCCTGTGCCAAGATAGAAATGAACTCCACCTTGATCGGTTGCTCTGTCAGAGACTCAGGCGGGAACGGGATAAGGCCGGCGCGGTCCATAATGCCGTACACGCGTTCGATCAGCGGCTGGAACAATTCCGAGCGCAGCCGGTCCAGAACAGGGCCGAGCATCAGCATTTTCTCGCCGTTGCGTTCGGCTACTTCCGTGGCCGTCATGTTCTTGTGTGCTTCGGAGATCATCAGGAACAAATCGTTATGGAAATGGCGCTGAATCTGGTCTTTAAGTTCCAGGCGCGTATCTTTCGCCCCGGTAAGATTCGCTTTGGCCTGATACAACGGAATCACCGCGTCTTGCCCCTTGCTCAGACCAGAAGCGAAGTTGACCGCGCCGGGGCTGATATTCAGACCGGCGTCCGTCGATGCGGTCACCAGAAGCGGCGGACGTACTTCCAACTCCAACGCCATGCGCGTATCCTTGCTGATCGCCTGCAGCTGCTTGCAATCCGGCAACGCGTCCATTGCGGGGCAGGCTCCGTACACGTCGGAGCCGGTCACAACCCACCGGGGACACAACGCCGGGAACTCATAATATCCGGAGTCTTCAAGGCACTCACGCGACGCGCCTTCCAGAACGATGAACACTGAGCGCCACGGACGTTCATTGCCGCGCCCGCTCCCGCGCACTACTTCCTTGTTCGGCTCGACAGCGTGCAGGATTGTGATCCATTCCGCGTTATCAGACTTCACACTCTGGCGGATTGTCTCCGGGCAGCTTTCCGGCCATGCCTGCAAAACCTGCCGCGGCGTCATCCGGATACGCCGGTACAGTGAATCGACGCGGCCATTCTCGCCGGTGTCGATGCAGTATTCACCTACCGTGAGAGTTCGGCAACGGATTACACCCTGAACATCCTGTTCAAGTATCATCGCCGCTGTACCGAACGCGGCCAGTTCGGAGTATAGAACGTGTATTTGATCGTAGAAGTTGGACTTTGAGAACACGCTGACCATGTTTTCATACACCGCATTAAGCCAGAACTTTGCATCTTCGGACTTTGCCAGTTCCATGTCTTCCAACGTCAAGCTGAACCACGGACGCGCCGGACTGGTAAGACCGCTCTGCATTCCATTCGCCAGAATGCGCAAAGCCATGATGCCGATGGAATCCTGCAGCTTGTTGCGTGGATCACCTCGGTTCGTTTCCTCACCGGAATCGAGGAACCGGGCGCGACGCGGAAGGAAATGCTGAGACAGGTCACGCCAATGGGATTCCCATCCTTTCTTGCGTTCCTGCTCAAGCACATGCAGCCTGCGAATGTAGTGCTGCATTTCTTCTTGTGTGAGTGTCGCGTCCATAATCGTTTATCCGAGGGTCTTGCGCCCCGTATTCGCTTCGCCCGAAAGCCCGCCTCCACCTGTAAGGATGGTATCGGAGCGTCCGGACGCCGCTTGACGGCGCTTCCGCTCTTGGTCCGAGGCTGTGCCTACGGAAGTATCCGCTTCAATGGGGGCCACAATGGAAGGAGCCACCGGGGCCTTTTTAACTTCGGGAGCACTCCCGCTTCCTCCGCCGCACATAACTTTACCCTCCTAATCCCACAGGGAATCGTGTTGTACCGCTCTATTTATTGTGTTACCGCCCATACCGGGCAAGCTGGTGTCATCCCGGCGGTATGTCGGGAACACCGCTCCAAGTTCCGCGTCAACGATACGCGACAGGCAGTCAAGCATGTCGTCATGCGCGGACACGGGAAATGTCGTGTACTCTTGCTTATAAAATTCATCAGTGAGATCGTATGCCGTGTTGTCCTGACGCATTTTCATCAGGCGATACGGGAACCACATACGGCCCTGCTCAAAAATGGGAACAAGCCGCCTGATGCGGTCCGGCTTCGGTGTCTGTCCGGCAAGCTCCGCGATGTTGAAGCGGTAATTCTCATGCTCCATGCGATACTGAAAATGCTCTATATCCGCCTGCATTCCGTATTTCTCATAGCCTACCGCGCGGGGCTTCCATTTTCGATGCAGTTGAAACAACATGTTGCTGCGCTCTGAAAGATTCAGCCTGTCGTGTACGCCGTCAAGGATGTAGTAAGCACCGTCAGTGTTGAGGCCCACAACCCACATTGATGTATAGTCGCTTTCCTTTTTCTTCGCGGAGGCAGGGTCACAGACAATGTATACGTTCATCCCGGTTGCCTGCGGCGTATCGGTTCCTGTCTTGCGAAACCACTCAGGATCAAACCCTTGCGCTTTATCCGCGAGAGGGTCTTGCAGCATCTGGCAGGCGAAGATGAACGGCCCCATTTCGCGGTACTTTTTATCCAACGCATCACGGGTCATGAACACGGGCGTTCCCTGGTATGTACCGTCCACCGTTGCGGGATATATGCGCGGCTTGAATCCGGTTTCCTCAAGGATGTATTTATATGTATCCGCTGCATGATATCGAGTTCCTATCATACGGACGGAACCGCCTATTGCTCCAATGGCCTGCGATAACTGCCAGTTCTCCGTGGTCTTTTTAATCTGGTCCGGCGTTGTCACAGATTCTGGCGTGACAACGTCATCATAAATCAGGAGCGAGAAGTGTTTACCGATGCCTTTATGAAGCGGCAGAGCTTCTATTGTGGCTTCTTTTGGGATTGTCGAACGCCTGACTACAAGCGCCTCTGTGTTCCATTGCGGCGCTTCCTTCTGAGGATCATTCCACAATATATCGGGGAACAGCCACCGGAGAGTTCTGTTTTCCTCAAATATACGCTTTATCTGAATGAGGAACGAAGATGCGATATCTTGGTTATAAGATATAATCCCTACTGTTATTTCAGGATTGCGGAGAACTTCTTGGATAGTCATACCGACAGTTATTATAGTGCTTTTGTAGTGTTCCCGTGCCCAAAGGTCCAGATGACCGTTTGGCGACGCCTGCACTTCGCGGCATCGGTCAAAAAGCCAGTCATGATCAATATCTTTCCGGCCAAGGACGTAGACCAGCAGAAAGAACACATCGTTAAGCAACAGCTTCCGAAGCGCTGCATCACGGAGGCAACCGCCGTCATCTTTACTCGCAGCGGCAATAGCTATTTCATAAGCTACATGCGCTTCCCGCCTTGTCATCCCGCATTCTCCCGGCCTGTGGCCTTATCAATAAGCGCCTGGAGAGCATCAGAGAAAATTATCTCGGTCCGTAAAGGCCCTTCGTCCGCGCCTGTAAGAGCGACTTTCGAGTTCTCCCGGTACTTCTCCGGCTTGTGGCCTTTGAGCAGAACAATCAACAGAGTATCGCTATACTTCCGCACTGTGCCGCAGACTTCGCCCTTGTGGTAGACGGGTTCTTCCCACCCTTCAAAGGCGCGGCGCCGCGCTTCATCTTCAAGCCCTTCCACGCCGATAGCGGCAGCCTTGTCCCAATCAGCAGCAAAAAGAGGCTCGCGCTCACGTTTTTTGTACAGCGTCTTGCGCGATATACCGGAGGCAGCAGAACCCCGCCGAATGCTTCCGCACTCGGAAAGGGTATCAAGAAAAATCTTGAGCTTTTCTTTGGTAACCCTGTGGTCAACCTTTTGCTCATGACCTTTCTTTTTTTCCTGCCGCTTTGCCATGACTTCTATTCATCCTTCGGAAATTTATCTGTCTGCAAATCTGCATCTCTTACGACTTTCAGCGCTCTGGTCTGCAATGCGTCAAGCATCATGCCGCCCATATATCCGCTTGCTCCGCAAATAGCGGCATCCACTGTCGGCGGGAAGGTCAGCATATCCAACCCCCAATAAACAAGGACGGAGGCAAAAATAGCTGAAGTTATCGAAGCTGCGAGTTGCCGCCAACTCTTGAAGCCGAACCGCATCAGTCTCACTGCACTGCCTGCTATGCCCAACACAATCGGGACGCAGATGCCTTGCAACAGTTCACTTATTTGCGTTGATCCATTCATTTCGGCAGTTCCTTTAGTTCTTTCGCGCATGACAAAGCCTCCACGTTATTGTCGGCTTCCATCGCCCTCCTGCATCAGCCTGCCGATAGCTTCCCGATCCGCCTGCATTTCACCGCCCCACGCCAGCAGCCGCGCCGTCCACTGTGCGAGACTGCGGGTTGTCATCGGGGAGGGAGCCGCGGGCATTGGCCGGGGCAGGTACAGGGATTGCGGGATTGTCACCCGGACTATCTGCGGGACCGTGACTATTTCCGGCTTGGCTGTGGAGCAGCCTGAGAGGAGCGGCGAGAGCATCAGGCAGAGGATTATCAAGGGAACATATTTCATCGTCCTGTACCCTCCCTATGGCGGAAACGGCATCAAACGCTGCGGTGTTGAGCATGGTGATTGTCTTATCCCGGTCCGCCAGCGCCCGGTCCCGTATCTCTGCATCCGCCTGCATGGTGTTGATGACGGAGCGCTGCGCGTCCACCACAACGGAGAGCTTGGCTTTATCGGCAAGAGCGGTGTCTTTTTCCGCCTGTGCCGAGCGGAGCATCAGACCGAGAGCAGCGCACCCGGCGACGGCGACGAGGAGGAGGACGGCAAGAGCTTTTTCCATGCTCAGAACCCCGCCTTGACGGCCTTTGCGTATTCGGAAGCCAGCTTGGTGTCGTACCGATTCAGCGCATAGCCGTCGCCGTTGTACGCAGCCGCAAACGCGGCCCAATCTTTTCTGACAAGGTATTTTGCAAGGCGCTGCGATTCTATGAACACGCAGAACGCAGTAAGCTGGTTGCCTTCAGACTCGCTTTGCGCGGTGACAAATTCTTCAACCGATTTGTATCCACAAAGCGCATGGTTGAACCCCATGATCTGGAAAAGGCCCCATGAAGCGGAACAAAGGGCGGCTTCGCGATTGATATGAATAGCGAGGTTCAGGCGGCCCCATTCCTCGACGGAAGGGCGATATTTGCTTCTGTCCCAGGAGGGATAGACGATTGTGGGATAGGTTTTTGAGAGAGGGACGGGATCAATGCGGCGCTGTTTGAGTTGCTTCCAGAAAACATGGCCTTCAAACAGGATACGGGGACGACCGTCGAGAAGAAACCCGTTCCCGCGTGACTCGACTTCAACTACCGCTTTGACCGCTGCGGGGGGAACGCCGATTGACGCGGCAGCGTTGCGGATGTCTGACTCTGTGAGCGCCATGTAGATGTCTCCCAATTTTGGGAAACATCGTACCACAGGTTTTTTTCAGAGGCGGGAGGAACTGCTTGAATTGCCACTCCATGCTACCGCAGTGACACTCGATGCTACTCCATGCCACACTATTTTTTTCTTGACATATTTTTAGGCAAGCTGCGTTTTTCGTGTTTAGCAAGCCAAGACCAAAGTTCGCCAGTGTCAGCCAAGAGATTTTTTCCGACTTGGACAATCGGCGCACCGCGCTTTTTCCAGCGCATGACCGACCAGCGCGACACCTTGAACTGCGCAGCGATACGACCGGCCCCGATCAGGTAGTCTTTTTCAGCTTCCATATCCTTCCTCGATGCCGCGTATAATGACCGCCGCGACGTGCGTGCCTTCGTTGTCGGCTTTAAGGGTTCGGCCCCGCCAGACGTGCCACAGGTGTTCGGCGACTTCCTCCAGGAGGACGGCGGTGTAATGCAGGCGCGAGCGGACCCACTTCGGGTGCTTCCGGCGGGCATGGACAGCGGCGGCTGCGAAATGTCGATAGGTTGAGTATATCATGATAACAGCCCTACCTCACTGCTGTCTAAATATCCTTTTATTGCTTCCCATGCTGCAATC
>JAISWB010000022.1 GCA_031271265.1 Desulfovibrio sp. | reverse complement strand
AATGCTGACCATTTTTAATAATATCCAGGCTATGACACTTTGGGCATTCCGACATGCTTCCTCCTTGTGCTTACAATGGAGGCAGCATATTCGTAAAACATTCTTTTGTAAATACCCTCCGCCCGTTGTTTATCAGCGCAAGGCACGGACGGCAAGGAGTAGGGCGGGAGTTTCCTTTTGCCGAAAATCCGCCGCGGAACTTGCGGAATCGGGACAGGGAGGGTAAACAGTTCATCAGCAAAGGAGACGCGTATGAGACTGTGTGTTGTCGGCACAGGCTACGTAGGCTTAGTGAGCGCCGCCTGTTTTTCTGAAATGGGCAATACCGTGCGTTGCGTTGACGTGAACAAGGACGTTGTCGAATCCCTGCGCCGGGGACGGCTGCATATTTTCGAGCCGGGGCTCGACATCCTGGTGCAGCGCAATGCCCGTGACGGGCGGTTGTCCTTCACGTCCGACACGGACGAAGGACTGGACGGCGCGACAGTCGCCTTCCTTTGCGTCGGTACACCGGCCCGTGACGACGGCTCCTGCGACCTGAGCTGGGTTATGCGGGCCGCTGCCGACATAGGCCGCTCCATGCAGGCGCCGCTGGTCGTCGTCGACAAGTCCACCGTCCCCGTGGGCACAGCGGACTCCGTCCGCGCGGCCGTCGTCGGGGAGCAGAAAAATCGCGGCGTCGACATACCCTTTGACGTTGTTTCCAACCCGGAATTCATGAAAGAAGGCGACGCCGTCAACGATTTCATGAAACCGGACCGCGTAGTCGTGGGTACGGACAACCCCGAATCGGAATTGCTCATGCGCGAACTCTACGCTCCTTTTGCCCGTTCCAGGGAAAAAATGATCGTGACCGGCATCCGTAGCGCTGAAATGATCAAGTATGCCGCCAACTGCCTGCTCGCGGCCAAGATTTCCTTCATCAACGAAATGGCCGCGATTTGCGAAAAAGTCGGGGCGGACGTCAACGACGTGCGCCTGGGTATCGGCGCCGACCACCGCATAGGCCCGTATTTCATCTATCCCGGCCTGGGTTACGGCGGATCCTGCTTTCCCAAGGACGTGCGGGCGCTCATCCACACCGCCTGCGAAGCCGGGGTCGAGCCGGAACTGCTCAAGGCCGTGGACTCCGTGAACAACCGCCGGAAAATACACATGGCCCGCAAGGTGCTGGACTACTTCAACGAGCGCGGCGGCGCGCGCGGGCGTACCCTGGCCGTTTGGGGTCTGGCTTTTAAGGCCAATACCGACGACGTGCGCGAATCCGCGGCCCTTACAATCATCAGGGAACTTGTCCGGCACGGCATGCGTATTCGGGCCTATGACCCGGCAGCGGCCCGCAGGGCGGCGGAACAACTCGGCGATCTCCCCGGCCTCACCCTGACCGACGACCAGTACGAGGCAACGGAAGGCGCCGACGCCCTGCTCACGGCCACGGAATGGAACATGTTCAGAACTCCTGACTTTGTCCGCATCAAAGCCGCCCTGTCCGCCCCGGTAATTTTTGACGGGCGCAACCTTTATTCGGAAAAAATTATGGCACGCAACGGTTTTGTCTACTTCGGCATAGGCCGCGGCCGCCTGGAGAAATAAATGCGTGACAAACCGCGCGTTTCAGCGTACATCTGAACATCGACGGACAGGAGGGGCAGGCGGCAACAGCCGGGATGTCCGCGTTCGTTCCTTCGACGAACAGAGCATGAGGTGAGCTATGGATGAAGCAAAACGGCAGGATGACGAACTGCTGCAACTCGTTACCTTCAGTATCGGCGAAGAAGAGTTCGGCGTGGACATCCTCAAGGTGCAGGAAATCATCCGCACCATGGAAATAACCAAAGTGCCCAGGGCGGAAGCCTTTGTGGAAGGGGTCATCAACCTGCGCGGCAAGGTCATTCCCATCATCGACCTGCGCAGACGCTTCGGCCTTGACTCCAAGGTACACGACAAGCATACCAGGATCATCGTCATAGAAATAAACAATATGATCGTCGGTTTTGTTGTGGACTCCGTGTCCGAGGTGCTGCGTATACCGGCAGGCACGGTGGAACCGCCGCCGCCCGTCGTGGCCGGCGTTGATTCCGAATACATCAGCGGCGTGGGCAAACTTCAGGATCGCCTGCTTATTCTTCTGGACCTCGACAAGTTGCTGTCCAGTGAAGTGATCGAATCCCTGGCGCAGTTGTAACGCGTTTCCCCGGTTCGGGCGCAGCCGTCGGTTTCGCGCCGACGGCTGATTTTTTTCGGCCGCCGGCCCCGTACGCGCGAGTATGCGCGACATTCCCCGTGGGGTTCCTGTGTGTCTTCTTCTTTGCAATCTCTTGTTGAACGCCTGACGCGGAACAAGAGCGATCCGGTCCGCGTGGTGCGTTCCGGACCGGGCACCATGGCCCGTATGGCCTGCGCCCTGCTTGCTCAGGGCAGAGGAGTGGTTGCCTGTGCCGCAAACCGCTCCTCCCTTGCGGAACTGCGCGCGCTGGTCGGGCTTTTCAGTCCCGACATTTCGGCTACCGACCCTTCCCCCCTGCGCACGGCTTGGCAGCAGCGCATCGTCGTCATGCCGCCGTACCCGGCCCGCACCGGAGGCATCGATAACCGCCCGGAACGCATGGCCTCCCTCTATACCCTGAAACAAAAACGCAACGGACGCGGCGTCTTGGTCACGCCGGACGCTTTCCTCCTGCGCCTGCCGCCGCAGGATATTTTCGACATCCATGAACTTATTCTGAGCAAAGGCATGGAAATGGCTCCGGATCTGGTGCTGGATCAGGCCCTGGAATGGGGCTACTCCCGCGTGCCCATGGTCAACGCGCCCGGAGAAATCGCCGTGCGCGGCGATATTCTGGACATCTTCTGTCCCGGTTATTACCGCCCTTTACGCTTGGAATTTTTCGGCGACACTCTGGACGATCTCCGGCATTTTGAACCTGTTTCCCAACGCTCCATCGCCGATGTGCGGGAAATGGTCATGATCCCCGCTTCCCCGGTGGTTTTAAGCCTGCGCCTGCGCGCCGAGGCCGAAGCGTTTCGGCAACGCGAGGTGAACGCAGGCAGGCTGGACCCCGCTGAAGCGGCCGCCCTCGTCCGCATGCTCGACGGCGACAGCGCGGCGTTGTTTCCCGGCATGTTCTATGAGAAATGCTCCAACCTTGAAGACTGGCTGCCCGAAGACGCCGTCTGCCTGCTGCCCGGCGCGGCGGATCTCCGCGCCGTTCTTGAAGAAAGCGAACGCAGGCTGTCGGCACTGCCGGAACATGACGGCCCGTGGCGAGGTCTCAACAAGGCCGTCGCACGGGCGTTGCGTCCGTCCTCCGAGGTGACGGATTTTTTCGCGGCATCGCGTTGCGCCTGCTTTGAAGACCTGCGCATCGGCATTCCGGAAACGCCGGACGAGGTCGCCATGCGCGAGCGGAATGTTTCTTCCTACCAGGAAGTTTTTACGCACGGTGATGCCCATGAACGGCCCTGGCAGTACCTGCTTGCCGTAATGCGGGACTGGGCGGGGGCAGGGCGGAGTGACGGGAAACGCGACGGGAGATCCGACGGAGGGCGCAAAGGCGACGGCAAGAGCGGCGAGGGAACGCGCGTTGCCCGCGCGGAAGAGGATGCGGACGAGCGGGACATGCTGCAGGCTCGTCCCGGTGGTCGCCTGCTGCTCAGTTTTTCCACCGAACGCGCACGCACGCGTTTCCTCAAACTGGCGACGCATGACGGCATAAGCCCGCACTTGCGCCTGGATGCCGCGGATTACGGGATTTTCGCCCTGATCTCGCCGTTCCGCAAAGGGATCCATCTGGCTTGGGAGCACTGCACGGTCCTCGGCGAAGATGTCCTCCAGCCGCGCGCCGACCGCGCCCGACAACCCGCCGCCGCTGTTTTCCAAGGGCTGGAAACGCACGATACCCTGAACGACGGGGACCTGCTGGTCCACAAGGACTACGGCCTGGGTATTTTTCGGGGGCTGCACCGCATGGCCTCGGGAGGGACCGAAAGCGATTACCTGCTGCTGCAGTATGCCGGGGACGACAAGCTCTATCTGCCTGTGGACCGCCTGTCTCTCATCCAGCCTTTCAAGTCCGCGGAAGGCGTGCGGCCCGTGCCCGACCGGCTCGGCGGCGCGCTGTGGGCGACGGGCAAGGAAAAAGCGCGTAAAGCCGTGATGCAGATAGCCTCCGATCTGGTGGAAATGTATGCCCTGCGCAAAATACTCAAAGGATTCCGCTACGGGCCGCCGGACGAGATTTACCGTGAATTCGAAGCCGGTTTCGGTTTTGAGGAAACGCCGGATCAGGCCAAAGCCATCGAAGACGTCCTGAACGACATGGAAAAAGGCGAGCCCATGGATCGCCTGGTTTGCGGCGACGTGGGCTTCGGCAAGACCGAGGTCGCCATGCGCGCCGCCGTCCGCGCCGCCCTGGAAGGCCGGCAGACGGCATTATTGTGTCCCACGACCGTGTTGGCCGAACAGCACTACCGCACCTTTCGCAGCCGGCTCGCGGCTCTGCCGGTCAATGTAGGGCTGCTGTCGCGCTTTGTGTCCGCCGCCAAACAACAGGATGTACTAAAGGCGACGGCCGAAGGCCGCATCGACATCCTCATCGGCACGCACCGCCTCCTGTCCCGGGACGTTGCCATACCCAATCTCGGCCTGCTAATTCTGGACGAAGAACAACGCTTCGGCGTGCGCCACAAGGAACGCCTCAAGGAAATACGCAAAAACGTGGATGCCCTGACCCTGACGGCTACCCCCATTCCCCGCACCCTGCAACTTTCCCTCTCGGGTATCCGCGAACTGTCCGTCATCGAAACGCCGCCGCCGGAACGCAAGCCCGTTTCCACAGCCCTCATCGCCCGCGACGACGACCTGCTGCGCGGCATACTCCGCCGCGAACTGGACAGGCATGGACAGATTTTCTGGGTCTACAACAGGGTGGACGGGCTGGATCGCGTCGCCGACTATGTGCGCATGCTCGCGCCGGATGCGCGCCTGGGTATCGCGCACGGCCGCATGAGCGAGAGCTCCCTTGAAAAGAACATGCGTAAATTTTGGCTCGGAGACCTGGATATCCTGGTCTGCACCTCCATCATCGAATCCGGACTCGACTTCCCCCGCGCCAATACCCTTGTGGTGGACCAGGCGCACCTGTTCGGCCTCGGGCAGTTGTACCAACTGCGCGGCCGGGTGGGCCGCTCGGACAGACAGGCCTTTGCCGTGTTCGTGACGCCCGACCCGGAACACCTGCAGGAAAATACCCGCAAACGTCTGCGCATCATTCTGGAAATGGACTACCTCGGGGCCGGCTTCCGCATAGCCATGGAAGATCTCCGGCTACGCGGCGCAGGCAACATTCTCGGCGAATCGCAGAGCGGGCACATCAACCGCGTGGGTCTCGAACTGTTCATGGAAATGCTGGAGCAGGCCGTAGCGGAACTCAGAGGCGTACCCGTGCAAAGTTTTACGGAAACGGAACTGTCTCTGGGCATACCCGCCTTCATTCCGGAAAATTATATGCCGGACGGACAAGAGCGCCTGCGCTGCTACAAACGGCTTTCCTCGGCCCAGGACGAAACGGCCCTGAAAGAAGCGGCCGCGGAAATCGGCGACCGTTTCGGACGCCTCCCCCCCGAACTGGAAAACTTCATCGCCGTACTCGCGTTCAAACGCCGGCTGGGTAGGCATTTCGTGAGCAAGGCGGACATATTCCCCGATAAAGTGCGCCTGTCCTTCGTCGCAAACGCCGGCCCCGACCCGGCCGTCCTGGTCGAATTTCTTATGGCCGCGCAAGGCAAGGGCCTGCATGTCCGCCTTCAGCCGCCGGGTATTCTGGAATTGCCTTTCGGGGGCGGGAACGGCCCGGATGCAAACGTGCCGGAGGCGCTGGACAAGCTGTGGGGCTTCCTGTACCCTTTATGGCATGAGCAGGAAACACATGC
The DNA here is from genome assembly GCA_031271265.1 of Desulfovibrio sp. Classification (GTDB taxonomy): domain Bacteria; phylum Desulfobacterota; class Desulfovibrionia; order Desulfovibrionales; family Desulfovibrionaceae; genus Frigididesulfovibrio. The sequence goes on along the minus strand of JAISWB010000022.1, from coordinate 11,870 downwards.
GGACGTATGAGAGCGCCTTGCGGGAGAGACAACGGATTGTGCGGCGAAAACATTGTGCATACATCACACTCCCGATGCTTTGCCTTGTCGCTGTGTTGCTGTTGCCGTGTGAACTGCGCGCCATGCCCGGCGACGCTGCCGAAGTGGACGGACAGGGGATTTCTTTCAGAGAACTGGAGTCGGCCAGAATCAGCCTGTTTACAGGCTTTTCACCCAACACGCCGGAGCCGGACGAAGCCGCCCTGCATACCCAGTACCGTTACGTGCTGGGCCGTATGATTGAGGAAGCAGCCGTTTGCCGCTATATGGAGCAGAAAGGCTTTGCCCTTGCCCCCGATGCGCTTGAGGAGGAAGAGCGGCGCATCCGCGCCGATTATCCCGAAGGCGCTTTCGACGACATGCTCATCAGGAGCGGCATTGAGATCGACGACTGGCGCGGGGCTCTGTACCGGCGGCTGATTGTCGAGCAGTTTTTATCCAAGGTGCTGCGACCGGAGATCACCATCACCGCCGACGAGGTGCAGCAGTACTATCTGGCGCACACGGACGAGTTCGTCATTCCGGAGTTGTGGCATTTTTTACGCATCTTCGGGCGGGACAGCAAGACGGTGGAGGCCGCGCGCGCCGACCTCGCCGCCGGCACGGATGCCGCCGAAGCACGGAAAAAGCATCTCGTGACCATCCAGGACATCAACATGAGCATCGACCTGGTGCCCGAAGAATTTTCCGCCGCCCTCGCTCCCCTTGCGCCGGGCAAGGCGTCGAAAGTGATGAAAAGCGGACAGGAATACACCGCGCTCGTGCTGCTGAACAAAACGCCCGCCTCCGTTCTCGACCCCGCGGAAATATCGCTTCGCGTGGAACGCGCCCTGTCCGAAGAGAAAATGCGCTCCATTTACGAGGACTGGCTGCGTAAACGGCTCAAGTCGGTCAAGGTGCGCATTGCGCCCGCCCTGCTGAATGCGCGCAATGCCGAGCAAGCGAAGCACTGATTGACCGGACTCCGCCCCGGCACGTCAACGGCGCGGGATCAGGCTGTCTTTTAACCCTTTGACGGTCTGCCCCGATTTTTTGAGCAGGTCCGTTGCCGCCTCGGGAGCGTGCGCGGCGCTTTCCGCCGCGTTGCGCAACAGGGTGCGCGTGTCTATGCTGTAAGAAAGGGCATGCAGAGGGCCGCGTATGCTCACCGGCACGGCCGGTCCGGCAGGCGGCCCCGCGGTCATGAAGTCTATGCCCAGATCCGCCTGCCCGTAAGCGATATGGAGGGTGCCGCCGCCGCGCGCCAGAATTGCGTTGGAAACGAGGGCGATATCTTTGCTTACGGCTTCCCCTTGCGTAACGACGGCGCTTGCGCTGATGCTCTTGTACGCGAAGGAGCTTGGAAAAGGGGCAAAACCCGGCAGTTCCGGGGCAAGCGTAAATCCGCCGACCTCGCCGTCGCGGGCGGCCGCGGCCGCTTTCCCGTTCAGGCTGTGCAGCATGGCGTCGAGGCTGCCGCCTTTGCATTTCAGGTCAAGGGATGCCCGCAGTTTTCCGCTGAACGTGTAATTGTCCGAAAACACCGGGGATGCCGCGGCAAGTTCCATATCCGGGGAACGGAGCGCGGCGTTCACGGTCAGGGTAGGTTCCGCGCCGCGCACATCAAGGGCGGCCTTGCCCGCGAGTTGTCCTTTGAACAGGGTCAGGTTGTAGGCGAGGTCGGCTTTGCCGTCCTGCATTTTCAGGTCGCCGCGGATGTTGCTCAAGGCAATTTTGCCGTAAAGGGCTTTGTCGGCGGTGACAGTGAAGGTTGCTTCGAGGCTGCGCAGGATGGGCGGGACCGAAGCATCGGCAGGATTTTTTTCCGCGGCGTCGTCCGCGCCTCGTTTCCCGCGCCGGTCTTTGTCCCGGCCCGCGCGCGCACCGGAGGCCGGAGTCTTGGAGCCGGCAACGGTCGGTCTGCTCAGATTGGGCGCGCCCTGCACTGCGCCCTGAGTCGCTTCCCCGGCTGTCGGAGTCCGGAGGCGCAACGTTGCGCCGATATCCAGGCTGTCCAAGGCAAGCGCGCCTTCCAGTTTGTGTTTGCCTCCACTGCCGGGAGCGTAGGCGGCCGAGGCAGTGAAATGCGCCGGGGCGGCGCCGGGCAGGGTAAATATGCCCTTGATGTCGCTCACCTTGCAGGCGCCGGATGCGGAGATTTCCGTTTTCCCGCCGAGTTCGGCCGTGAAGGGGGGCAGGTTGCCGAGTTGCGGCCCTAGTTCCAGCTTTTGAATATCCAGGTACAGGGAAGGTTCGGCTGTCTTGTCGCGCGCGTCCGCGGCGCGCATTTCCAGAGCGGCTTGCAGGCGAACGGAAAGCGTGTTGCCGCCGGCTTCGTCGCGGGCGCGGCCCGTCAGGCTCAGGGGGGCGGCAGCTCCTTCTTTCAGTCCGTTCAGGGCAAACGTGTCGATGTCCGCGCTGTAGGCATCGCCGGTGCGCAAATCCTTGTAGGCAAGGCGTATGTTTTTGCAGGCCAGTCGTTTCAGGCTCCATGCCGGTTGCGGGCCGCCGTCTTTTTTGCCGCCGTCGCCGGCATCGAGCGGCGGCGCGACGGGTTCGGCCGCAGGCCCTGCGCCGAGCCCGCGCTGTGCCTTTGTCGGCGACCAGTTGCTGCGGCCGGCCGGGTCCACCGTCAGCGTGACCTTGAGGCCGGACAGCAGGATTTCCTCAACCTCCACAACGCCGCGCAGCAGAGAACCCAAGGACAGGGCGGCCGAAGCGCTTTCCGCGGTCAGCAGTTCCGGATCCACAGACGAGTTCGGGTTGCTGATGGTAACTTTGCCGGTTTTCAGGCCGAGGGTTGGGAAAAGTGTTGTTTCCGCCTCGCCGTGGAACTCAAAATGCAGACCTGTCGCCTTTTCCGCGGCATCGGCCATGAGTTGCCGATAGTCGGAGGGTTTGAACAGGGCCGAGAGTATGCCGAGTCCGACAACGCACAGCAAAATCAGGCCGGCGACTCCCGAAATCAGGATCAGGGCGGATTTTTTTGCCGTTCCGGCAACGCCGCCGCGCCGGGCAGGGTATTTGGGCTTCATCCGCATTTCCTTATTTCCTTTGCGGGGTGGAGTCCCGACCAGTCTGTTTTTCTAAAAAATTATCTGTTGCAGGCCGGGACGTAAAGCGCTTTTTTCGAGATTGTTCAGGGGGGAGGGGTCACGTGTAGAGTTTTTTCCATTCGTCCAGAAACAGCAGGGCGGCTTCGGCATCGGAGAGCACGCCGCTTTTGCCGCGCACGGCCGCAATCACATCGGAGAAGGAAGCGCTTGCGGGCAGGTCCAGCTCGCGCATCAGGGCGGCAACGGCATCGCCCAGATCTTGGGGCATGTTTTCCGGCCACACGACGTTTTCATGCAGACCGAAGCCGGGCAGGCATTCAGCGGCGAAATCCAGAAGGCGTTTCATGCGTGCGGCGTAGGTATGTTCCGCCAGGGTGCGCCGGCGCGCGCGTTCGGCAACTGCGGCGCGTTCTTCCGGGTGAGCCGTATAATACCGAATTTTCTCCCGCAGTTCATACGCATTGGAAAAGGTTGCCGCTTCGTCGGGATCGTACAACTCCGGCAGCAGCCCGCGCCGGTCCGTGAGTTGGAAAGCGCCGCAGGCGGCGATTTCGAAGGTGCGGGGATTAACGAAGTCGCCCGGAGCCACCGGCGGGTCGGCGTGTACGGAGGAGTGCAGATTGAGGTTGACGGCGGAGGCGTTGAAAATGCGCACGCAGTCTTCGGAGCTGATGCGTTCTCCGTTTTTTTGCAGCATGGGCGCTATTTCCGGGTCGTCATCCCATTCCGTGCCCCATATTTTGAGCCCCAGGTTCCGGAGTCCGGCAAAGGCTTTGCGCCTGTTGGGGTAACCCGCGCCGACAAAGGAAAGTTGCGCTCCGAACTCCTGTTTTTCGCGCTCGTCAAGGGTCAGTGGCCGGTGCAGGGAGGGCAGGGCCGCCAAGGGCAGGTACAGGGTGTTGTGTACTCCCAGCGCGGCCAGTTCGTCGAGAAAGGGTTCTTTCTGAATGACGGCGAAGAGGTCGTAATAGGTTGCGAAGGCGCGCCAGTAGGTAAAAATGCGGAAGTCCTCGACGAACCACATGGCGGTGCGCGTGCCTGCCCGGCGCAGCCGTTTGAGCGCGGCGATGCTCAGAGGTGCCTGGGCAAGGCTGAGGACAAGATCCGGGGCGAAAGCCTCCGCTTTGGCCGTGACGCATTGGGAAACGTGTTGCAGAAAGGTGTTCTGCAGGGCGTCCAGGCGTTCCGAGCCGACCTTGAGTTCTTTGAGCGCACAGAATACGGGATGGAAGGCGGGCGCGTCGAAAATTTCCACCAGGCAGCCGTTTTCGCGCAGTCCTTCGGCGGCGAAACGCCCTACGGGGAGCGAACCGCCGTACATGGGCAACACGAGCAGCACGCGCGGCATTCCCTGTTTTTTGGGCATCGGTTCAGGCATGGTTCCAGTTTCCCGGCAGCATCCAGTCTTTTTCGCGGAACAGGAAAGCGGCGTTGTGTGGGGTCATGCCGCCCGCGTCCGCTTCCGGCAGCCCGCGGCATGCGGCCAGCCCCGCCCGCAGTTCACACGCGGCATCGGCATAGGGATTGCCGCCGTCCACCACTGTACAGGTTGCGCCGAAATCATCAAGCGTGGATACGCAGCCCATGAGGTCTGCCGGCCACTCGGGAGTGAATTTGCCCGCCAAATGCGCCAGGAAGGCGGGGTGGGAAAAAGGCGCGCAACAGGCCGTACCGTGCGGGCAAGGTGCGCTTTCGAGGCAGGGCGAGCAGGGCCGGGCGGCTTGCCACACCCGATGTCCCATACCGTAGGGGCCGGTTTCAAAGCACCATGCCGAGGAAAGGAAAAATGCCTGCACGGGTACGCCAAGGTGGGCGGCAAGGTGCATGGCGCCGGTGTCCGGGGTAAGCAGCATGTCGAGGCCGCGCAGGATGTCGGGGAGATCTGCGAGGGAAGTTTTTCCGGTGAGGTCTTCCATGCGTTCGGCGATACGCGGCGGGAGTTCGCGCCTGAGCCTGCGCGCGACGGGTTGATCTTCTTTTGCACCGAGGCAAAGCAGGCGCGGTCCGCCTGCGGCGCGGAACACGGACTGCACGCACGCCGCGAGTACCTTAGGCGGGAGCGAGCGCCGCGCATGCCGTCCGGCAACGATGATGCCGATGCATCCTGTTGACGCCGGCCGAGCCGGGGGGTTGACCTTTTCAGGGGCAATGGGTCCCTTGTGCAGGAAGGCCCAGAGGTCGGCCAGATTCACAGGGGCGAAGCGACGGTCACACATGAAGTTGAAAGCCAGGGAAAACAGCGTGGAGCGCATGTCCTGTCCGTCGACCCTGGCGTAGCCCCGGCATTGCTCAGGGCTGAACAGGGCGGCGCAGGCAAATGACAGGGGAGAAAAATTCAGGAAATACACTTCGGTGAAATCGAGTTCGCGCAGGGCCGCAAAACAGGTCCGGCACGCGGCGAAGACATCTCCGGGGTCGCTGTCGCCCCTGTGAGCGGGAAGACCGTGGACAACGGCAAAGGGGTAGAGCAGTTGCGCAAGGGGGACGAGAGAGCGGTCCACGCAGAGATGCACTTCGTTTCCGGCATCGCGGGCCTGACTGAGGAGTAGGCGTTTGCTCTGCGCCAAATCGCCGAAGCGGGCGAGTTGTACTACGAGAACACGGCGCATGGAGATCCCTGTCGAAGCCGCGCGACCAGACAATTCGCGGACTTGCGGAAGCGCTGATGTATTTTTTGAGGAGGCTCACCCCTTGATAAGGGGGGAGTCCGGGGGAAATCTTTTCCCCCGGCGAGGTTTGGGGCAACGCCCCGATTCAAAGAAAAATCAGCGTTTGGAGTATTGGTAGCGGGCGCGGGCGGCGCGCAGGCCGTATTTTTTCCGTTCTTTTTTGCGGGCATCGCGGGTCAGGAAACCGGCTTTTTTGAGAGGACCGCGCAGTTCCGCGTCCCATTCCAGCAGGGCGCGGGATATGCCGTGGCGCACGGCTTCGGCCTGACCGCTGATGCCGCCGCCGTCCACCCGCACCTTGACGTCTATGCGGTCTTGCTGCCTGGACAGGAGCAAAGGCTGTCGGATGACCATCTGCAAAGATTTTCGCGGGAAATAGTTTTCAAAGGGGCGGCCGTTCACGGTGATTGTGCCGGTGCCCTCATACAGGCGCGTGCGGGCGGTGGCGTTTTTGCGGCGGCCGGTGCCGTACTTGAAATCCGTGATCATCATTTCTCCTGTCGGTCGGTGTTGAAGATAATTCGGCGGCGGGCTGTGTCCGGGCCGGCGTCAAAAGGCCCGTGAGCCGGCGTTAAAAGGACAGTACCTGCGGAGTCTGCGCGGCATGGGGGTGTTCCGGGCCGGCGTAGACCTTGAGTTTTTTCAGCATAGCGCGGCCCAGGCGGTTTTTAGGCAACATGCCTTTGACCGCGTGCATCAGCACTTGTCGGGGCTTGGACGCAAGCAATTTTTCCAGGCTTTGCTCCTTGAGACCGCCGACGTAGCCGCTGTGGCGATAGTATATTTTGCCGGCGAGTTTGTTGCCGGTCACGCGAATTTTTTCGCAATTGACGACTATGATGTAATCTCCGTTGTCCATGTGCGGTGCGAATTCCGGCTTGTGTTTGCCGCGCAGCCGGTGCGCCAGACGGGAAGCCAGCCGGCCGAGCACCTGCCCGTCGGCGTCCGTCACGAACCATGAACGCTTGATGTCCGCCGGGGTAGGCGAAAATGTTTTCATCAGAAATTCCTTTTATGGTTTGAAACCTCTCCCTTCAGGGAGATTTTCACCTGACGCCCGTCAAAGTCGGGCATACCTTTCCGGAAATCTCTCCCTTCAGGGAGGGGGTAATCCACTCGGCTCCTATGCGCCGGGGCGGAGTCATCCGGCGGACGGAGCCGGATGTGGTTTGAAACACAATCGGCTCCTTTGCATCCGGAAATCATGGATAATCCCGGAACGGGGAGAACGCCCTATACGCTTCCGTAACGAGGAAGTCAAGTTTCAAACACGGTTTTGGAGTTAACGGCGAAGATATTCTTCAGATGAGTTTCCCGCGGATACGCCGGCGCAGTTCCATACCGGCGCGACGCAGCAGCAAGGGATTGCGGAAGCAGAGCAACGGTGCTTCCCGCAGGGCGCGCAGGGCTGTTCTCACGGCGTCTCTGCGTTTTCCCATGCGGAGCAGGGCGCAGGCGGCGCGTGCAAGCGCGGCTTGGCGTGCCGCCGTACTCAGGCCGGGAATCCCGAGCATGGATTCGGCAATGCGGTAGTCGTCCCACGCCCGCGCCCAAGCCAGAGCCGCGTCCTGTGTGGCCTGTCCGGCATGCACACGTATGCCCGCTAGAACGTCCCCGATGCTCGCCGCCCGGCTTCCCTTCCGGAGCATGGCCGTCCACAGGGCCAGATCCTGGGCATAGGGGAAGGAAAGATCGTAGCCTCCGGCCGCCCGCGCCGCGGTCGTCCTGAACATGCAGGCGGAGTTGGCGAACGGGTTGCGCAACGGCAGCGTATCGCGCAATTCGTCGTGTTTCGTCGGGAAAGTGTCCCGCGCGGTACATTTACCGGAAGCGTCCACGTACTCCACATCCGAACCCAGCAGGTCCGTTTCCGGGTGTGCGGCCATAAAAGCGCTTTGCCGCTCCAGACGTTCGGGCCGGCAAATGTCGTCGGCGTCCATGACGGCGACAAGTTCCGTGTTAGCCGCATCCAGACCCATACTCAAGGCTCCCGTGCGTCCTGCATCGTCGGGCAGATGCTTGACGACAAGGACGCATCCGGGCTTTGCCCGGAGCGGTCCGGTGGGCAGCCTTTTTCCGCAGGCTGCCTCCGTTGCGTCGAGAAAGGCATGGGTGCCGTCGGTCGAGGCGTTGTTCAGAATCAGAAATGTGAAATCCTGTCGTGTCTGGCCCAAGATGCAGCGCACGGCTTTCTCAAGATAGGGCATGCCGTTGCGCACGGTCATGAGGACGGTCAAGCTCGGCGCCGGCATACACCCGTCATGTCCTGCCCGAATCACAAGGGCCGTATCGGATATGCGGCATCGGCGTGCGCCGGACCGATGCGGCGGTCAGCGCCAGGCATCTTCGTATGCCGCACGGAAGGCGCTCTCGTCCACCGGGGCAAAGCCGCCGGTGGCGGGCGTAAACAGGTGCATGCGCTGCGAGGCGATGCCGCCGTTCCAACTGATGGGGGCTATGCTCCAGTCCAGGGTCATCGACTGCAGGGCATCGTTCACAGTCTTGGGGGAAGCGTCCGTAATGTTGAGTCCGGCGGACAGGCGGGCGAAATCATAGCCCAGGGCGGACCAGAAATCCGCGCCTGCTTTGCCTGCCGCCGCCAGACGCGCCTGCAGCCTTTCACCTGCGGGGGTCGGGCGCGCGGCGTTCCACAGGCCGGGGAAGACTGCGAGCCCGTAATACTGGGTGCCGACAAAACCGCCTGCGGAAAGGCTCTGTTCCCAAAGGCTCGTGCCGAGCAACACCTGGCGCGTTTCGTTCTGATAAAAGAAGTGCGGCACGATGACGTCCATGTTTTTCCAGGTATCGGGCAGGAATACGGCGCGGAAGACGCTGCCTTTGCTGTTGGCTGCCAGCAGTTTGTTCGTCGCGGCCATCCAGTCATTCCGGTCAGCCGGATCATAGCCTTGGACAATGATGTCGGTTGCGCCCGCGGCGCGGGCTTTTTCCTCGAAAAGGGCGGCCATGCGTCTGCCGAAATTGTCCTCGGGATGGAAGATGCCGTAGCCGCGTATGCCGAAGCGGGTAGTGAACCCCAACAGGGCATCCACCTGATCGCCGGCGGCGGCGAAGAAGCGCCATGCGATGCGGCCTTCGTCGCCCGGCTCAAGGGACGGCAGAAACGCGAAGACAGCCCGGCGCGCGGGTATACCGGCGGCCTTGGCCCCGGCGTAGTCTTCACGCAAAAGGGGGCCGCCGACGGTAAGGGCGGAAGCGGGCAGGGCATCGACACGGGCGCGCCAGTCCGCTTGTTTGGTATCGATAACGACCAGGGACGCCTTGATGCCTGCCGAGTTCAGTTCATCGCAGGCCACGCCGGCGCCGGCCGCGATTTTTTCGGAGACCGGGGCGAATTGTCCGGAGAGGGGCAGAAGCAGGGCAACGGTCCTGTCACCCGGCGGCGGGGCGGCTGCGCGGTGCGTGCCCGCCTCTATGCGTATTTCCGTTTCTTCCGGTGTCCGATGCGCGAGGGAAGGGTCGGCGAGCGCAAGTTTGCCTGCCGCGTCCTTCAGGGCCGCCTCGGCTGACGCGCGTGTGCCCGCCGCCCGGGAGTCGCGGCGCAGTTTGTCCAGCAGGATTACGGAGAACGGAAAAGTACTGCGGTTGTCATCGGTGACGGCGCTGTAAGCAAGGGCTGAAGCCGCCGGGTCGGCGAGGTGCAGTTCAAGGGCAAGGCGTCGTTCCAGAGCGGCTTTTTCACCCGCGCCGGCGGCGCTGCCGTAAATACTTTCCAGAGCGGCCAGACTCTGCCCGAGGTTGCCGTCCCGCCACTGGCGCACGGCCAGCACTATGCCCGCCATGCTTCGCGCAGGCATTGAACGTCCGCCGGCCTTGTACAGGGCATCGGCCCTTATGCGGGCATCGGCGGACGACAGGGTACGCACCGCCCTGGCCCAGGCGTCCTGCCATTCCACGCCGGCGTCCGCGCCGGGGTCGTTGTTCTGCCAGTCGTCCAAAGCAGTGAGGGCCACGGCGGGGTGGGCGTTTTTCAATGCCGCTGCAGCCAGCAGCCGCGCCGCTCCGGCCTTGTCCGAGGCCGGAGCGGCGGGGTCGGAGGCCAGACGCAGGGCGAGGCTTTCCGCACGTCCGTAGTTGCCGGAAACATAGGCTTGGGCGGCTTCTTCCAGCGGGCTGAGCCTGGTTTGCGGGACAGTGGATACGCTTCCGCCTCGGAACAGGGAAACTCCGGAGCAGGCGCTGAAAAGAACAATGCAGCACAGGCAGATAAGCGGGAAAAGATATTTTCTCATTGAGTGAACATAGCACCCGGCCTTGAAATCGGCAAGTGCCGCACGCCGTGCGTGGAAAATGCAGCGTAAAAGTTTTCATTGAGATTGCGGTAGAGCCACACGTTGCGTGCCGGCGGGAAATGTAGTGCGGACCGACTGCGATACAAAGCCCGTGCAGACCGGCGCCTGCCTCTTGCGCGGCGTGTGAGACAAGCGCACGGTTTGCGCCGGGCCGCTATGTGCACAAGCAGGAGAGAGAAACCTCTACAGCGACCCCGAACCGCTCCGGGCAGGGCCTGGAGCGGCCCCGGCAGGCGCCGTTCACCTGCGGACCCGTTCCTCGCATGCGCCGGCGGCCGGAATGTCCGCGCCTTTTCGCGCATACTGTTGACAGCTTGTCGGCAGCGCTGCCGCAAACTTTAGGGTTGGCCCGTGCCCTCCTGTTCTCGGCAACGGCAGTGAGGTCGGCAGCACCGGGGCGGCGGCGCAGCATCGAGGTTGCTCCAAAAACTTGCGGCAAAACTTGCGGCAAAACTTGACAACTCCCTTCGAATGGGGCAGACAGAAAACCGCGTGGGGCTGTAGCTCAGTTGGGAGAGCGCTTGAATGGCATTCAAGAGGCCGTCGGTTCAATTCCGTCCAGCTCCACCAAAAAAGAATCCACGAAAGTCCCGCAAAGGTTAAAAACCCTTGCGGGACTTCACTTTTATCGAGACGGTAACTCTCGCTTCGTCTCCGTAAAACCATAGACATACCAACGAAAAGTTGGTAAATTTATTGGTAACAGAGCGCGCGGAGATTGCCGTACCAACACGAAGGATTGCCTTGACAGACAACGGTTTCCCGACCGTGTCGGAATAAAGAAAAGTTTCCCGCCCTCGCGTACCATCATCAATGGGGAGGATACCAACGTGAACAAACTGACGGACACTTTTTTGAGGAATGTGAAGCCGACAGGCAAGGTTCATAAGCACTCCGATATGCACAATACCTTCCTGAGCGCCGGCGCATGATGCAGGAGTGGGCCGATTACCCCGACGGACTGCGAAACGGCAAAACGGCTGCTGACACCCCCAATACCAATCCTGACCCTACTCCTGTCAACCCGCCGTCCGGCAAGCCGAATGTTGTCGTCCGGCGGGGCGGCAAAGCACTATAGTTCCGCATTTTCTTGAGCGAACTCGGAATGAATTATACGCAACGTCTTAATTCTTTGCGCATTATCAAGAGCATATCCTTGCTTTTTCAATATGATGAAGGAAGAAAAAGCGCATAAAGTTCAAGCGTCAAGTATAGCTCAACATACCGGCTTGATGGCGTATCGCTCATCGCGATAATTAAAACTGCTGCCCGAACAGGAAGAATAGGAGGAGAAAAGACAGCCGTTATGCCAACCCTACACTGGTTTACTTGCGAAGAAGACCTGAAAGCCGCCGGCCCGTGCCCCATACCGCCTGTTGGAGCTTGGGAAACATACGGTGATGCCGAAACGGAAAATATGTTCGGGCAGGGCGACAATCTTGACGGCCTGAAAGCTCTTCCTCCGTATTACGCGGGCAAGGTGAAATGCATCTATAGGGAATCTCTAAAAACTGTTTTTTAGGCGGAATTTTATGTCGCAAATCCAGCATCCATCAGAGCAGCCTATAGTAAAAATTAAGTTTTTAGAGGTTCCCTAATGATAAAGTTGACCTGCACGCGGATACGCTGGCGGGCTTCAAGAGGGTCGCGTACATCCCTGCCGGCTTGGCTGTCATTGACGTTGTCGGCGTTACTATTGTTCCACACCCAGCCGAAGGCGAATTCATAGGTGCCTTTCACCTTGATGTCGACTCCGTCCGCCTTGGCGGAGACGACACTCCCAAGGCACAAAGCCAGGGCGAGCACCAACGTTAAAA
>JAISWB010000053.1 GCA_031271265.1 Desulfovibrio sp. | reverse complement strand
TGAAGAAGCGCGGATGCCGGCCGAATATGAAGAAATGGCCCGCAGAGACGAGGCGGACAGACGACAGGGCGCTTACAGTCAAGGCAGGATTGACGGCGTGGAGGAAGGACGGCAGGAAGGACTTCAGAAAGGACTTCAGGAAGGACGGCAGGAAGGACGGCAGGAAGAAAAAATAGAAGTAGCCTGCAATTTACTACGGGCAAAAATGCCTGTTGACCTTGTTGCAAAAGGGACCGGCCTGTCTCTTGAAGAAGTAGCGCGGCTGGCCGCCGGACTTTCCGATACGGTCTGAACCCTCTCCCTTCAGGGAGATGCCTGCTTGACGCCCGGCAAAGCCGGGCTTACCGTTTCAAAAGTTTATTATTTGATAACGCATATACCTGTAAAGGAAGTTCTGATGAAAATTTCCCGCAACACGGCCCGCCTCAAGCCGTCGGCCACCATGGCCGTCAGCGCGCAGGCCCAGGAACTCAAGGCAAAAGGGCGGAACATCCTAAGCCTGTCCGTGGGCGAGCCGGACTTCACCACCCCCGAGCATATCCGCGCAGCCGCCAAAGAAGCTCTGGACGCCGGATTTACCCACTACACCCCCGTCCCCGGTCTGCCGGAACTCCTTGATGCCGCGGCAGGCTACTTTAACCGCTTTTACGATGCCGGGGCTTCCAGGGAAAACATCATCACCGGCAACGGCGGCAAACACTGCATCTACAATGTTTTCGCATGCCTGCTCGACCCCGGCGATGAAGTGCTGGTCCCCGCGCCCTACTGGGTCAGCTACCCGCCCATGGCGGAACTGACCGGGGCAACGGCCGTGATCGTCGCCGCCCCGGCGGAAAAAAACTTCAAAGTCGACCCGGACATGCTCGAAGCGCACCTGACGCCGCGAACCCGCATGCTCGTTCTGAACTCGCCCTCCAACCCCACCGGGGCCTGCTACGCGAGAGCCGAACTGGACGCCCTGGCAAGCTGGGCCGTGGAAAGAAAACTGGTCGTCCTGTCCGACGAAATATACGACCGCCTGACCTACGGAGGCGTTCAGGCCCAAAGCCTGTGCTCCTGGTGGAAACGCTTTCCGGAACACTTCGTGATCGTCAACGGCGTTTCCAAGACCTTTGCCATGACCGGCTGGCGTCTCGGCTATACCTTGGCCGCGCCCGAACTGATCAAGGCAATGAACCGCCTGCAGGGGCAGTCCACGTCCAATGTCTGCTCCATTGCCCAGAAGGCGGCCGTTGCCGCCCTGAACGGCGATTACTCCGCCGTGGAAACCATGCGCGCCGCCTTTGAACGCCGCAGGGGTCTCGCCCTGCGCGTCATCTCCGGCTGGCCCGACGTCTTCTGCCCCGAGCCGGAAGGCGCTTTCTACTGCTTCCCCGACGTACACCGGCACTACGGTTCCGCCTTTGCCGACTCGCTTTCCTTCTGTTCATACCTGCTGGACGAAGTCGGCGTGGCCGTCGTGCCGGGCGCGGCTTTCGGCGACGACCGCTGCATCCGCATCTCCTACGCGGTGGACGACGGGACGCTGTCCGAGGCCCTGGAAAAAATAGGCGGCGTACTGTCGCGCAAAAGAGGACAGCCATGACGACGCACCACCTTGACTGGACCCACGCCTACAGCGCCCGCTTGCAGGGCAAATCCGCGGCCGGGTCGCGCGGCGCTGCGCGCCTCGGGCGCGTTGCCGCCTCCTTCGCCGCGGACGTGAAAGCCGGGCGTCTGCCCTACCTGACCATGCCCTACCGCGCCGAGCTGGAAAAAGAACTCCCCGCCGTTCTTGACCGGCTCCGGTCCTGCAAACACATGCTGCTCCTGGGCATAGGAGGCTCGGCGCTCGGGGCGCGCGCCCTGCAGAAAGCCTTTTATCCCGCCCAGGACAGGCCGGGCTGCACCGGGCGCTGCCTGTGGATTGCGGACAACATAGACCCGGATACTTTGGGCGTCTGGTTGAATACCTTGCCCCTCAAGGAAACGGCCCTGGTCGTGATTTCCAAGTCCGGCGGCACCGTCGAAACCATGGCCCAGTATTTCCTGGTGCGCCGCCGGCTGCAAAAGGAACTGGGCGCGGCCTGGAAAGAGCATGTGGTGTTGGTCACGGACGCGAATGCCGGAGAACTCAGGGCCGAAGCCCGCAACGAAGCCATGTGCTCCCTGCCCGTGCCGGAGTACCTCGGCGGGCGCTACTCCGTCCTGAGCGCGGTGGGCCTGCTCCCCGCCGGCTTTCTCGGCATAAATACCAAGGCGCTGCTGGACGGCGCGGCCTCGGTCGCCGCACCCCTGCTCGTTTCCGAGTCCGCCGTGCGCGACGCGCTGGCCGCGCACCCCGCCCGGCATCTGGCCGTATGGGCCGAAGAATTGACGGCGCACAGCTACAGCGAGCTGATTTTTTTCTCCTACATCCCCCTCTGGAACTACTTCGGCGCGTGGTTCAGCCAACTCTGGGCCGAAAGCCTGGGCAAAGACGGACACGGCTCCATGCCCGTGCCTGCCGTCGGCGTGACCGACCAGCACTCCGTCAACCAGATGTTTCTGGACGGCCCCCGCAACAAAGGCTGCCTGTTCCTGACCTGCGATACCTTGCCCAAAGGCGAGGTCTTCGGCGAGGCCGCCCCGGAGAAATGGAGCAGGCTCAGAGACAAACATTTCGGGGATCTGCTCCAGGCCGAAGCCCTGGGCACGCGCATGGCCCTGCACAAAAGCGGCGTGCCGCTGGTACATGTGGATATGCACGCTACGGATGAACACGCGGCGGGCAAACTCATGGGGCTGTGCATGACGGCCACCATCCTCACCGGCCTGATCATGGACATCAACCCCGTGGACCAACCCGCCGTGGAACTGGGAAAACGCCTTGCCGACGCCCGGCTCGGCGCGCCGGGTCTGCTGCAGGAACAGCAGGAACTCGAAGCATTCACGGCAACCGCCGGCAACCCCGCATACCGGCAGCAATTTTAGCTCGCTAAGGTAAAAATCTCGTTGCCGTTACTTGGGTTATAGAGCCGGGGACAAGTCATCCGGTTCCCCTGCCCCGCGGTCGGATACCCGTTACCGGCGCGGAGCGGAATTCCCTTTCAAGGAATCCGCTCCGCGCGCGAAATCCTGCAAAATTTCCGTCTACAAGCTTTCTTTCAGCGCCTTGCCCGGCGTGAACTTGACGGCCTTGGACGCGGGAATCGCAATCTCCTTGCCGGTGCGGGGGTTACGTCCCGTCCGCGCCTTGCGCTCCACTACCTTGAAACTGCCGAAGCCGGATACGGCAATGGAATCCCCTTTTTTCAAGGTGTCCGACAGGATCTTGAAAAGGCCGTCATAGGCGGCTTCAGCCTGGGCGTTGGTCGCGAGATTGGCTTTTTCTTTCAGGGTTTTAACGAGTTCGGCTTTGGTCATGGTCTCCTCCCGACGGTGTTTACATGTGATGAAGATTCCGTCAACAACTCAATATGCAAGCGGGTACACCCGCAGTACGCATGATGTCAAGCGCCGCGGCGGAAAGAAGGCGGTTTTTTTCGCCCGGAGCGGGAAAGGGCATGTCTGCCGCGACCGCGCTGCGGAAACGAAACAGGTCGTCTCGACGGCAACGGCTCTCCGTTG
Source organism: Desulfovibrio sp. (assembly GCA_031271265.1). GTDB lineage: Bacteria > Desulfobacterota > Desulfovibrionia > Desulfovibrionales > Desulfovibrionaceae > Frigididesulfovibrio. Next base: position 4,275 of record JAISWB010000053.1, on the reverse strand, counting down.
CGGGAAAAATCTTTTTTTCCACATAGATGCGGTAGTCTTCCGCGGATATGGTTAAACCTCTCCCTTCAGGGGGATTCCCGCTTGACGCCCGGTAAAGCCGGGTATACCATTACGCTGTCCCGCCCCCTGTGAGGGGAGGACACTCCACCCGGCTCCCATCCCTCCGCCGGGGCGGAGTCATCCGGCGGACGGGGCCGGATGGGGATTGCAACATCCGTGTCTGTGCGACTGAAGGAGCCGGCTATGTCCATCACGAAAACTTTTCTCAAAAACCGGGCGGCGTGCAAGGTCAAGTTTCGTTTGACGCCGGAAGAGGTTCCGGACGCGAAGGAAGTCTTCCTGGTAGGAAATTTCAACGAATGGAGCGACACGTCCCATCCGATGAAACGCGCGAAGGACGGCACCTTTACCTTGGAAATAGAACTGCCGCAGGGTCAGGACTACAAGTTTCGCTACCGCACGGGCGACAATGTCTGGCTGAACGATGCTCAGGCCGATGCCTACGTGCCCTGCGAATACGCCTCGGCGGACAATTTCCTGGTCAAGGTCTGATCCGGCGCGTCCTCAATCAAGGCCCGGCGCGGCGTCAGGCAGACCAGAGGGAACGCGCTCCCTCAGGTCCGCGAAAAAACGCGCGATTATCGCATCGGACACAAGCATCCCGGTGCGCGTCAGGAAAAAATATCCGTTGCGCATGCCCGCCAGCCCCTCCCGGCGCAACAGCGCAAGCAGGGCGGCAAAGTCGGCGGGAAACGAGCGGCCTGACGCCCGGCGCCATTCCGCAAGGGATAACCCGGCCGTGGTGCGCAGACGCAGCATAAGCATCTCTTCCAGCCGCGTGGCCGCGTCCAGATGCTCGCAGGGCGGATCGGAGCCGCGCGCCGTTGCGGCAATCCACTCCCTCAGGTCGGCGGGATTCGTAAAACGCCGGCTCCCCAAGGTCGACGTCGCCGAAGGACCAAGCCCCAGGTAATCCTTGCCTTGCCAGCAGCCGAGGTTGTGCCGGCAGGCAAAGCCCAGGCGCGCGAAGTTGGAAACTTCATACTGCAGGAAACCCCGGCTCTCCAGGTACTCCGCCCCGGCCAGGTACATGGAGGCCAGCGCCTTTTCGCCCGGCCGGACGAGTTCGCCCTTTTCCAGGGCGTCGGCCAGAGGCGTCCCCCGTTCCGGCGTCAGTTCGTAAGCGGAAATATGCTCGGGCCGCAGGTCGGCAATCTCTTTCAACAGGGCGAGCAGGCGCATCTGCGAAGGCGCTCTGCCTCCTCTGCCCGGCAACCCCCACATCACGTCCAGGTTGACGGAGGCAAAGCCGGCTGCCCGCGCAACGTCCACAGCCGCCCGCGCGGCGCGCGACCCGTGGGCGCGGCCGAGCAGGGCCAAATCGCCGTCGTCCAGGCTCTGTACGCCGATGGACAGGCGGTTGACGCCCGCCTTGCGCGCCTCGCGCGGCAAATCCGACAACAGCAGCGATTCCGGGTTCGCCTCCAGGCTTATCTCCGCATCCGCCGCCACGTTGAAAGAACGGCGCGCCTCGTCGAGAATCCCCGCCACCGCCCGCCCCGGCAACAAACTCGGCGTGCCGCCGCCGAAAAAAATCGTTTCCACGGAAACACGCCCGCACTGCCCCGCGCGCCGGCGCATCTCCCTCAACAGGGCCGCCAGGTAAGACCCGAGCAGGTCCTCCCCCGCCGCGCCCTGCGGCAGCGGCACCGAATAAAAGGAACAGTACGCGCACTTGCTTCGGCAAAAAGGAACATGCACATACAACAACACAGCCGCCTCACTCAGGGCTCCGCCCCGAACCTCATCGGGGCTCCGCCCCGAACCTCATCGGGGCTCCGCCCCAAACCCCGCCGGGGCGCCGCCCCGAACCCCGCCGGGACTCTGTCCCGGACTCTGCCGGGGGAAATGATTTCCCCCGGACCCCCTCTTCGGGGGCCTTACGGCCCCCGCAACGCCGGCACAGGCGGCAGGCCCGGTTCAGTCCCCGGCGGCCGCAGCGCCGAACGCGCGCGCGTGGCGTTCATACTCGCTGAACAGGCAGCCGCAGTACTGCTGCCTGTATATGCCCCATTCCTTCGACAGCCTGATACCTTCGTCCCAGCAGGGGCGGAAATCCCGGTAGGCAAAGGCGATGCCGAGCGCCGTCCCGGCCTCTTCGCCCAGCGCCCGGATCGTGTCGTGCCGTTGCCTGCGCGAATAGAGCAGGCTCGTGCTGAAAGCGTCGAACCCCCGCCGGCGCGCCTGCTCCGCACATGCGAAAATACGCAGGCGCAGGCAGAAAGGACAGCGATCCCCCTTGCTTTCCAGGATGCCGAGAACGGCCCGCAGCCAGGGCGAGGGGTCGTCGGCCGGCAGCAGCGCACCGGCGGGAAGAGTTTGCCCGGCTTCCGGCGCGACCCGCGTATCGTTCGAAGACCATAGGGCGGCTTCCGACGCGTCCGGCGCGTTGTCCGGAAGATCCCGGCCGGCCGCTTTGCTGCCGGAAAAGTGTGTTCCGGCTTCCGGCCGGGTATCGGCAAAGAGCAGGGGAACGTCAAGCCGGGCGGCGACCTGCGCCGCGCCCTGCCTGCGCCGCATGTACTCGGCCAGGGGATGTATGTTGGGATTGTAAAAAAAACCGTGCGGCTCATGCCCGGAAGCGGCATAGCCGCGCAATACGGCAGCGGCGCAGGGGCCGCAGCATACATGGACCAGAATGCGCATGGCACGTCCCGCCGGCGCGGAGGCTTCCCCCGGTCGGCCTTGCGTCGGCTCGGGCCGACTCCTGAATTCTTACTCTCCGCGCGACCCGGCGATCAGCTCCGTCAATTTTTCGCTCAGGGTTTTGAGGTCCGGCTTGGTGAACTGGGCGTCGGCGCCTACGGCGACCCCCTTGTGCTGAAGAGTCTGGGAGATGATGGAAGAAAACAGGGCGACGGGCAGGCGTTTCAATTCCGGGTCTTCCTTGATTTTGCGGCATAAGGTCAGGCCGTCCATGCGCGGCATTTCGATGTCCGTGATCACCGCCTGCAGGATGTCCTGTATGCCTTTGCCGTCCCCGGCGGCCCGTTTTTTCATGCCTTCAAGCATATTCCAGGCGTCTTCGCCGCTGACGGCCTGGATGATTTTGAAAGAGCCGCTTTTTTCCAGCAGGCCTTTGACGAGGTTGCGGATGCTCGCCGAGTCGTCCGCGTGCAGTACGACGGCCGCGGCGCCTGCGACGGAAGCGTCTCCCGGCACGGACGTGAGTTGTATGGCCAGTGAAGGATCAATATCCGCCACGACGTGTTCAATGTCCAGAAGAAACACCACCCGGTTTTCCAGGCGCACGACGCCGGTTATGGAATAGCGGCTCATGTTCTGCAGGAATTCGCCCGGTTCTTCCACGTCCTTCCAGCTCAGGCGGTGAATGCGGTTCACTCCGGACACCAGAAAGGCCGTGACGATGCCGTTCAATTCGGTGACGATGATTTTCTCTTCCGAGGTAGCCGGGCGGACTTTACCCAGGTATGCCCCCAGGTCCACAAGGGCGACCACTTTGCCGTCGCGGTGCGGGAAAGCCCCCTTGACCGAGGGATGGCGCATCTGCGGCATGGCCGTCGCCGGCTGCGTGCGGATGATTTCCACCACCTTGGACACGTTGATGCCGTAATGTCCGCGGTAATTCGGCTCATCAATGTAAAATTCGACTATTTCAAGCTCATTGGTGCCGGACTCCAGCAGAATATTGGTTTGAGACATGGCTTTCCCTTCCCGGCAAAGCTCGGCCGGCCCGGCCGGCTGTTTTGCGGGCCTTTTTTGATATTTTGTCATACTTTACGCCGCAAGGCAAAGCAAATTCGCCGCAAGGAAATCTTCCCCGCGCTTGCTTCCCCGCAAAGGGGGGGCTATACTGGAGGCATACTTCAGGTTGGGAGGAAAACATGCCCGCACACGCTTTGGAAATACTCACCCGCCTTACGCGCGAAGAGGTGGCCGGTCTTGTGGAGGGGCTGCTTGACGGCCTGAAGGACGGAAACTTCAAACTCCAGAAAGGCGGCGAGCAGATGGAACTGCAGGTGCCGCGCGTCGTCGACATGACTATAGCCGCGAAAAGCGACGAGGAAAGATCCGAGTTTTCCATAGACGTTTCCTGGCGCACGCACAGGGCGGAAAGCCCGGACAACGTGCCGGATGAACCCGCGGGACGCCGGAAACGTCCGGCTGCGCGCAAAAAAACCGCCGCCGGACGCTGAGGCCCGCCCGACAAATAATATCGCGCCGTACAACAGACGGTTTCGTCCGCCGGACGCT
>JAISWB010000034.1 GCA_031271265.1 Desulfovibrio sp. | reverse complement strand
TCGCCTGCGCTCACGGCTGCCGTTCCGGACGCCAGGTCGACATGGACCCGGGTAACGCCGGGCACGGCGCGCAGGGCTTTTTCGACGGAAGACGTGCAATGGCCGCAGTTCATGCCTCTAATCGCGATGTTCTTGTTCATGATACTGTCCTTTCTGGTTGAAATTTCTCCATTCAAGGGAATTTCTGAGTAAGTCCCGGCTAAGCCGGGAAGATCTTTACGGAAAGCCCGGCTTTCAGGGCGACAATAATCCGTGCGGTTTCCGTCCGTCGAACCGGGAAAGCCGTCCGCGGCATCGTCTTCCGCGGCGCGCACGGGCGTCGGCTTGAACATGCGCAGGCGCAGCGCATTGGATACCACGCTCACGGAACTGAGGCTCATGGCCGCGGCGGCGATCATGGGGTTCAAGGTCAGACCGCAGACTCCGTAAAGCGCCCCGGCGGCCACGGGAATGCCGATGCTGTTATAAAAAAAAGCCCAGAACAGGTTTTGCCGGATGGTGCGCATAACGGCCCTGCTCAGGCGGACGGCGGCAACGACATCCGTAAGCCGGCTTTTCATGAGTACGACATCCGCCGAATCCACGGCAATGTCCGCGCCCGCGCCGACGGCAATGCCCACGTCCGCCCGTGCCAGGGCCGGGGCGTCATTGATGCCGTCACCCACCATGGCCACTTTTTTCCCCTGCTCCTGCAGGGAACGGACCTCCTGTTCCTTGTCCTGGGGCAGCACCTCGGCCAGCACCCGGCGGATACCCGCCTGCCGCTGCACTGCGGCGGCGGTCTTTGCGTTGTCGCCGGTCAGCATGATCACGTCCAGCCCCATGGACTCCAACTCGGCCACGGCGCGGCGGCTGCTCGGGCGTATGACGTCGGCAACGGCGATAATGCCGAGAACGCTGCTTTCGCGGGCGAAATACAGGGCGGTTTTGCCGTCGGCGGCAAAGACGTCGCCGAGGGAACGCAGTCCCTCGCCGATACTGATGCCGCGTCCGGCGAGCAGAGCGGCATTCCCGGCAAAGCAGGCTTTGCCGTCGATGGTGCCGCTGACGCCCCGGCCGGGAGCGCGGAGAAAATCGGATACTTTGTCAAGGGGTACTTTTCTTGCTTCCGCTTCCCGCACCACGGCGTTGCCCAAGGGATGCTCGGAGAGCTTTTCGAGGGAGGCGGCAACGCGCAGCAGTTCCTCCGCGCTGCAACCGTCCGCAGGTGCGATGTCGGTGACCGCCGGTTTGCCCTCCGTAATCGTGCCGGTCTTGTCCAGCACCACCGTGTCCACGGCCTGGGTAAGTTCAAGGGCTTCGGCCGACTTGAAGAGTATGCCCTGCGTCGCGCCCCGGCCGGTGCCTACCATGACGGCGGTGGGCGTTGCCAGCCCCAGAGCGCAGGGGCAGGAGATGACCAGCACGGAAATGCCGGCGGAAAGCGCGAATTCCGGGCTGTGCCCGAGCAAAAGCCAGAGACTCGCCGCGCCCGCGGCGATCAGTATGACAACGGGAACGAAGACCCCGCTGATGCTGTCCGCCAGCCGGGCGACGGGGGCTTTCGAAGACGTGGCTTCGTCCACAAGTTTGATGATCCGGGCGGGCGTGCTGTCCTCGCCGACGCGTTCGGCCGTCATCAGGAACCAGCCGGACTCGTTGAGGGTCGCTCCGAGAACCCGGTCCCCTACCTGTTTTTCCGCAGGCACGCTTTCGCCGGTTACGGCGGATTCATTCACAAACGCGCTGCCCTCGCAGAGTATGCCGTCCACAGGGATGCTTTCCCCCGCCTTGACGACGAGCGTATCGCCGACGCGCAGCTCTTCGGCGGGTACAACCGTTTCCACGCCGTCCCTGAGAACGACGGCCGTTTCGGGCATGAGCTTCATCAGCCCGGTCAGGGCGTCGGTGGTCCTGCCTTTGGCGCGGGCCTCGAAAAATTTGCCGAGGGTGATGAGGGTGAGGATCACAGCCGTTGAGTCGAAGTAGAGGTTCGCGGCAAACGCGCTTGCGGTCGCAAGGTCGCCGCGGCCGAGCGCGAAACCGATTCTGTACACGGCATAGACGCCGAACAGGGCTGCGGCCCCGGAACCGACCGCGATGAGCGAATCCATGTTCGGCGCGCCCGCGAACAGGGTCTTGAAACCCGTGCGGTAATAGTTGTCGTTGACGACCATGACGGGAACGGTCAGCAGAAACTGGGTGAATGCGTTGAGAAGCGCGTTTTCCGGGCCGGTGAACAACTTCGGTACCGGCAGTCCGGCCATGTGCCCCATCGTCATGTAAAAAAGCGGAATAGTGAACAGGAAGGAAACGCGCAGGCGCCGCCGCACGGCGGCAAGTTCCAGCGCGGCGGCCTCGGCCGCGCCGCCGGATGCGTCTCCGCGCCGCATCGCGGACGGTCCCTCGCGCGGGGATGCCTCGTACCCGGCGTTGCGCACGGCCTCGACGATACTTTCGGGGGACAGAACCCCGTCGTCGAAAGCAACACTCATGCTGTTTTTCAGAAGGTTGACGGCGACATCGGCTACGCCGTTCAGGGCGGCGACGGCTTTATGCACGCGGCTTGAGCAGGCGGCGCAGGTCATGCCGCGCACGGCGAACATTTCTTTACGCATACGGCGTTCCTGTGGGGACTATCGGCGCACAGACCGCAACCCGCCGGCAGCGACGAGGAGGCAGACGTCCACATCCGCGAACACGGCCGCCCGCAGCAAATTTCTCTTTACGCATACGGCGTTCCTGTGGGGACTATTGTCGCACAGTCCGCAACCCGTTGGCAACAACGAGGAGGCAGACGCCTACATCCGCGAACACGGCCGCCCACATGCTTGTCAGACCGGTGAAGGCCAGGATGAAAAAGACGGCTTTCACGCCGAGAGCCGCGGCGATATTCTGCATGAGTATGGCGTAGACGCTTTTCGACAGGCGGATGAAGCGCGGGATCTTGCGAAGATCGTCGTCCATCAGGGCCACATCCGCCGTTTCGACGGCCGTGTCCGTTCCGGCGGCGGCCATGGCGAAGCCTATGTCCGACCTTGCCAGAGCGGGAGCATCGTTGATGCCGTCGCCGACCATGCCGGTTCTGCCTTCCGAGGCAAGGAGGGCGACTGCCTCCGCCTTGTCTTCGGGCAGGAGGTTCGCTTCAAAGGAATCAACGCACGCCTGTGCCGCGACGGCCCGGGCCGTATGTTCGTTGTCGCCGGTCAGCATGACGGTTTTGACGCCGAGTTGCTTCAGTTCTTCGACGGCCTCAATGCTGCTTTCTTTCAGCGTATCGGCGGCGGCGAACAGCCCGAGTATTTCCCTGTCGTCAAGCAGGAGTACGGTGCTTTTGCCCTGCTCTTCCAAGGCGCGGAGCCGCTGCACAAGTTCGGCCGGGCACGGCGCCGCTTCCTGCGCCAGACGCAGGTTGCCGAGATACAGCTTCCTGCCGTCGATCACGCCCCTTATGCCCCGGCCTGGTATGGCGGCAAAGTCGGCGACCTCGGGCGGGGTGATGCCCTTTGCCGCCGCCGCATCGGCAACGGCGCGGGATACGGGATGGTCCGAGCGGTCCGCGAGTCCCGCCGCCAGAGCGAAGACGGCGTCCGCTTCGAGGGTGCCGAGGGTCTCAAAATCGGTCTGCTTCGGCTTGCCGCGGGTGAGGGTTCCGGTCTTGTCCAGGGCCAGCAGCTTGAGCAGCCTCCCGTGTTCAAGAAACACACCGCCCTTGATCAGGATGCCGCGGCGGGCCGCCGCCGCCAGACCGCCCGCTATGCTGATCGGCGTGGAAATGACCAGAGCGCAGGGACATCCTATGACCAGAATGACCAGGGCCGTGTAGATCCAGTCAGTCCGGACGGCGCCCGCATACAATGAAGGAATGACGGCAACGGCCGCCGCCGCGACAAACACCGCCGGCGTATAGATTGCCGCGAAACGCTCGACAAAGCGCTGGACGGGGGCACGCGCGGCCTGGGCTTCTTCCACGGCCCGGATGATACGGGTCAGGGTGGAGTTGTCCGCACCGGCGCTTACGCGGAAAATAAAGGAACCATCTTCGTTGATGGTTCCGGCAAACACGGTATCGCCCTCGGCTTTTTCTACAGGCATGCTTTCGCCGGTGACAGGGGCCTGATTGACGGCCGAGCGGCCCTGAACGACGATGCCGTCAAGACCGATGCGCTCGCCTGGTTTCACGCGCACCAGACTCCCCATGCTTACGCGGCGGACGTCCGTTTCCGTCCAGAGTCCGTCGGGACCCTGTATAGTCGCCGTTTCGGGCGCGAGGGTGAGCAGTTTTTTGATGTCCCCGCGCGCGCGTTCCAGACAGGCGCTCTCGATGACTTCGGCGAGGTTGAACAGTGCCATGACCATGGCGGCCTCGGCATATTGCCCGATGATGACCGCGCCGGTCACGGCCGCGGACATGAGCGCCTCTATGTCCGGCTTCAGTTGTCTGAGCGAGTTCCACCCTTTCTTGTAGGTAGAGGGGCCGCAGAGAAGAATGGCGGCAACAGCGAGGATTACGGGCAGATATTCGACCGGCGCGAAACCGCCGATTGTCGGGGCATGCAGATCTATGCCGAAAAGCCGGACGTTCCATTCTCCGAAGAGTTCAACGGCTTCGGCGGCAGCGGCAAGCAGGCTTGCCGCCGCTGGTCTCCGCCAGGGTATTGCAGGCGGGGCGGCACCTGCCGACGAAGCCGCCGGGGCGCACCCGCAACAGCCGCATATGACATCGGCGCTTGTGTTGCTCATGGTTATGTCTCCTTGCGCGTTGCTTTTCATTTTTGACAAAGGTAGTGTCTATAGTTACTATAGAGTCAAGTCCCTTTTTTCACCTGCGGGAAAAAATAAATATCGGCGAACCGACGAAGAAAAGCGGCTGAGAGGGAGTTATGAAAATCGGTGAACTGGCGAAAAAAAGCGGCTGCAAGGTGGTCACAATACGTTATTACGAAAAGGAAGGTCTTCTGCCCACGCCGGAAAGGACAGAGGGGAATTATAGGCTGTACGGGCCGAAGGACCTGGAAAGGCTGGATTTCATCATGCACTGCCGCGAGCACGGCATGCGCCCTTCGGAGATCCGGAAACTGTTGTTGTTCAGGGACACGCCGCAGCGCGACTGCACATGGGTTGCGAACCTGGTTGATGCGCATATCGCCGACGTCGACGCAAGGATAGCGTCCTTGGAGCATCTGAAGAAGCACCTGGAGCGCCTGCGCGGCACTTGCGGAGGAGAACGCGAAGGGGAAGTCTGCGGCATCATGCGGAGCCTCGACGACAGGTCGTGCTGCGCATCATGCGGGCGGCAGTCGATTTTACGATGAAATAAACAGCAATTATTTCAATGTATTGTCGATTTGTCTTTGATTACCCCGATTGACAGGACTGCCGGAACATGGCACGAACAACGCTTATCAAAAATTCTTTTATGGTTTACAACCTCTCTCTTCAGGGAGGGACATGCCGGCCGATCCACATCCGCCGGGGTGGAGTCTTCCGGCGGACGGAGCCGAATGTGGATTGAAACGGGGTTCTTATGGCCAAGGAAGAAGCGCTTGAGATAGACGGGACCGTGCAGGAGGCCTTGCCCAACGCCATGTTCCGGGTGGAACTGGAAAACGGGCACACGGTGCTGGCGCATATTTCAGGGAAAATGCGCAAGTTTTATATCCGAATCCTGCCCGGTGACAGGGTCAAAGTGGAAATTTCGCCGTATGATCTCACGCGCGGCAGGATAACCTACCGTATGAAGTAGGACATGTCCGCCGAAAGCGTTCACCCCGGCCGGAGCCTGTAAGTCCTTAGCCTGTAAGTCCTTCTTTCAGGGAAGGACATGCCGGCCGGTCCTATCCGCAGGGGCGGCGCCTAGCGGCGGACGGAGCCGGATGTGGATTGACATAAAAAACGAATAAGCAAACATTACCGGGGTGTAATGTCGTGTATGATCACCCCCGCGATGCCTGCGGCGTCATCGGATTGTACAATGTGCCCGAAGCGGCTCCGCTTGCCGCCCTCGGCCTGCACGCCCTGCAGCATCGCGGACAGGAATCGGCCGGCATAGCGACAAGTCATGCCGGCCGCCTGCATCTGTACAAAGGCATGGGACTGGTGTCTTCCGTCTTTGCCGGCGATGCCGCGCGCCGCCTGCCGGGCAGTGCCGCCGTCGGACATGTCCGCTATTCCACGGCCGGCGAAAGCAACTTCGCCAACGCGCAGCCCCTTACGGGCCGCTACGCAGGCGGGGAAGCCGCCGTTGCGCTCAACGGCAATCTGGCCGACTCGCAAAGGCTGTACAATGCCCTATATGCAGGCGGCGCGCTCTTCCAGACCGGCACGGACAGTGAAATTTTCCTGCATCTCCTGGCGCATGAACTGGCTGTCGACGACAAGGAAATCGGCCGCATCCTGGCCCTGGCCGGGCCTGCTTTCGCCGTGATCCTGCTCTTCCCCGACCGCCTGATCGCCGCGCGCGACCCTTTGGGGTATCGCCCTCTGGTCCTGGGACGTCTCGGCGAGGGATTTGCCGTAGCCTCGGAAACCTGTGCCTTTGACCAGATCGGGGCGGTTTTCGAGCGCGAGGTGGAAGCGGGAGAAATGGTCATTGTTGACGCAACCGGTTGCCGCTCCCTTTTTTTTACCGAAAACACGTCCTCGCCGGCCCGATGTCTTTTGGAACTCATCTATTTCGCCCGCCCGGATTCCCTGGTATTCGGCGAGACGCCGCATCTCTTCCGCCGGCGCAGCGGCGTGAAGCTTGCGGAGGAACACCCGGCCGACGCCGATGTAGTCGTGCCCATCCCCGACTCGGGCATGAGCGCGGCCATGGGCTATGCGGACGGCCTCAACCTGCCCTATGAACGAGGGCTTATCCGCAACCACTACATCGGCCGCAGCTTCATCTCTCCCGGGCAGGAAGCGCGGGCCGCTGCCGTGCGCATGAAAAACAACGTCGTGCGCGCGGTGGTGCGCGGCAAACGCGTGGTCCTGGTGGACGACTCCCTCATCCGGGGAACCACCACCTCGGCCCTGGGACGGGAACTGCGTTCCGCGGGCGCGCGCGAAGTCCATCTGCGCATTGCCTGCCCGCCTACCCGCCATCCGTGCTTTTACGGTGTGGATTTTCCCCGGCGCGAAGAACTTCTGGCCCACAGGCTGGACTTGGAAGCCATACGCACCCTGCTCAACATGGACAGTTTGGGGTATCTTTCGCTGGAAGGGCTGACCGGTCTGTTCGGTAAGGATGCCGACACATTCTGTACTTCCTGCTGGAGCGGTCAGTACCGGGCCGCCCCCGGACGCTCGGACCGCCTGAAAGCAGAATTCATCCCGATACCGCTTTGAAAGCGCAAATTTATAAATGGAGGATCTATGGGCATCGGCGTTCAGGAAATTCTCATTGTTCTCGTAGTAGGTCTGGTGCTCTTCGGCGCAAAGAGGCTGCCGGAGATAGGCAGCGGCCTTGGCAGGGCCATTAAAAATTTCAAAAAAGCCGCCACGGAGCCGGACGAAATAGACATCACCCCGTCCCGCTCCGACAAGGCCAAAGCCGAGAGCCGGGACGACACCTGACGCCGGCGGTGGGCGTAAGGCGTTGCTTGCTCGCGATACTACATGGAAAGGGCCTTGTTGCGGCTCGTTTCACCTCATGCGCACGGTGATCCTGAATCGTTGCGACTTTGGACAAGCAAGAGTCTGCGTAAGTTATAGCCAGAACTATGCACGGCTGGGCATAAGAAAGGAGTATACATGCGGCATAAAGGTTTCTGGAGGGTGTTAACTTACGAATGATTTTACCCCCTGAAGCGGTTGTGGGCCAAGGGTTTTAAGAAACTGAAACATTCTTTGGGTAATACTCTCGGTTTCTGATGACGAAATCAAGAAACTCAGAATACTCACGGCCGGCTTCCACCCAGAGTGGAATTATGGGCTCCGGCTGCATAAATGTCAGGGTAATTAATGAACAACTCCTTACGCGGATGGAAGGCAGAGTAGGTTAATGTATGGAAAGAAAGAAGAGTATTTACATATAGTTGCCCGCAAATACCCTTGGCTGGGCCGCATGGACTCGAACCATGATTGACGGAGTCAGAATCCGCTGTCCTGCCAATTGAACGACGGCCCAATTCGGGGTATGTGTATAGGACGCAAGCGGCGGGCGTCAAGGAAAAACTGCGGTACGCCGCCGCTGTTTCCACAGAGTGACGGCATCCCCTCCCAAATACGCCTCGACCTTGAATCTGCGGGCCTCCACCCGCAGCCGTTCCTTACGGAGCCCGAAATTATGAACGACCTTGAGCACTCCCGCATGATACGTCCTGCGTGCCGCCTGCTCGGCGCGGCCTTGCTTCTCATCTGCCTGCTGCCGGCGCAAACCGCGCGCCCGGCTGAACCGTTCGCCGTATTCAAGGCGGGCCCCATGACGATGTACGCCTTGGAGGACCGCGCCGGAAGCATGGACATTTCACTGTTCAGCGGACCGGCCACGCCGGAGCAGAGGCAGAAATATTTCACCAACGGCAAAAGCCCGTCCTCAATCAATGTTTTTCTGCTGGAAATCAAGGGG
>JAISWB010000108.1 GCA_031271265.1 Desulfovibrio sp. | reverse complement strand
CCGAGACTTTGACGGTCTGCTGCCGGGCATCGGGTGACCGGAATCTTCTCTTTGGCGGGAAATCGAACGCTGGCGCGGGGTTTGGGGAAATCTGCGGATGTTCGCGCAACAGCCGGTGTCATATAGTCCAGGCCGTGGGCGTTATACCGACATTATCGGGAAAATCGGCTATCTGCCTGCTTTTGGGGGAAAATTTCCTTTTGGCGGAACTTCCAGGGGCGGTGTCACCAGCAGAATTGCACCGAAACATTTTGTCGGTACTTTTGACGGTATCTCGTCTATGCCGAATTTTCAAATCCGCGTATTCATTGGATAAAATCGCCTACTTCGGAGTTTTGCATATATAATGTATCAATGTCTCATGCGGGCAGCAAATTTGTCAGTTCCTTCAACAGCCTGCCTACATGAAGAACTTCATAAGAAGGTCAAGACTATCAAGTTGCGAATACATGAAAAAGGCTATAGGAATCGACCATTGACAGGAGAGCAAAGGTGTTCCAATCGTGAGAAATCCCGCATCCGCGCCCGGGTGGAACATGTATTTGGTCACATGACGCAATCCATGGGCGGTCTCCTTGTACGCTGCATAGGAATGTGCCGTGCTCGTAGTGCTGTAGGTCTGCAAAATCTCGCATATAATTTGAGCCGGTACAGTTACCTTTAGTTAGCGCTTATGGGGCAGCGCCCCGGCCGCCGGAGGCATATGCTGTCCATACCGATATGCTCCCGGCGCCGTTCGGCGCTTCCCCAAAGTTCGCCGTACAGTCAAAATTCGTACTTCAACTGCAGACTCGCGGTCACGCCTTCGCGGGCGCCGGTGTACCCCTGCACCCCGAGTTCGACGGATAAGCCGGCGGCGCCTGCAGGCTTGTAAGACAAGCCCACTTCGCCGATGCCCGTGCCGCCCTTCAGATCGGGGGTGTCAATGGGTGAGCCGTTGACCCGGGACTTGGCCCTGCCGGCAAATTCGTAATCCAGGTAGGCGCCGATGTAGGGGGAAACAGAACCGCCGGTAAAGCTCAAACGGCCGCCCAGGCGTGTACGCAGGGAGTCCACGCCGGCAAAATCGATCTTTTCCCAGCCCACGATTGCGCCGGCGCCGTTCTGATGTGTCCATATGCCGCGCGCGGACAGGTCAAGCAGCAGCGATTTCGCGATGTACCCTTGCCGACCCAGACCCAGGTGCGCACCGTAATAGATGGAAGAGACGTCGAAGTCGGCATCCTGGCCGGGCAAATCGCCGGTCGCAAAGTTCATGCGCACACGCCCCGCGCGGAGCGACGCATCGGCATACAAGCCGGTGGGTATGTTGTCACAGCGGAACAGGATGCCGCCGCCGGTGTACCGGGTGTTGCCGTTGCCCCGCACATCGGGCGCGGGGTAGCTGCCGAAGCTGTTACGGGTGTCGTAGGAACCCAAGCCGGCTTCAAAGAATGCGGCGGCGGTCAGACGGCCGCCGGGAATGTCGCTGCCCCAGGCGAGGCCGGCCAGCATATTACTGCCGTATACATCAATGTGCGAGCCGGTTTTATAGCGGGACCAGCCGCCGCCGCCTGCGCCGAAAGCCTGCAGTCCGCCGGTCCGGGCGGCGGCCGATGCCGCGCCCGTACCTTGCCCGATGATCAGATCGGAACCCCAATTCATGAACGCATGAGCAGCCAGGCGGGCTTCAGAATAGGCTTTGAGGCCGGGTGCCGTTGTATGCAGTTCAGCGTCCAGTTTGTTCCCGTTGAGGCTGAGCAGGAAAAGATCGCCGCGCGGGCTGTACGCAATCCAGCGGCCGTCTTTGTGTACGGGGTTGCTCAGCTTGCCGCCGGGGTTGAAGCCGCCGTCGGAATTGACCAGGGTGACGGAATCGCCGCGGCTCATACGGCGCGCTCCGGCGTAATTGATATCTACGGGCGTGCCGGTCCCGGCATTGAAGTTGGTGACGGCGCTGTTGCCGCCTGTGCCGACCACGTACACCTGCGTGTCGCCGCGCACAATATTGGGCTGCAGATGAAAGTATGCGGTTTTTATCTGATTCCGCACATTCCGATCCAGATTCACGGCGATATTCGAAGCGTAGCTTGCTCCTTTACCGACGAATTCAAAGCGATCAGAACTGAAATCGTTGTTTGCGTCCACGGTGAAGGTTCTGCCTTCGCCGAGGGTCACGGTGCCGATATGAACATCGGCCGCGCCTGCGTTCGCATCGTAGATGATATTCCTCATTTGCAGGGTGGAGTTGCGACCGGTCATATCCAGGCGGTCGATGTGCACATGCAGATCGCCGCCGTTGCGGGTAAACTCAAGCTTGTCGGCGCTCAGCCTCTTGGCGGTAAAGGTCGCCGCCCCGCCTGCTCCGCCTCCGCCCGGCGCGCCGCCCGCTCCGGATTTGCCGCTTGTGCCGGACGCTCCGCTGGGATTGGAACCCAAGCTGGGCAAAGCCGGCGGGGTTGTCGCGGGAGGGACGGCATTTAGGCTTGCAGCGCCGGTCGACCCGCTAAATCCGCTGATGACGGTAACGGTACCGGTGACGTTGACGTGTTGCGCGGTCATTTGCAGTTCGGCGTTCGCGCCTTTGCCGCCGGCAGCGCCTGAAACGGCATTGCCGCCGTCCACGCCGTTACCGCCGTCGACACCGGCACCGCCTGCGCCACCGCTACCACCGTAACCGAATCCCGTGCCGCTTCCCTGATGACCGGTGCCGCCGTTCGCACCGCCTTGACCGCCCTGACCGCCCCGGCCGCCCTGACCGCCCTGACCGCCTTGGCCGCCTTGACCGCCGTTGCCGGAGACAACCGTGATGGAATCGACTTCAGAAGCGCTGCTTGTGATTGCTTTATCGTTTCCGGCAATTCCGGCGCTGCCGGGCGCTGCTGTACCGGCCGTCGCGGAGCCGTCGCCGTTCAGCCCGCCCAAGCCTCCCAGGCCGCCGGCGCCGTTATTCCCCGGAGTACCCGGCAATCCCGGCGCCCCGTTGGAGCCGGGGTTGCCGGCATAACCGGCGGTGCCGCCCACGCCGGCAGCGCCTCCCGGGCCTCCCGCGCCTCCCGGGCCTCCTGAGCCGCCCTGGCCGCCCGCGCCGCTCTGGCCGCCCGCGCCGCCGCCGCCGCCCTGACCGCCGTCGCCGTAGACAACGATCTGTGCCGCCTCGGCCGGAATGACATAAATGGACGTTGCCGCAAACAGCATCGCAAGAAGTATGCCCGCCGATGTCTTGCTGCTGAAAATTTGTGTATACTGAAACATACCGCCCTCTTTTTGTTGGTGGTTTCCATGTCCGCGCGCGCCGTCATATTTGTTGAAAAAACGACAAATGAGTGAAGCGCAAAGTCGCGTACCTTTCAATAAGTAGAGCGCATGGATATACCTAAAGCACTCTTGTGCCGGGAACGGCTCCATGCCTGCTCCCGTTAAGGCGCTTCAGACAGCAATTTTTATTCCAGGCGGGATGTTTTTTTATATATATTTGTAATAAAATAACTTTGATATGGAGAATGTATAAAAATAGGTAGACGGCTGTTTCTCTTTAAAGTATAAATTCTATATTGGAGAAATATTTTACAAATGGAACTGTCATGGACACGCGCACCGTTCCCCCTCCGGAACTTCTTTTTCCTCTCGCGCCGGCGTCCGGGCCCATCGAAGCCGAGGCGCGCGCCCAGCTCTTGAAACGGCGCGGACAGACCTGGCATTCCGCTCTTTCTTCCTTGCGGGAGGCGGCTGTTCCGTCTGATCACGACATGGACTTGGACAGTCGGGGCGCCCGTGACGATGCCGCCGGGGCGCGGCTTGCCGAGACGGCAGGAGCCGCGACTCACATTGATGAAGGATTGCTGCTCGACGTCCTCTCTCAACTGCATGCCGGTCGCCTCCCGGAAGGATGCGGGCAACTCTGCGCGCTGACGGACACGCTGATACGCGATAATTGCAGCGCTGCCGCGCTCGTTTGCCTGGATATCCTGCTGGATTCACTCAAGGGATGGGAGCCCGACGACTACACGAATTCGGAAAATATGATTTTTCTTGATATGGTCCGCCGCGCCCTGGGTAACTGCCTGTACCTGACCACATGCTCCGAGGCTGTGCCGCCTCTTTCGGCAAAGGCTTTTTCTCTGGCGGAACGTCTCGGGAACAGGCGCGCTTTCATCCAACTGCGCATGATGCAGATCTGTCTGCATTTCACGGTAGGCGGCATGCTGTCCGAAGACCCGCATACGGCCCTTGAAAGCGTCATCGGCGAGATCAACATGTTGGGCGATAAGGATATCCTGCTCGGCACGGCGCACGGCATCAGCCTACGGCACCTTACCTTGGGAGAATTCGCTGAAAGCATCGCCTGCCTGCGGGACAACCCGCCTGTCGGAAGTGATGAAGTCAAATATTACGGATGGATATCACTGAGCATCGGGGTGGCTTCGGCGTGCGCGCTCGGACGTTTCGGCAGCGCCGTCGGTGCCGCGCTGCATGCGCTGCATCTCCACCGCCGGGCGAACAGGCAATTTCCCATGCGGCGAGCCGCGATTTTTGCCGCCGCTGTCCTGCTCAGCGCGGGGCTTCCGGATGCCGCCATGGAAATTGCCGGGGATGCCGTCACCGATTGCGCTCCCGATACGGAATCGGGACTTATGGTCGCGGGGCGCGCCTTCCTTGCTTTTTATCATTTCCGGAAGGGCAACCTGCCCGCGTCCCACGCCATGTTGGGGGAATGCCGCCGCCTGGCGGAGCTGTACCGCCTCAAGCATCATTTCGAGTGGCACCCCGAGGTCTATGATATGCTCTGGGCGTACAGGGAACACGGTCTGCCTGATATTCCGGGAATTGAGCTTGAATGGGAACTCAACAAGGCACTCGGCAGTCGCAGCCCGTATGTGCAGGGGACAGCGCTCCGCGTGCAGGCGCGGCAATTCCTGAAACAGCGCGGCGGATACAAGCAGGCCCTCACCCTTATCGAGGGCAGTCGCTTCCGGCTCAAACGATGCGAAGCCCCTGTAGCTTACGCCCGGAGCGGGCTTGTGCTGGCGGCCTGTCTCAAGGAGGCGGGGGCATCGGCGGAGGCTGAATCGGTGTACGCGGAAAGTTGCGCCGTTCTCGGGAAATATCGGCAATACGACTGCCCGGAAGACCCGCCGCGGCCGGCGGATGACGCGGAAGAGCGTGAAGCATGCGCGGCGTTGTGCGTGAAACGTTTCATGGAAATTCCGAATCGGCTGCTCTTTGCGGAGCGCCTGCAGCGCTATACGGACATCATGTGCGACACGCTGAACCTGGAACGCGCGGCGCTCTTAGCCGTGGGGGACAACCGCTCCTTCACCTGTCTTGCCGCCGGAAATTTCTCCCTGTCCGAAGCAAACGGCATGGCCCTGATACATGTGGAGCGGATATCGAAATGCCTCCGGAACGGCTCTTCCGGCATCTGGCTCGTTCCGTCCGGCGCCTGTCTTTGTATGCCCCTGACTCTTCCGGACGGCCGCTCCTATGCTTTTTTTGCGCACTGCGCGTACCTGATCCACGCCGTCACGGAGCACGATCCGTCATACTTTGAACCCGCAAGACAGGTGTTGGAGGAAGAATTCCGACTTGCCTGCCGTATGCACTCCGGCATCGACACCGAGGAACAGGAAGAGGACAAGCAGGTTTGCCCGGTTACCGAGCATCCGCGACAGAGCGAAAAGCCGGCTTACGGCCCGTCGATGCGGGCAACGCTGGAACTGGCCGACAAGGCTGCCCCCACTCCCGCGGCTGTCCTGCTGCTCGGGGAAACCGGAGTCGGAAAAGAGGAACTGGCGCGGCGCATCCATCAGAACAGCGGCAGAAGCGGCCCGTTCATCGTTGTAAACCTGGCCGCCATACCCGATCAACTTTTTGCAAGCGAGCTTTTCGGTCACGAAAAGGGAGCGTTCACAGGAGCGGTGCAACAAAAAACGGGATTGTTGGAGCTGGCAGACAAAGGGACGCTTTTCATTGACGAGGTCGGGGATATCCCGCCGAATCTACAGGTCAGATTACTGCGCGTTCTGCAGGATAAAAAATTTTCGCGCGTTGGGGGCACCCGTTTGCTGACATCTGATTTTCGTCTTATATCGGCCACCAATCAGAATCTTCAGGCCAAGATCAAGGAAAATGCGTTTCGCGAGGATCTCTATTATCGTATAGCCGTTGTTTCCCTGACGATTTTGCCGCTGCGGGAACGGCCTGACGATATAAAACGCCTTGCGCTGCTGTTTCACGGGCGGTATTCCGCATACTACAGACGCGACGTGCCGCCCCTGACGCCGCAGGAACTTGAGGAACTCGCCGTCTGTCCCTGGCCCGGCAACATACGTCAGCTGAAGAGCTTGATTGAGCGCGGGGTGATTCTGCATGATCCCCAAAAATCCCCCCATTTTTTGCAGGAGCGGCCTGAGGCGCCCCTGGAGCCCCCGAAATCCGAGCATGCCGAAGAATCTCCGCCGCCGCGACAGGACACGCAGTTCCGTTGCGACGATCTGCCTACCATGCATGAATTGCAGCGTCGCTATATTCGGCATGCGCTGGCCTTGACGCGGGGAAAAATCCGCGGCCCGAACGGCGCGCTGGCAATACTGGATATGAAACAATCCAGTTTTTACAAAAAAATAAAGGAGTACGGGCTGGACAAGACCTCACTACTTTACGGACGGAAATAGAAGGGTGTTAACAAGATAATGATAAAATTTCTTCCCGTTGTCCGTTCACATTCACATGAAATCCGGCAAAAAGCGCCATAGCCGGATCCACCATCCGCAACGATTTGGATACAACAATCGACTTGTGCCTGAATCTGGCGAACCAATGCTGCTGACGCTCATCGTTCCTTTCAATCGACACTGTACCTGTTTTACCTTGCAATAATTATTCTTTAGAAATTTCAGTGGGATATACATCCCAATGATCTATACAACAGAGCATTACTTTCCAACGTTTAATTCGGATTTCAAAGCAAAACTGCGTCCATGCAGTTTTGCTTTGTCGGCTGCGGCGGGAACGCGATCCAGCCTTACCTCACGGGGTTCAGGCTTTTCACAGCAGAGTCCGGGGAAGTGGTGTATGGACAGCCCCGAAAAGGATGGTACCATGACGACAAGCTTTGGATCGGCCGCGGACGCCTCCTACCTGCGCCCGGCCGTACCGGGGAAGCCCGGAAAGCTTTTGAGCGGGCCGTGGAACTCAGCCCTGACCATGAACTCGCTCACGGCTCAAGCAGGATATTGTCGATAAGCCTGGTCTTCCCGATGAACACGGCCAACGCGGCCAGAACCTTCTTTTCGATGCGGCCGACGGGGAGCAGGGAATCCGGGTCCACGATTTCAACATAGTCTGCGGCAGCCGCCGGTTCAGACGCAATAATCGCGCGCATGCCGCCGAGCAACACCGCCGCGTCCCGCACGCCGGCGGCGACCTGTTCCCGTGCCGACGAAAGGGCCTTGAACAGGCACAAGGCGGCCCGCCTTTCCGCCGCGTCCAGATGGACGTTGCGCGAACTTACGGCAAGACCGTCCTCTTCCCGCACCGTGGGACAGACGACAACCTCGACGCCCATGTTCAGATCGGCGACCATGCGCCGGACGACTGTCGCCTGCTGCGCGTCTTTCTGCCCGAAATAGGCACGCTCCGGCCGCAACAGGTTGAACAGTTTGCCGACGACCGTGCATACGCCCGTAAAATGGGCAGGCCGGCTCCTGCCGCACAGCGTTTGCGTCAGCGCAGCCACGCTGATGCTGCTCTGGAAGCCTTCCGGGTACATTTCTTTCGCCGTCGGATGAAAAATCACGTCCACCCCGGCCTCCCGGCAAAACGCGGCATCCCGCTCCAGATCCCTGGGATAACGGTCAAGATCCTCATTAGGCCCGAACTGGATGGGGTTGACGAAAATGCTGACGATTACCCGGTCGTTTTCCCGACGCGCGCGGCGTATCAGGGAAATATGTCCTTGATGCAGCCAACCCATGGTCGGCACAAGCCCGACTCTCAGACCTTCCTTCCTCCACGCGGACGCCGTTGCGGCCGCTTCCGCCAAACCTGCCGTGTTCATTGTCGCAGCGCCTGCCCTGTCGCGGTCAATACAGTTTTTCAAAAAAGCGCCTTCATGTTCTCGGACATGCGGGTCCAGACCCGTTCGGCTTGTCGCGCCGACCTCTGTACGCCCGCGGGTGCGCGGACATGCGGGCGCGTACAGCTTCCCGCGCTCAATACAATTTTTTCAAAACATCGTCGGCTACGGTGAACGTATGTTCGGCGGCAGGAAAAACGCCGTCCCGAACTTCCTGCATGTACTGCTTGAAAGCCGTGCGCATTTGCTCGCCTATTTCGGCGTAATGCTTGACGAACTTCGGCGAAAAGTCCGACAGCATGCCGAGCATGTCCGCGTAGACCAGCACCTGACCGTCGCAAGCGTTCCCGGCCCCGATGCCGATAGTCGGTATGGAGATCGAACGCGTCACCACTTCGGCCAACCCGGCGGGGATACATTCAAGCACGACGGCGAAGGCCCCGGCATCCTCCACCGCTTTGGCCGCGTCAAGCACCTTGCGGGCGCCCGCCTCGTCCTTGCCCTGCACCTTGAAGCCCCCGTAGCTGCGTACGGATTGCGGCATAAGGCCCACATGGGCCATCACCGGAATGGACGCCTCGACTATGGCCTTGATTTGCGGACAGATTTCCCTACCTCCCTCCACTTTTACGGCCTGGACGCCGCTTTCCTTCATCAGACGCCCGGCATTGACAAGGGCGTCACGCACGGACGTCTGAAAGGACATGAAGGGCATATCCGCAATCACAAGGGCATCGGAAGCCCCGCGTACGACGGCCCGCGCGTGGTGGATGATGTCCTCCACGGTCACGGACAGGGTATCCTTGCAGCCGAGGCTGACCATACCCATGGAATCGCCGACGAGGATGCCGTTTATCCCGGCCTCGTCCACAAGTTTGGCAATGCTGTAGTCGTAGGCCGTGAGCAGGGCCAGTTTTTCTTTTTTTTCCTTGGCCTGCCTGAATGTCGCCACGGTATTTTTCATGTCCGCATCTCCAGCGCGGTTATGCGGGGGTCAACCCGCGTTCGGCACGAAAGCCACGGCCGCCAAGGGCGGCAAGGTCAACGCCAGGGACGGATCGTTGTTCCATTCGGCGGGTGCGGCCGCGCACGGCGCGGGATTGCCGATATTGCCGCCTCCGTACAACGCGCTGTCCGTATTGAGCACTTCTTTCCATACCCCTCCGCCCGGACAGGGTATCCTGTAATTTTCGCGCACGACCGGGGTGAAATTGAATACCCAGATCACGGGAGGGCTGCCTTCGGCGCGCCGGACGAAACTGAACACCGAGGCGTTGAAATCCGAACAGTCCAGCCAGGAAAACCCGCTCCAGTCATGGTCATGCCGATACATGGCCGGTTCCCGCCGCAAAATCGCGTTCAAGTCCCGTACAAGGCGCCGTATGCCGTCGTGGGCGGGAAAAGTCGTCAGCTCCCAATCCAGTTCCCGGTCATCGCGCCATTCGTTCCATTGGCCGAATTCACCGCCCATGAACAGCAGCTTTTTGCCCGGATGCGCCCACATGTAGGCATACAGGGCGCGCAGGTTGGCCTGCTGTTCCCACATGTTGCCGGGCATCTTGGACAGCAGCGCGCCTTTGCCGTGTACGACCTCGTCATGGGAAAGAGGCAGGAGAAAATTTTCCGAAAAGGCATAGAGCAGGGAAAAGGTCATGGTGTTGTGATGATACTTGCGGAATACCGGCGGCTTGCTCATATACAGAAGCGTGTCGTGCATCCAGCCCATGTTCCACTTGTAGGTAAAGCCGAGTCCGCCGGCGTAAACAGGGCGGGAAACACCGGGCCAGGCCGTGGATTCCTCGGCCAGGGTCACGGCTCCCGGCGCTTCGCCGTGTACGACGGTATTGACTTCGCGCAGAAAATCCGCAGCCTCCAGATTTTCCCGCCCGCCGTAGCGGTTGGGTTGCCATTCCCCGTCCTTGCGCGAATAGTCAAGGTAGAGCATGGAGGCCACGGCGTCCATGCGCAGGCCGTCCACATGAAATTCCTTGAGCCAGTACAAGGCGTTGCTGATCAGAAAATTGCGCACTTCGTGCCGGCCGTAATTGAAAATCAGCGTGCCCCAGTCAGGATGCATGCCCAGCCTGGGGTCTTCATGCTCGTAGAGCGCCGTGCCGTCAAAGCGCGCCAATCCCCAGAAATCTTTGGGAAAATGGGCGGGCACCCAGTCCAGGAGGACCCCGATGCCCGCCTGGTGACAGGTGTCGATCAGGCGGCGCAACTCGTCGGGCGCGCCGAAACGGGCCGAGGGAGCGAAATACATGCCGGTCTGGTAGCCCCAGGACTGATCCAGGGGATGTTCGGCCAGAGGCATGAATTCTATATGCGTGAATCCCATCTCCCGAACATAGGGCACAAGGGTCGCTGCAAGCTCGGTATACGAATAAAACGGGCGGATCGGGTCGGAATGCCTGCGCCAGGAACCGGCATGCACCTCGTACGCGGAGATCGGCCTGTCCAGGTGCGCGCCGCGCCGCGCCCTTTCTTCCATCCAGGCCGCATCGCCCCATTGATGGTCGTCCAGACAGCAGGTCAGGGCCGCCGTGCCGGGACGGTATTCACAGGCAAAGGCGAAGGGGTCTGTTTTATAGACGATTTCCCCGGTATGTCCCTTGATGCCGATTTTGTACAGCATCCCGCCGGTCATACCCGGAACAAAGGCGGCCCAGATGCCCGAACTGCCCACGGGAAAAAGAGGTATTTCATCCCAGGCCCAGTAATTGAATTCACCTACCAGACAGACCTTTTGGGCATTGGGCGCCCATACCGCGAACCGGTATCCGTCCGTATCCCCTTCCCGGTAAGGATGGGCGCCCAGGACGCGATACAAATCCAAGTGACGCCCCTTGCCGAAAAGATACAGGTCAAAAGGCTCTATATAAAGAGGCCGGCTTTTTCTGTGCATTGCCGCTTACAACCTCAGGGGGAGTGTGCTGTGGATGTCTGTACGCGCATGTCGTTCACAACCGGAGGCACTGTCCGGGCGGCTGCGGTCACCGGTGAATGTCCGTATGCGCATGCCGTTCACAACCTCAGGCGGATGGTCCTGTAGATGTCCATATATTCACGGCAAGCCTTGTCCCAGGTGAACTCCCGGCGCATGCCCCTGCGGATCATCCTAAGCCTGCCGGCCGGGTTGTCCGTCCAGAAGGCCACGGCTTCCCGAATCGTCTCCAGCAATTCCCGCGTTTCGCTTTTGGTGAAAATAAAGCCGGTAGCGTCTTCTCCCGGCCACGGATTGATAGTGTCGCGCAGGCCCCCGGCAGCCGTTGCGACCGGAAGCGTGCCGTACCGCAACGCGTACATTTGTGTCAAGCCGCAGGGTTCATAGCGCGAGGGCATGAGAAAAATATCCGACGCGGCCTGCATGCGGTGGGCGATATCCTCGGTGTACCCGATGACCGCGGCCACCCTGCCCCTGTACTGTTCCATGAGTTCCGTGATTTCCGCCTCGTATTCCGGTTTGCCTTCGCCGAGGGCGACAACGCCGACATCCATGCGCATCAGGTCCGGAATAACCGCATTCAGCAGATCTATGCCTTTCTGCCCGCGCATGCGGCCTATGAAGCCGAGAAGCGGCCGGTCCTTGAGGGCGGGGTCCAGGCCCAGTTCGGAAATAAGATGTTCTTTGCACTTTTGCTTCCCGGACAAATCCTTTACAGAATAGCGGCAAGGCAGATACGGGTCGTCTTCCGGGTTCCAGACGGAGTAGTCCGCCCCGTTGAGGATGCCGTACAGGTGCAGTTCGCGCTGCCTGAGCGTTCCGTCCAGGCCGCAGCCGTAGCGTTCCGTCAGGATTTCACGCGCATAGCTGGGACTGACCGTTGTCACGGCATCGGCATAGACGATGCCGCCCTTCAGCATGTTGAAGTCCCCGTAAAATTCCACTCCGTCGACGTTCCAGGCCTCGGGAGGCAACCCGCAGGACGCGAACAGGCGGGAAGAAAAACGGCCCTGAAATGCCACATTGTGGATGGTGAAGACGGTACCCGTGTTCGCCCAGAACGGACTTGTCGGGCGCAGGAAATGGATGTAGGCGGGCAACAATGCCGCCTGCCAGTCGTGGGCATGCACAATGGAGGGCGGCGTGCCGAGGTGCTCCATGAGGGCTGCGGCGGCGCGGCAGAAAAAGATGAAGCGTTCCGCGTTGTCGAAATAATCTCCCTTGGCCGGGTTGTTGTAATAATAGCGACGGTCGAAATATTCGCCCCTGTCTATGAAATACAAGGGCACGCCGTGGTATTCGGCTTCATAGACGTCGGCCGTTATCGGCGCCCAGGGATAGCCCACCGGCAGACCGGAAACGGCAAGGCGGACCCGGAAGTTGCCGGTGCTGATCCTTCCGTAAAACGGTGAAACGACCGCCGAGGGCAGGCCGGTTTTCTGCATGGCTTCGGGCAGGGCGCCCATAACGTCCCCGAGGCCGCCGCTTTTGGAAAAAGGATAGACCTCGGAGGTGACGAAAAAAACCCGCTGTGGCTGTGGCATGACCGTATCTCCGTACACGCGGGGCGCCGCGCATGAAGGTTACATTCCGTAGTGCGCCGCGTGCCCTTTGCAAAAGTCGTCCAGTATCCGGTCATGGTCAAAAACCGTGCGGGGTAGTGAGGATAAGGGGAAAAAACGCGCCTCGGCCGCATCGTCACCGCCCCTGATCGTCTCCGGGTCGTCGGCGCGGGCGATATACACCGTGCCGACAGTGTGCAGGCGCGGGTCGCGGCGGGGGTCGGAATAGACGCCGAGCAGGCCGCACAAGCGCACCGTGAGCCCGGTTTCCTCGAATGCCTCACGCACGGCGGCGTCTTCCGTAGTTTCGCCCGTCTCCACAAAACCGCCCGGCAAGGCCCAGCCCAGCGGCTCGAAACGCCGCGCCACCAGCACTACGCCTCTGCCGGGACAGGCAATCAGCACATCGACGGTGGGTACGGGGTGCGGCGTATGCCTGAATACGGCGCCGCATTGCGGGCATTGCGCCGATCCTCTCATTGTCTGTCTCCTGCTCATGCCGTTCTTCGTCCGCGCTGCCCCAAGATCTTGCCGGGCGAAATAAGGTCTTGCCGGACGAAAAGGTGAATGTTTTTTTGGAAATATAGCGCACTATGCGGATAAACTCAAGATTTTGCGGACAAATATCACCCTTGAATAAAATGGAACTCCCGCAAGCCTGCTTACCGCTTCCCGCCGCGTTCAACAGCGCGGGCAAGGCTTTGCCCGTAGGGGGCGCGCAAGACCCCCTGTTCGGTGATGATGCCGGAAATCAACGCGGCCGGGGTAACGTCGAAGGCGAAATTCCAGGCGCCGACGCCTTCGGGGCATATGCGGCGGCTGCCGAAATAGGTTACTTCGCTTTCCGGGCGTTCCTCCAGGGGAATATCGTCCCCGGCGGGCGTTTGCAGATCCACGGTGGAGAGCGGCGCGGCTGTATAAAACGGAATGTCGTGCGCCTGCGCCGACAAGGCTATACCGTAGGTACCGATTTTATTCGCCGTGCCCCCGTCGGCGGCTATGCGGTCCGCGCCGGTCAGCACTTTGCTCACCATGCCCTTGCGCATGAGCAGGGCGCAGGCGTTGTCGCAGACCAATGTCACAGGCACGCCGTGCCTGTGCAGTTCATAGGCGGTAAGTCTTGCGCCCTGCAGCAGGGGCCGCGTCTCGCCGGCGATGACCCTGATGTCCTTGCCCTGCCCGCGGGCGGCATAAATCACTCCCAGGGCCGTTCCGAAACCCGCCGTCGCCAGTTCGCCGGCATTGCAGTATGTCAGCACGACATCGCCCGAATCCAGAAGTTCGGCCCCATATGTGCCGATGCGCCGGTTCACTTCCCGGTCTTCCCGGTGTATGCGCTCACTCTCGGCTTCCCACAAGGCAACGAGTTCGGCAAAGGTCCGGGGATCCCGATCCTGCCGGACCCTGCGCATGCGCCCAATCATGCGGGGGAGGTTGACGGCCGTGGGCCGGGCCGCGGCAAGGGCGTCAAGCAGCGCGTCGAGAGCTTCCGCGCCTTCGCGCGGGCTGTCGAAGCCGGCCGCCGTTTCCCGCGCCGCCAGGACGCAGCCGAAAGCGGCCGCCACGCCGAGGGCCGGCGCGCCCCGCACGACCATTTCCTGTATGGCGTATATGAGGTCGCGCGTATCCCGACAGTAAAAATATTCCTCGCTTGCGGGCAGCATACGCTGGTCCAGCAGGATCAGCGTTGCGGATGCCCCGTCAAAACGTATGTGCGGCTTCATGCGCCCCGCCCCTTTCCCGGCCCCGAAGGAACCGTTGCGCCTGATCCAGGTAGATGTAATACACGGGCGTCAGATACAGGGTCAGCACCTGCGAAACGCAAAGCCCGCCGACCACGGCAAGCCCGAGAGGCTGCCTGGCCTCCCCTCCGGCTCCGTAGCCTATCGCTATGGGCAGAGTGCCCATCAGGGCGGCCATCGTGGTCATCATGATGGGCCGGAAGCGCACCAGCGCGCCCTGGATGATGGACGACTCGGCATCGACGTTCCGGCCGCGCTGGGCCTCAAGCGCGAAATCTATCATCATGATGGCGTTCTTCTTGACGATGCCTATAAGCATTATGATGCCGACGAAACCGTATATGTCCAGATCTTTTCCGAAAATGAGCAGGGTCGCCAGCGCTCCGACCCCGGCCGCGGGCAGGCCCGACAGGATGGTCACCGGATGTATGAAACTTTCATAAAGTATGCCGAGCACGATGTAGATGACGAAGACGGACATGGCCAGCAACAGCCACAGGTTCTGAAAGGAGGACTGAAAGGCCTGGGCCGTGCCTTGGAAACTGGTGCTTATGGAATCGGACAGGGTCGTGCGCGCCAGATCCTGCACCTTGTCCACGGCCTGACTCAACGAAACGCCGTCCCGCAGGTCGAAGGAAACCGTCACCGAGGGCATCTGTCCGAGATGGTTCACCACCATGGGGCCGACGCCGGTGCTCACTTCCACCAGGGTGGACAGGGGCACAAGCCGGCCGGAAGGCGCGCGCACATGCAGCAGTTCCAGGGTGCGCGGCTGGTCCCGGAACTTGGGCTCAAGTTCCAGGATGACCTGGAAATCGTTGTTGGGGGCCAGGATGGTTGATACTTCGCGTGTGCTGTAAGACAAGGAAAGCGCGGTTTCAATCTGCCCGGCGGTGATGCCCAGGGCCGAAGCCTTGTCGCGCAGGATTTTTACCCGCACTTCAGGATTGGACAGCAAAAGGTCCGTGGAAACATTCTGCACTTCCTCAAGCCCCAGCACCTTGTCGTAAAAATTCTGCGCGTCGCGGTACAGCAGGTCCATGTCCGGACTCTGCATGGTGAACTGGTACAGGCTCTTGGTGGCCGCGCCGCCTATGCGGATGGGCGGAGGCATGGCCGTGTAGGCGCGAATGCCGGGAACCTGTTCGAATCCGGACCTGAGCTGCCGGATGATTTCCGAGGCGTGGGGCCGCTTCGACCTGTCGACAAGGTTGAGGCCTATAAAGCCTTCATGTGTGAAGTTGGCGCCGCCGCCTGCGCCGATGACGGACATGTAGCGGTCGACATAGGGGTTGTTGCGGACGATGTCCACAAGCTGCTCCTGGTGCGCCTGCATGTTGGCCAGAGAACTGCCCTGCTGGCCTTCCGTGCGCACGACGATCTGCCCCATGTCTTCCGTGGGCAGAAAGCCTTTGGGCGCCGCGACGAACAGAAAACCCGTCAGGCAGATGATGCCGAAAGAGAACAGCAGGCAGGCGAAACGCGCCCGCACGGCCGCGTGCAGGGTTCTTTCATAAAAAGCCAGAGCCCTGCCGAACAGCCGCTCGGCTCCGCCGGACAAGCCTTCCTGACGTTCGGCGCGGTTCATGGGACGCAGAAAGCGGCTGCACAACATGGGCGTCAGGGTCAGGGAAACCAGGCCGGACATCAGGATGGCCAGAGCTATGGTCAGCGCGAACTCGTGGAACAGCCTGCCCACGATCCCGCCGAGGAAGAGCACGGGAATAAAGACGGCCACCAGGGAAAGGGTCATGGACAAAATGGTGAACCCGACCTCCCTTGAGCCGTCCAGGGCGGCCTGCGCCGGCTTTTTGCCCGTTTCCATGTGCCGGACGATGTTTTCCAGCATGACCACGGCGTCGTCCACCACAAAACCCACGGACAGGGTCAGAGCCATAAGGGACAGGTTGTTCAGGGAAAATCCGAGTACATACATGAACGCGAAGGCCCCGACAATGGACAGGGGAACGGCCAGACTCGGTATGACCGTCGCCGACAGGTTGCGCAAAAAGAGGAAAATCACCATGATCACCAGACACACGGTCAGGCACATGGTGAACTGCACGTCGTGCACGGCCTCGCGGATGCTTTGCGAACGGTCATACTGGACTTTGAACTCAATGGAAGCGGGCACCTGCCTGCGCAGTTCCGGCAGCACTTTCTTGATGTTGTCCACGAGTTCCACGGTGTTCGCCCCCGGCTGGCGTTCGACGGCCAGGGTAAAGGCGCGGTATTCGTTGTACCATCCGGCTCTGCGGTCGTTCTCCACGCTGTCGATGACCGTGGCTATTTCCGACAGGCGCACGGGCGCGCCGCCTCTCCAGGCTACTATCAGCGGCTTGTATTCGTCCGCCTTGTACAGGGCGCCGGAGCTTTGCACCGTGTACTCGCGCACCCTGCCGCTCAGGGAACCGACGGGCAGGTTGGAGTTGCCCTGCTGCAGGGCGGCGGCTATCTCGTCTATGCCTATGTTGCGCGAGGCTACGGCCTCCGGATCCACCTGCACACGCACGGCGTACTTGAGCTGGCCGTACACGGAAACCTGGGAAACGCCTTTGATCGTGGACAGGCGCTGGGCCACGAGGTTTTCGGCGTACTCATTGACATCCGTCAGGCGCATGGTGGGCGAATACATGGCGAGATAAAACACGGGCAAATCGGCGGGGTTCACTTTCCTGAACGCTGGAGGCGTCGGCAGGTCCGCCGGCAGGCGCCGCATGGCCGCGGAGATGGCCGTCTGCACATCCAGGGCCGCGGCGTCGATATCCCGTTCCAGGGCAAACTGCAGGGTAATGCGCGTCCGGCCGAGGTTGCTGACGGAAATCATGGAATCAAGGCCGGCTATGGTGGAAAATTGCTTTTCCAGGGGTGTGGCCACCGAGGAGGCCATGGTCTCCGGGCTCGCGCCGGGGTAATCCACGATCACGCCTATCGTCGGGAAATCCACGGTCGGCAGCGCGGCTGTCGGCAAAAGGCGATAGCCCATGATGCCGGCCGCCATGATGCCGAGCATGATCAGGGTGGTGGCCACCGGACGACGGATAAAAATTTCCGACGGATTCATCAGAAATTCCTTTATGATCTGAACGCTCTCCCTTCAGGGAGATTCACAAGGGACGGCCGCTGGTTGCCGCATCCGGGGGATGCAGGCATGCGGGAGGCTTACCTTGTTGCCCTTCCGAAAGCAAGAGGGGGACATCCTGTTCCAGGGTCATCCTGTTCTCGTCAACTTCATAACGCAATATTGTGTAAGTTCTGTATGTTACGGTAATCGGCTCTATTTTATAACCGTCTGAATTTTTGAGGAAATCAAGAGAACAGATCA
>JAISWB010000114.1 GCA_031271265.1 Desulfovibrio sp. | reverse complement strand
AGTTGTGCGCCAAGTGCAAATGCCTGTTTTAACTCCTCCGGGAATATCGTTTCATGCCGCCTCAGTTTCGCGGGAACGTCAAACATATCAAATTCGTATTTTGAATAATCGTCTACTTGAGCGGTATCACAGCAGAGAAAAATCTCGCAAGGAGCGAAAAAGCGTTCCATAAGACCTTTGCTGCGCGCAACGACCATATTTTTGCCGAACGCTTCCATTTCTTCGCGCCGTACATTCATTGTATATACCAAAGCTGTGGCTTTTTTCCTGGGGGATAACGGCGCTTTTTTGTTTGTGTACAAATGATATTGGAACCAAAGACGCTCCATACAAGCGCGCATCAAGGCTGTTTCCATGCTGAAATAGAAGGGTGAGCCGAGTACCAGAACGTCAGCCGCATGCGCTTTTTGCAGGACAGGAGTGAGTTCGTCCTGGATGATACATCGTCCGTAGCTTTTGCCGTGTGGGTCTTTACAGTGAAAACAACTTATGCAGCCTTTGAAAGAAAGATCGCGCAAATGTATCAATTCCGCAGCGGCACCTTGAGACACAGCGCCTTCAACGATTTTTTCCAACAGCAAAGCAGTATTCTTTTTTTTACGCGGACTGCCGTTGATAGCCAAGAGTTTCACAACTTCTCCCTCAAGGTTATTCCGAACACTTTTCCCAAGCTTTGCTTAACGCTGACTATGTAGACTTCTTGTACGATCATTCGTGGTCTTTTTCTTTTTTTATCAGCGCATGAGTCAGGAACAACGCCCCGGCCACCATCAATATGCCGATTCCCAAGTACAGCAAGTCCAGCGGACTTTTGAAATCCATGTGCATGGACTTTTCAAAAAAAGTCACAATGAGGATCATCAGAATTACTTTCCCAAGTGATTCCTTTAGTTGATCAAGGTTGCGTATTTTCAGCCAGTCCGGCCGTGTATCTTCTCTGCGACTTGCAGGGTCGATCTCGCTGATGAACAGTTCGTAAATACCCATACTGAAAATCAGCAAGACCATAGCAAAAAGGTAGTTATCAACGGAATTTACAAAAAGGGCGAGAACCTGTTCCGCATTATGTGACTCTACGACAGGTGCCAGCCAAATTTTATAATAAAATTCCTTTGTTCCTGACCAAATACGCAATGTCCCTGCGAGAAACATAACTATAGATGCTGCAAGTGTGCCAAGCACAGCGAGAATGGTAATAAAGCGGGAGTTGAAAAGAAAAGTCTCAATGATTGCTTCTATGATTTTCATACTTTTACCAGGTAGGCAGTTCTTGCTGAAAAAAATTGACCCGGATGCGGTTGACCGTCCGCCATGTAGCGAGCTAAAGTCATTTTGACAATTATTCGCTTGGTTCCCCCCTACTCCAACCGCGTCCGGAGGTCAATATGGCCTGTCCGAAAAAGCCCAAAACGCCCCTGCAGGCGATCCGGGCCAAGTGCCTGGACTGTTCGGGGGGCTATGTCGCCGAGGTTGAATACTGCCCGATACCCGATTGTCCCTTGTATGCGTTCAGGAGCGCTAAGGTGATGAGGCTTGATCTTGCGCCGGCGCTGAATACAAGGACAGGGCAAGCGGCCTGCGCAGGAACGGCGCCGGTCCCCGACACGGACAAGCGTAACGATGTTGCTGCCGCCGCCTTTTCGAAGTCGCGCCGCGGAGTGACTTCCGACCGCGCCGAAGCCGTAAAAAATGTGCCGAAAATCGTGCAGCGTGCTGCCGCGAGTATACGGACGCGTAATTCCAGTCCCCCCGGCCTGTTAAGCTTGCTGTAATCACTATGTGAGAGTGTTGACTAAAATATATATTTACGGCAGAATATTCCCATCCGCTGCCATTTCTTGATAAGCGGCAGCAAGTTCATTATCAGATGGCCAGGTAACTTGCCGTATCGCTGCATCGGGGATGGCATGCCTTGCCAAATTTTCCAGAAAATTGGGGACATTTTGTGTTCCCACCATCGCCTCAACAGTCTTGTAAATGTCAGAACTGATGGGAACATTAGTCGTTTCGGGCATGACTGGAGTCTCCTTGACCGTCAATTCCGTTTGTATATCTTTAAGCCGGCCGGGTTATTTCGTCAATCACACAGGAAATTTCTGCGCCGTTTTGTTTCAATCCACAGCCGAATGAAACAAAAATTAAGTGAAAAATTATCCTGATAACTGACAAAAAAAATTCGGACGTCCTGCGCACGCGTAAAACTCCATCGTCTCTGTACAATTTTTGCCATGCAACCAGTTGTATTATTTACTTTGCACGCCGAGCAAATTCGCAAGCTCCCTTGACAACAAAGGTGTAGCACCGCCTAATTCCTCAAGTACGGCTTTTGCTTCGCTTATATACGCAAGACGTGTTTCCGATGTGGAATTATCAGGTAATTCTTTTAATGTTGCGATGCAATCCGCAAGTTTAACAAGCCAAATCTCCTTGCCTAAATTTTTAATACGCTCCAGTGTATCAATAGCTGCAGCATCGCTTGGTAAAGATTTATCCTTCGAAAGTGCGGAAAGTCCTTCTGCAATATCAGTACCAAAAAATTCTTCTATCTGCTTCTTTGTCGTCTGTGTTTCATCCAGGAGGTTGTGTAAAATTGCACAGCAGATTGCTGTTTCTACATCTAAATCCATATTTTCCAGCAAAGCCGGACCTAATGCCAGGACCACAGCGCTGTTATGCGATATATAATCAGTATCAGGTCTGTCTATATTATCTTGATTCCGCAGCTTGTGTAATGCAAAAATCCAAGCCATCTTGGTGAGTGATGTTTTAAATTTATGCTTTATCATTGGGAACCCACACGATATGGAAGTTGCATTCCTATTTCGTACAGCATAAGCTATTGTTCTGTTCCATCGAAAGCCTCCCTTGCTCCTTTGTGCGACTCACAAAAGGAGGCTTTCCTCTATTCCCGGAACTGTCAAACTTTATGGGGACCCCGGCAGAACCGGGAGATTTCTCAATGAATTAATAGAGTTGTTTCGGTCTTTTTTCATACCAAACTCATTTGAGTTTCATTTTCGTCATCCTTTTTTGTCGACGCCTGACGGTATTACCAGACAAAGCCTCCTCCCTGCAGGGTCCGGGACAGCGCCCCGGTACCGTCAGTTCCAGGCCGTCGGTTCCTGCCGGAAGATTTCCCGAAAGACATTCAGCTTGGCCTCGGCCTGTTCCAGTTCCGCCGTGCGCGCCCTGTCGCGTTCCACGATTTCCGCGGGAGCCTTTTCTACAAAGGCCGGATTGGCCAGTTTGCCGGCCAGGGCGGCGCGTTCTTTGCCCAGTTTCGCCAGTTCCTTGTCCAGACGGGCCGCTTCCGCGGCAAAATCCACCAGACCCGCGAGGGGCACAATGATTTCGCTGCCGCAGGACACCGCGCTCGCGGAGGCCCGCGGGGCTTCCACCGCCGGGTCTACGCGCAACGCGTCCAGCCCGGCCAGAGCCGAGAAAACCTCCCGCTGCTCCTCGAACAGAGCCTGCGCCGCCGAATCCCGCGGACGTATCAGCACGGTTGCCTTGCGCGAGGGAGGAATGCTCAGTTCCGCCCGGATGGTGCGCACGGACGTTATCGCCCCCTGGAGCAGTTCCATGCGCCCGGCGTCTTCGGCATAGGGCGCTACGTCGCGGGACGCGGGGAACGGCATGAGGGCGATGTCCTTGACGGCGTCCCGGCCCGGCAGGGCGTCCCACAATTCAGAGGTGATGAACGGGGTCAGGGGATGCAGGAGCACCAGAGTTTCACGCAGAACGGCAAAAAGCACCGACCGCGCGAGGGACCTGCCCTCGCCGCGCAGTTCGGACTTAATCAGTTCCAGGTACCAGTCGCAGAACTCGCCCCAGACGAATTTGTACAGCCCCTGGGCGGCATCGTTGAAACGGTATTCGTCCAGCGCCGCGCCCTGCTGCGTTTTCAGGTCTTCCAGGCGGTGCAGAATCCAGCGGTGGTGCAGTCCCTGCACCTCGCCGGGGCCGAGCGGGGCGGGCACCCCGTCCGCGTTCATGAGCGCGAACCGCGCGGCGTTCCACAGCTTGTTCATGAAATGGCGGGAGCCTTCAATGCGTTCCTCGGAAAGACGGATATCCCGGCCCATGGCCGCAAAGGCCGCCAGCGTGAAACGCAGGGCGTCCGTGCCGTAACGCGCGATCATGTGCAGCGGGTCGATGACGTTGCCCGACGACTTGGACATCTTTTTGCCCTGGGCGTCCCGCACCAGAGCATGAATATAACAGTGGCGGAACGGCGCTTCGCCCGTGAAATGCAACCCCATCATCAGCATGCGCGCCACCCAGAAAAAAAGGATGTCGAAGCCCGTGACCAGCACGCTCGTGGGATAAAAACGCCGCATTTCCGGGGTGTCGTCCGGCCAGCCGAGGGTGGAAAAAGGCCAGAGCGCGGAGGAAAACCACGTGTCGAGCACATCGGAGTCCTGCGTCAGCCGGCTTCCCGCGCATTCGGGACAGCGCTGCGGCGCGTCCTCCTGCACGGTCAGCGCGCCGCAAGTATCGCAGGTCCAGGCCGGAATACGGTGCCCCCACCATATCTGCCTGCTTATGCACCAGTCGCGGATGTTGTCCAGCCAGGTGTAGTAAGTTTTGACCCAGGAGGAAGGAAAGATGCTCGTTTGCTCCGGCACGGCCGCGCGGGCTTTCTCCGCCAAAGGCTTTACGGCCACAAACCACTGCATGGAAGGCAACGGCTCAATGATTGATCCGCAACGGTAGCAGTGCCCGACATTGTGCTCACAGGGACGTTCTTCCTCCAAAAAGCCGCCCGCGCGCAGGTCGGCGACAACCCGGTCGCGCGCCTTTTCCCTGGACAGGCCCGCGTAGACCCCCCCGTTGCCGTTGATGTTGCCGTCTTCGTCGATGACCTGTATGCACTCCAGCCCGTGCTTGCCGCCCAGACGCCAGTCGTCGGGAGCATGGGCCGGCGTGACCTTGAGCGCGCCGGTGCCGAATTCGCGGTCCACATAAGGGTCGGCGACAACCGGCAGGAGGCGGC
The DNA here is from genome assembly GCA_031271265.1 of Desulfovibrio sp. Taxonomy (GTDB): domain Bacteria; phylum Desulfobacterota; class Desulfovibrionia; order Desulfovibrionales; family Desulfovibrionaceae; genus Frigididesulfovibrio. The sequence goes on along the minus strand of JAISWB010000114.1, from coordinate 5,437 downwards.
CCAGCAAGGGCAGGCGCGCCTTTTTCCCTACCATGTCCCGGTAACGCCCGTCTTCGGGATGTACGGCCACTGCCGTATCGCCGAGCATGGTTTCCGGTCTGGTGGTGGCCACGGTGATGTGCCCGGAACCGTCTTCCAAAGGATAACGGATAAAACTCAGCATGCCCTTGAGCGTCCGGTGCTCGACCTCGTCGTCGGCCAGAGCGGTGCGGCAGCGGCTGCACCAGTTGACGATATACAGGCCCTTGTAAATCAGCCCCTCGCGGTACAGGCGGACAAACACCCTGCGTACGGCCCGCGACAACCCCTCGTCCAGGGTGAAGCGCTCCCTGCTCCAGTCCACGGACGCGCCCATGGCCCTTATCTGGCGGCGGATGTTGTTGCCGTATTCTTCCTTCCATTGCCAAACCCGTTCAACAAACGCCTCGCGTCCCAAGGCGTGCCGGCCGGTGCCCTCTTCCTTCAGGCGGCGTTCGACGACGTTCTGGGTGGCTATGCCGGCATGGTCCTCGCCGGGTACCCACAGCACCTGCCTGCCGAGCCGGCGCGCGTGCCTGCAGAGGATGTCCTGCAGGGTCAGGTTCAGGGCATGGCCCATGTGCAGGTTGCCGGTGACGTTGGGCGGCGGAATGACGATGGAAAAGGCGCCGGCTTCGGCCTCGGCATCAAGGTCGGGGGTAAACAGGTGCTGTTCTTCCCATAAAGCGCGCCGACGCGCCTCCACGGTTTCCGGCTCATAGCCCGCAGGCAGGCCGGAATCACGGGCATCAGACATGGCATCTCCGTTTCGTTGGAAACACGGATTAACGGGGCTTCGCCCCAACCCCCGCCGGGAGAACCGGGGCTCCGCCTCAAACCCTCGGCCTGAGCAGGCGCAAGGCCGAACATTACCGCCTTTCGAGGCGAATTTTATATGCCTCCGGCGGCCGGGACTCCGTCCCGGACTCCGCCGGGAGAAATGATTTCCCCGGTCGGCCCTGCGCCGGCCCAGGCCGGCCCCCCTCATCAAAAAGCCCCTTATGGTATGAAAGCGTTCCCTTCAAGGAAGAATAATCCGCCCGGCTCCCGTCCGCCGGGGGCGGAGTCATCCGGCTGACGCGGCGCCCTTGTCCGTTGCCGGTTTCTTCTGTGAGGGCTTGTTCTGCGCGGGTTTCTTTTGCGCCGGTTTGCCCGGCGCGGACCCGGTCTGCGGCGATTTCTTCGGACCGGGCTTGACGGAAGCGGGTTTGGCCTGCGCCGCCGCGGCAGGCGCGCCGGAACGCAGCCGTTTGAGCAGTTTTTCGGCATCGGCGCGCATGGGGAACGCTTTGTCCGCCGCAGGGCCGGTGAGCAGTTCCACGGCTTCCTTCTTTTTTTGCTCATCCCCGGACGCAGCCAGCACTTCGGCCAGATGGTAGCGGGCAAAAGCGTTGTCCTGCTTGGCCGCCAGCGACTTGCGCAGGCTTTCTTCCGCTCCGGCGGCGTTGCCGCGCAACATGCGCACCCAGCCCAGGGTATCCAGAGGCTGGGAGGCGCCGCCCGCTGCCGCCTTGCCGGCAAGTTCCTCGGCCTCCGCCAGACGTTCCGGCGTAGGCTTGTGCCGGGTCAGGAGAAAGGCCAGATTGTTGACGGCGGCCAGGTATTCCGGCTTGTCCGAGATAAGTTTGCGGTAACGGGTTTCAGCCTCGGAAAACTTGCCCGACTGCTCCAGGATCATGGCCGCGTACATTGCGGCGTTGAGGTTGTCCGGATGCGCGGCATACAGGTCGCTGCAAAGTTTAACGGCCTTGTCTGTGCGCTTGGTCGCGCCGTAAATGCGGACCAGCATCAGCAGGGGCTGTTCCCAGGACGGCGCGAGATCCAGGGCGCGAAGGTAGGCCTTTTCGGCTTTCTGCGCATCGCCCGCGGCTACGGCGCATTCTCCGACCATGAAGGCGGCGGCGGCATCGTCGGGGCGTTCTTTCTGCCGTTTCTCGGCAAAGGTCAGGGCGGCTTTTTGCTGTTTCGCGCCGATCTGCGCCCGGATGCGGCCTTCGGCGGCGATGGTCGAGGCCGGATTGAGCGTGAGCAGGCGGTCATAAGCGGCAACGGTTTTGGCGACATTCTTTTGGGCCGTGAACAGCGCCGCAAGGCGCAGCAGGGCGGTTTCGGCGACCTGGGAATTCTTGTTCCCCGTCAGCGGTTCCAGCATTTTCACGGCGTCGTTGTAACGCTGCAACTGGGACAGGACGGCCGATGCGGCCAAGGGGACGGACGTGTCGTCCGGAACCGCCTTGCGGCCCATGTCCAGGGTCATCAATGCCGCATCGGGCATGTTGCGCGAGAGATAGATGTCGGCCAGGGTGAGGTAGGCCGGGGCGAAGCGCGGCGCGTTGGACAGCACGCCGGTCACGGTGTTTTCGGCGGCCTGGGTGTTGCCCGCGGCATTCTGCGCTTCGGCGAGGGACAGCGCGGTCCGGTAGTCGTCGGGAACAAGCTTGACGACCGTCTCGAAGTCGGCGGCGGCGCCCGCAAAATTCTTTGCGGCGTAGCGGATGCGCCCGCGTATGAGGTAGCCTTCCGGCCTGCCGGGGTTTGCCGCCGTCAGGGCGTCGGCCTGCTTTTCCGCCTCCCCTGCCCTGCCGGTCTGCATATACAGTTCCGTCAGTCCGACGCGCGCCTCGTCGGCCCGCGCCTTGTCTCTGGGATCATCCAGAAGGGATTTCAGGGATGCCTCACCCTCGTCGAGACGGCCGATGCGCAACAGGATACCCGCCCTGGCCAGCTTGATCTCGCCGTCCTGTTTCGGCGCCTTGTCGAGAAGGGCAAGGGCCTGCTCCGCTTTGCCCGAAGAAGCCAGCAGTCCGGCCAGACGGCTGCGCACCGCCTGCGCTTCGGGCTTTGTTTCCAGCCGGGCTTCCAGCAGGGCGACGGCTTTGTCCGGGGTACCGGAGCCCAGGTAGAAGTCGCCGAGGCGGAACAGCAGGTTTTCGTTGTCCGGGTCCTGTTCCAGGCGCTTTTTCAGGTAGTTTTCCGCCGTTGCCGCATCGCCGTCCTGTTCGGCAAGGAAAAGCAACAGGGTCAGGGCTTCATCGGAGGCCGGCTTTTTGTCCAGCAGGCCGGTAAGCAGGCCTCTGGCCTTGTCGCGGTCGCCGGTATTGAGCAGGGCGGCGGCCAGGCCGGTGACGGCATCCTCGTTTTCGGGGTTGACGGCCAGTGCTTTTTCCAGAAGGGGGACGGCCTGGGCAGGCTTGTTCAGTTTCGCGTAACAGCGGGCGGCGGCGATGCGGGCCTCGACGGCGCCGGGTTCCTGTTCCGGAACGGCAACAGCTTCGGCAGCCGCTTCGTCGCATTTGCCTGCAGCGGCCGACGCGCGCGCGGATTCGGAGCGACCCGCGCCGTAAGCGGCGTTGTCGAATCCCGGCGCGGAAAGCAGCAGGAGACTAAGAAGACACATGATGCGGCAACGGCGTTTCACAGCGTTTTTTCCTTGGTGTATTGTCCCTGTATGCGGCGTTTTACAGCGCTTTTTCCCCGGTGGGGTGTTCCTGTACGGATTATTGTCGTCAACAGACGCCGGCCGACGCGCTGCGGGGACGACGAGGGACAGCCGCCGGTCCGGGTGCGTTGCCCTATTTCGGGGAAGTTTTGTACGCCTTCGGTTGAGGAAGCGACATCGGCAACGTATTCCCGGCCTTGCCGGGAGTCAAGGAGGAAAACCGCCGCTATCCGGGGCCGGCACACTCGAATTACCTTTCAGCATCCCACGGTATGCGCTGTTACGCCGGCCGGCAGCTTCTCCGCGGCCCAGGCGGTCTTTTCCTATCAGCATTTGCTCGGCATGCCGTCACTACAACTGACTTGTTTTTTTCACTTCGAGATCCCGCTTTATCCATATTTATGTACCTACCCGCAAAGATTGCGTCTTGCAAACAGGCCGTGACTGCTCTATCATGCCGGGAATATCAATATGATATAGCGCGTTACGGTTCATTCCCCCATATCCGTTTTTTGCGCGGTCCCGCAACGCGGGAAGAGGCGCGGACACAAAAGACTGAGAGGGTCGGTTGCGGCGCGACAGCTTTTTACTTCCCGCCCTGAGCATGGGGCTGCTTTACTGCGCCTCGTCCTTCGCGGTGATTGTGGTGAATCTGCGCGGCGGCGGAAAACCCGGCGGAGATCCCGTCGCCCTCTTTCATTTCGGCGTGGCGCTTCTGACGGGCCTGGGGATATATTGCACTGCGGGAATACAGCGAAACGCCCGGTACCGGATTTTTGCCGCCCTGACGGCCCTGACGGGTCTTTTTTGCGCCGCCGTTCCGGTTCTGCCGGGAGATCTGCCGCTTTGGGTGTTTAACGGCAGGTTCCCTGTGATCGGCATCAGCGGAGGCATTTTCTTACCTCTGGGGTTGGCGCTCTTTTTCCGCGCAGCCCCGTCCGGCCGGGAAGGCTTTTTCTACGGTCTGATCATGGCCTTCGGAGAACTCTTGTGGGTAACCCTGTTCCCCCTGCTCGGCGGCGTGTTCGCCGATCCCGCGCCAAACGGACAAGCCTTTCACCTGTTCACCCTGAATTGCCTGATTTTGGGCGGCACGGGCCTGTGTCTGGGAGCGACTCTCTACGCGCTCGGCAATAGGGAAACGGGCGGGCATACCCCGGCCGGCGAGGACAAGATTCCGGAGGCGTCCGAGGGAACGCGCGCGGCCCTGCTGTGGATATTCGGCGCAGGCGCGGGCCTGTTTCTCATCACAGGGTTGGAAACGGGCATGGCTCTGCCCAAAACAGCCCTCAGGCCGGGTCTTGTCGGCCCACCGTATTTTCTTCCGCTGCTCTTTCTGCCCCTGGCCGGGCGGATGCTGGACGGAGAAAAACCCGGCAGGCTCATGCTTGTACTCGTTCCCGCCTGTCTGTCTCTGCCCTTTCTCGGCCCGGCCCAGGCAAACGGTCTGCTTGATCCCTTGACCCTGTTCTGCCTGCTCTCCGTGACGCGCCAAACACTGCTTCTGGCCGTGCTGACTGCCTGCGCCCGGTTGATGAAGCCCCACAGACTTCTTCCCTTGCTGCTGACCCTGGCCCACTGCCTGCACCTTATGCAGCCTGTCGGCGCTCTGCCGCGCGGTCTTCTCTCCGCATTTCCGAACGGAGTCTTCGCTGTGGCGCTACTCTTGGCGGTGGGAACGGCCTGTTGCCTGTGGCGTTTCCGCCGCCTGCTGGAAGAAAAGCCGAAACTGTGGGAATTGCCGCCGGCAAAGAACACAACATCTGAGCCGGACATGGGAAAATTCCACGCCTTTGCCGCCGCGTATGATTTGACCAAAAGGGAGCAGGAACTCCTGCTTGGCCTGATCCGGGGCAAAAGCCTGGAAGACCTTGCCCGGGAGCTCGGCGTGGCGCTTTCCACAGTACGTTACCATCAGACCGGCATTTTAAAAAAGGCCGGCATGTCCTCCCGGTCGAAGCTGCTGCGCTGCTTCAGCCT